>NZ_JBVTQY010000014.1:0-112209 GCF_055755215.1 Planctobacterium sp. R6
ATCCACAAAGATGGCCCATGGAAAGGGCTGGAGCAAGTTGAACTTGCCACCCTAGATTGGGTTGACTGGTTCAACAACAAGAGACTGCTACAACCTATCGGTGATATTCCACCTGTTGAATATGAGGAAAACTATTATCGACAATTAGGCGAACATGCGGCAGCATAGCTCAAACAAATCCGCCTCCGAATTTACCGGGGCGATTCACTTAGTAATTTTAGCTGACCTAAAGAACCGTATTTAGCCGTGTTTTGGGCTTCAAATAGTCAAGCTTTATTAATTTCGTAGCCTAACGCCAAATACCCTTTTTCTCTCTTTTGATACATACGATTTAACATTGGCTCGTTGATTTCTACATAATCATAAATGCGAACTTCTTCTTTATCATCAAAAGTACGATGAATACGACCAGCGTATTGAGCAAGTGTGCCTTTCCACGAAATCGGTAATGTAATAAAAAGAGTGTCCAGTCGGGGAAAATCAAAACCTTCACCTATGTATTTTCCGGTTGCAACCAACACTTGTGAGTTGGGCAGTCTTTCATTTGCTTCCTTTCTTTGCCTGGCGCTCATGCCACCTGTTAATAAAACACACCTCAAACCCTGTTCAACCAACATATTCAACAGTTTTTCTGCATGACCACGCCTTTCGCTTAACAGAAGACAATAGCGGCCTTCATTTGCTGAGGCAATAACATCATCAATAATCATGACATTGCGCTGTTCATCCTCACTCAGCCATTGGTAAATTTCGCTGATATGCAGCTTCGAATCGTCCTCGTTTGACCTAGCAAACTCAGCACTTCTAGTTTTGACAAACACTGTCTGTGTGAAGCTTTTATCAGCTTCATCTAAAACGCGATGCCTCACTTTGCCCGCTAACATAAACATGATTTTCTGCAAGCCATCTTGCCTGTTGGGCGTTGCGGTTAGTCCAACAATGTACCTTGCAGAAGTTTCAGAAAGAACCAGCTCGAAACTTGCCGCTGGAACATGGTGGCATTCGTCTATGATGATTTGTCCATAGTTATGTAGTATTGAATTTACCTTGTTGTCTTTCCGATTTATCAAGCTCTGGTAGGTCGCGATATCCACTTCATGCGAGACAGACTTCTTAGCACCCATATGCACTCCACATTGGATGCCAGTAGTAAAGGTGTTTATACGCTCCCGCCATTGATCGATTAATTGCTTGTTATGGACGAGTACCAGCGTATTTGTCTTTCGTTTAACGATAATACCAATTGCTGTGACCGTTTTGCCGAAAGCTGTAGGTGCATGCAAGATACCAATGTCGTGCTTTAAAATCTTATTAACGGCTTTGGCTTGCTCCTTCCTCAACCTGCAAGTCATCTTGATTTTGGTTAGCCTGTTCCCCTTTACTGTTTTTGTATCGAAATGTGGCTTAATGTTTTGGGACCGTAGCAAATCAATCAAGTCATCCTCGCAGCCGCGAGGTATTGAAAGGTAGTCTCCTTCTATTCGAGCCAGACTGATAAATCTTGGTGTGTCGTAAGTAGAAAACCGTAACGCCTGTTTTTTGAAAAATTCAGGATTGGAGAAACTGGCTATTCTTCGAATGCAACTAACCAACTTGGAAGGTAAACTCGCTACTGAAATAAACAACCGATTTGCTCTCACAATCGTTAATTCCTGAGGGCAGTCTGGAATTATTAATGTTGATACCGATTGCCTTTCCCACGGCAGCTCATCCATGGGTTGATCATCAGATTCTGATTTGACCATCTGAGCAACTTCTAAATGGCTCATTCTCGGCAAATGTTTTAAGAACTGCCATTGATCTTCTATTTGAGCCAAATTGGCTGTAACAAATTCAGTGAAGCCACTTTTTCTGCGCTTTTGTTGTAAAGGCAAACCAATCAAATTCCCAAATCCGCCTTCTGGCAATAAATCTTGGTTGGGGAACAGGCGATCATAAGAATCAAACGTTAAGCTTGAACACAATTCCATTGCTTTATCTAAGAGCAAGAAACCAAGGCGACGGGCAAGCTTTGCTGGAACATTTTCGCTGAAGAATACCCATAGGTGGGCACCGTTACCGGATTGTGAGATTTCTATAGCGTGTGGAATGTCCACCGTGATTGCAGCCTCAGCTGTCGATTTAACCGCGAGTTGCCAATCGGATTTATCAAAATCGATTGCCAAAAACCTACACACACCTGAACGTCCGAGAGCATAGGTTCCAATTACCTACATTTCGGTGAGATGTTTATAGGTTTCCTGCTCGTTTAGTTCTTTAAAGTTTTGATTTTTGCAATCTGTACATTTGGTATAGGGCTTGTTACAAATCCCTTGTATCCACTCATTATGACACGCTGGAGAATAACCAGACTTTCCACTTTTCAGGTTCTCCCACTTTAAAGCAAAAACATCACTCCTTCCCGTGAACAGATCCGTAAATATAGATATTCTTTCTTCAGCAGATATTTTGTCGGTGTTTGAAGGATTCTGTGATTGGTGGGTTTTCTCAAGACTAAATTTACGCTCAATTAAAATTTGCTTTCGACTCTCAAGGTCAGCGAGTTCTTCCTCTATAGCTTGTAATTGTTCGTCAATTGAACTCATTCGAAAGCTGAAAGTGGGTCCATTCTTTGGTGCAAAATCCTCGCAACTTCTATCCCTACATCAGACTTCCAATAATAGACAATGTGTTTTTGCGCAGGGAAACTCTTCGCCTCAGGAAATATTTCAGGCCTGTTTTTACCAATATAAGGAGTATTGGCGATTTGTGTCATTGCTTCATGAAGAAGCAACACATATTTTTCTGCCTGGGACCTACCCCAATCTTCAATAGTTCTTGCAGATATGAGTCGCAAGTCTTCTTCTGCAAGCTCAGAAAGTTTATAGCTTGCCATCTAGTTCTTTGTTCACATCAGCAAAAATATCCAGCGCAGACTTATCGGAAGTTTGCCCGTTAGCCAATTGCTGAAAGCCTTTGCCAACCTCTTCACGTAATATTTCTAGTTGTTGTTGCTTCGATACATCTTTTTCAAAAAGCAACCTCAAACCATCTCTGATTACTTCGCTGGCTGAGGTATAAAGGCCAGAGGCAACTTTCTCATTTATGCGTTTTTCAAATTCTGAACCAAGAGTAACATTCATAAACACCTCCACATTATATGCTCATATTATGCGCACATTATGACAATTTTTCTAATTTAAAATTATGATTTGAACAACGCACTTCTATTGAGCTTGTTGACCAAGAGACCGAGTTGAATACTTTGCTGGCTATGCAAAGAATTTGCAAAGTGTCTTTTTCGATTTTTAAACTATTGATTTAGTTAAACTAAAATACACGCAAACTTTTCAAAATCCGCCGGTAGCAATACTGTGCCGGTTCAAGTATGAAATACATCCTGTATTTCACCCTTCGGGCCATGCTTCGCAAGCCAGCTAAAGCTGTCCTATTTTGTTCCAGACAAAATAGTGTTGTATCTGGGCCTTGGTAATTTTTAAGTTGCCGGACTAAAGAAGCAATCCTTGGTATTACGCCCCACCCCAATATTGTTGCTTGCCAACTGCTTGATTGTTAGGTCGATAGTTGCTCAAATAAGCTCAGGCCTTCTAGTTGTCACTCAAAATTGAAGTCAGTGAATACCGCAATTAATCAGCAGCTATCTCAGCTATACAAAGAGCAATCAGGTAAAGTACTTGCCACGTTAGTGCGCTTGCTCGGTGATTTTGAGTTAGCCGAAGAAGCCATGCACGAAGCGTTTTCAGTCGCCCTCGATTCCTGGGGGAATAAGGGCATACCGGCCAATCCAACCCCCTGGTTAATCTCAACTGCTCGTTTTAAAGCCATAGATACCCTCAGACGCAACAAACGCTTCAGTGAACTAGAAGCTGACGTGCAACGATTAATCAGTGAGCTTGAAGAATACAATCACGAAGTCAGCACACAAGAGATTGAAGACGATCAATTGCGTATGATCTTTACATGTTGTCATCCGGCTATAGATCCGAAAATTCAACTCCCTTTGACCTTACGTGAAGTGTGTGGCTTATCTACAGAAGAAATTGCCAGCGCATACCTGGTATCGCCTTCTACAATGGCACAACGTATTGTCAGAGGGAAAAATAAAATTCAGAAAGCGAAAATACCTTTTGTTATTCCAGAGATTACTGAATTGCCAGAGCGACTCGAAGGGGTTTTATTGGTGATCTATTTAGTCTTTAACGAAGGCTATGCAGCGTCAAATGGCGACTCGCTGTTACGTGTCGACCTGTCTAATGAAGCTATTCGCCTTGCCCGCTTAGTTTTATCGTTATTGCCCGACTCAGAAGTTATGGGGCTGTTAGCCTTAATGTTGCTGCATGAATCCAGACGGTATGCCCGTACCGATGCCGACGGTAATATTATCTTGTTAGAAGACCAGGATCGAAGCCTATGGCTGCAAACCTATATTGATGAAGGCATGGCCTTAGTCCAGCAAGCATTTACCAACGGTCAGGTTGGCAGCTACACACTACAAGCCGCTATTGCCGCGGAATACGCTAAATCAACGGGTATCACAGACTGGAACCAGGTCATCAGGCTTTATTCCCTTTTACTCCAAGTAGAACCATCTCCCGTCGTTGAGCTTAATCGAGCTGTGGCGATTGCTATGCGTGATGGTGAAGAAGCCGGGCTTAAAATAATAGATAGCATACTAGCCAGTGGAGCATTGCAAGACTATCACAAACTCCATTCGACTCGTGGCGAATTACTTGTCCGCTCAGGTCAAATCTCTTCTGCCATTGCAGCCTTTGAGCAAGCATTAGTGTTAGTCAAACAAGCCCCGGAAAAACGTTTTTTAGTACAAAAATTAGCGCAACTAAAAAGCCAGTAACTCACTTTTATAAATTTTTTTAAAAATATTTTCATTTCTTGTCGATTAGCTTTTGGTTCATTCGATTAATCAATACAAACACAATCATTAACTACAACAGGAAAAATTTATGAAAGTCATGGTAATAGTCAAAGCAACGGATAGCTCAGAAGCAGGGGTTCCGCCTACTCAAGAGCTCATGAATGCCATGGGTGAGTTTAACGAAACGCTGGTAAAAGCGGGAATTATGGAATCCGGTGATGGTTTAAAACCCAGTAATCAAGGCTTTAGAGTGCGCTTCAGTGGTAACAAACGTGAAGTTGTCCAGGGGCCTTTTATTGAAACTAATGAACTGATAGCTGGTTATTGGATATGGAATGTCGATTCCATCGAACAAGCCATCGAGTGGGTGAAAAAGTGCCCTAATCCCATGTTAGAAGATTCGGATATAGAAATTCGTCCTTTCTATTCTATGGAAGATTATGCCGACTGGGATACTACTGGCGAAATTGCCGAGAAAGAACAATGCCTGCGCGACACTGTCACGATGCAAAACAGTATGCAACAAGCCACTATGAACAGTTATCTGTTTTTTTCTGGTCGCTGCGAAGAAGCACTCACCTATTACCAGGAGCACTTAGGTGCCAGTATTAGTATGTTAATGCGCTTTAGTGACAGCCCCGAACCGCTGCCAGAAGATGCATTAACGCCAGGCTTTGAAGATAAAGTCATGCACTGCGAATTTAGTATCGCTAACATCAAATTATTCGCCTCGGACGGCTGTGGTGATGGCACCGAGATAAGTGGTTTTAGTCTGGCGTTAACCCTAAATGATCCAGACGAAGCCCACAGAGTCTTTAATGCGCTGGCAAAAAATGGCCAAATCAATATGCCTTTAACAGAAACCTTTTGGTCACCACTTTATGGCCAAGTTACCGACCAATTTGGCGTTGCCTGGATGGTAATGTTACCGGGTGAAGCGCCCGATTCCGCAGATAAATAAGGAGCACAAAATGCAATATATGTTATTGATTTACAGTGACGAAAATTGTTGGACGGAAGAAGAAATGCAATCCTGCTTCCAAAAATCTATGCGTATAAGTGAAGAACTCGCTGCGCAGGGAAAATTAGTCTCTGCCGCCCCTTTGGACTCAATTACCACAGCCACCAGCTTGCGAGTTCGTGATGGTAAGCGACAAATCACGGACGGCCCCTTTGCTGAAACCACAGAGCAGCTTGGCGGCTATTATATTGTGGATGTAGAAAATTTAGATGAAGCATTAGAAATAGCAGCCCGTTTACCCCCAGCGGAAAAAGGCACAGTAGAGGTGAGGCCGTTGTTTCCACTTCCTGAGAAGGTTGAAGGTTAGTGCATGATTGAATGTGGCGAATATCAATACCCCTAAAGTAGGATAATTATGACAGAACTTGTAACTTGTGTATGGTTTGATCATGGTGAAGCCAGTAAAGCCGCGGCGTTTTACGCGGCTACGTTTCCCGATAGCCATGTTGAGCGAATAAATACCGCGCCTTGTGATATTCCAGGTGGTGGACAAACAGGCAGTGAACTAACCGTTGAGTTCACTATATTGGGACGTAAGTTCATTGGCTTAAATGGTGGGGAATACTTCAAACCTAATGAAGCGGTAAGCTTTATGCTGGTGACCAATGACCAGCAGGAGACAGATCATTATTGGCATAGGATTATTGACAATGGTGGCAGCGAAAGCGCATGTGGTTGGTGCAAAGACCGCTGGGGATTTTCGTGGCAAATCATTCCGAAAAGACTACTCGATTTAACAACCAGTAAAGATCTGGTGAAAGCCAAACAAGCTTTCGAAGCTATGATGAACATGAAAAAGATCGATATAGCAGCATTAAATGCTGCGGTTATGTAAGACGAAATTAGAAATAATATGACAAAGATTGTTTCAACACCTAATTGTGGTAACTCACCTAAAATGGCTCTTTTAACGCAATTCAATATTGCCTTTGCAAAGGCTGATATCGAGTTTTTAACAGAACATGTAACAGATGATATCGAATGGAATATCATGGGTGACAGACACCTGGTAGGAAAAAGCCAATTTATTGAACAACTTGAAAAGTTAAAGTGTGAAAACGTAGCTGAATTAACCCTCTGCCAGGTTTTGTCACATGGTAAAGAAGGGGCTGCAAATGGTATTTTAAAAATGCCAGATGGCCAGCAATACTCATTCGCTGATTTTTATCGTTTTCATGGAGCAAAAAACGTGAAGATAAAGGCGATTACCTCTTACTGTATCAAAACTTGAAGGAAGTATTGACCAGAATAAAGCTATGGTCAGATCCTGAAACCGGACGTTATCAAAGTGTTACTGTAAGACCTGCGCTCAGGGAGTCAGTTTCCCACACAAGCTGGCAGGCCATCATGAATCCACTCACAACGGATGCCGGCCAGTTTGCCGCATATTTAGTGGAGGAAGATAACGTAAACTGCACCCAAACAGCATATTCTTTCCGAAGTGAAGACAAGCCGTTTCTTGCCGGATTCATCGGACAATGGCATGTTTTAGAATACAATAAGAAACTTTTCGTCGATTATGAGCAAAAAAATAATGCGTAAGGGTTACATCCCATGAATGGTAAATTCAATTTTCAGCCTCATTTGAAGGGAGATACCTTCTCCATTCGCCCGTTGCGAGTAAACGACTTTGACGAACTTTATCAATGCGCATCGGATAAAAAGTTCTGGGAAGGACACCCAAGCAAAGATCGCCACGAAAAATCGGTATTTCAACGCTGGTTCGACAAAGCCATCGCTTCTAATGCCACAATAGTTATCACCGACAATACGAATGACGACGAAATAATCGGCACATCCAGGTATTATTTCTATGAAGATGATGACGACATCTCCATCGGATTTACCTTTATTGTTCGAAAGCATTGGGGCGGCAATACCAACTTCAAAGTCAAACAGTTGATGATGTCTTATGCCTATCAATTCTTTGATGTTGTATGGTTTCATATTGCACCACTCAACATCCGCTCACAAAAGGCCACCGAAAAACTCGGCGCTACCTTTAGTCATGAAGTGATATCCAATATTACCGGCAAACCAGAGCCATGGTATTGCTATCGTTTCGACAATAAGCAGTTCAACAAATTGATAGGACCGACCCATTACAAGTCTATGTAACTTGATTAATGTACAATACACCCCACATTGGGTATCTTGCACCCATTGAGCTGAATCTATTGTTTAACCCAGAGCAGACTTGCTTTTGAAAACCGCTAATTCCTTAAATAGGTTAACTTCGCACGCGCCACAATTTTTGGTGTGGGTATTGTTGTGCATGGTGTTTAGCGCCAGTTTTCAGACCGGTCAGGTGGCTAATCAGGCCGAGGTTACCGAAGATTCACCCTATGCTCAATTCAGTTACTCTGGCAATCAGTACACATTACGCTTAAATAGCACCAGGCTTGATAGCAATGACGGTGACGACGACTCCAAGGTCGCATTGCCCAACAATTCCCCGGTAATTTCTGAAAGGTTTAGTGTCCATGACGCACTTTTGCAGGTCACGGCCCTCAATGTTGCCCCACTCTATCGCCACAACCCAAGAGGCCCTCCCCTCATCCTGACCTAAACAGATTCAAACGGTGATTCGGCGAATTAAAGCGCCCTTTGCCTTGTATTTTATTTATTTCAGGAATTTAAAAATGACACGATTTTCAGTTCGTGGCTTAGTGTATTTGCTGATCGTATTGCTGGGATTACTCAGTGCAGCACCGAACCTATTGCCACACAACATAAAACAGCAATTACCCGAATGGTATAGCACCAATACGCTTTCCCTTGGTCTGGATTTACAAGGTGGCTCGCACCTGTTACTTGCGGCGGATACCGAGGCTCTTTTTGAAAAGCAGCTGAGCAGCTTTAGCGAAGATTTATTAGGCGAACTACGTCAGCAAAATATCCGATATACCCGTAAACCGGCTTCTGGCAAAGGTGAAATGAGTTTTGTACTACGCCATAAGGAAGATGCGCGCAAAGTAAGAGAATTAGCCTATTCGGTTTCTGCGCAACCCTCGGGAAGCAGCGCTTTGCAAATTGATATAGAGCAGGCGAAAGTTACTGTTCAGCTCAGTGAACTGTACACCAGCAAGCTGTTAAAAGATGCACTGGGCCGCAGTGTCGAAGTGGTGCGAAAGCGCCTCAACGAAACAGGACTCAATGAACCCAATGTCACCCTGCAGGGCAGTGATGCTATTTTAGTCCAAATGCCCGGGGTATCAGACCCAACCCAGGTCAAAGAACTGCTGGGTACTACTGCACAAATGAGTTTTCATTGGGTCGTTAACAATCAATCCGGGCAGACGATGGTAAAGCCTGATGACAGTGGCCACCTCTATCAGCTGGAACAAAAAATCGCCCTGGAAGGCGAACACATCGTTGATGCCGCCGGGACCTTGAGCAGCGAAACCGGACAACCGGTTGTTACCTTCCGCCTGGATAGTGCGGGGGCAAAACAATTCGCTATGATGACGCGCGACAACATTGGCCGGGCACTGGCCATTGTCTTGGATGATAAAGTGGTCACCGCCCCGGTGATCAATAGTCCAATCCCCGGAGGCAGCGGCGAAATTACCGGAAATTTCACGTTACCGGAAGCATCTAACGTTGCGCTGATGCTGCGAACCGGAGCATTACCTGTACCACTTACCGTCATTGAGGAGCGCACTGTAGGCCCCGATCTCGGTAGTGATGCCATTCAGGCTGGTATTGAAACCGGTGTGGCAGGCGCACTGCTGGTGCTGGTTTTTATGGTGGCGATATACGGCCGTTGGGGCGCGATTGCCAGTTTTGCCTTGTGTATTAATATCGCATTGGTGTTTGGGGCCCTCACCTTATTCGGTGCCACATTAACCCTGCCGGGTATTGCGGGCTTAATTCTGACTATGGGTATGGCAGTAGATGCTAACATTCTGATCAATGAACGGATCAGGGAAGAAAGCCGAAACGGACGGCCTGCCACAAGCGCCATTGAAGTAGGATTCAACAAAGCGTTTGCAACCATTGTAGATTCTAACTTTACTACCCTGATTGCTGTAAGTTTGCTATTTATGTTTGGCAGCGGACCAGTAAAAGGCTTTGCCATCACCATTGCATTAGGCTTGATTACCTCGGTATTTACGGCAGTTGCGCTTACAAAAATGATGATGTTGCGTGCAGTGCAATTCAGAAGAGTTGACCAGCGGGACCGTTCATCCCTGACCTTTTCGTCACCGTTGTTAAGGCTAAGTGACAAACTGCGCGGTATTAACTTTTTGGCGGCGCGCAAAATGGCGCTGCTGGTGTCGCTGCTGTTAACTTTGCTGTCAGTGGGTTTGTTTGCCAGACCGGGGTTGCATTACGGCGTTGATTTTACTGGTGGCACTATGATCGAACTGACGTCACCACAATTATCAACGGAAGCTTTGCGGGAGGTGATTCGCAGCAATGGCTTTGAACAGGTGGCCATTCAGGAATATGGCAGCGCGCACCACTACCTGCTCAGGGCTCCGGTTGTAAGCTCCACCGATGCCGACAATCCTGCAAGCCACAACAGCAATCACATCGAGCAGTTAAAAAGGGCCATCGCCCAGGCTGACAGCCAGGTGCGCTTTGATAAGGTGGATATGGTGGGCCCAAAAGTCAGCGGTAATTTTGCTGAGCTTTCCATTCTGGCATTGCTGATCGCCGGTGCAGGTATGCTAGTATACCTCTGGGCCCGATTCGAAGCGCACTTTGCCACAGCGGCACTTTTGACTGTGATGTTAGATTTAACGAAAACCATTGGTTTTTTCGCCCTGACAGGGATTGAATTTAACCTTACGGCAGTTGCCGCGTTATTGGCGCTGATCGGTTACTCGATAAATGACAAAGTTGTGGTACTTGACCGTATCCGGGAGCTTCTGAGAATAGATGCAACCAAACCGTTAAACAATATCATCAACGATGCCATTAACAGCACATTGAGCAGAACCCTGTTTACCTCAATGACCACACTATTAGTGTTGCTTCCCATGGCCTTTTTTGGTGGTGATGCCGTCGAGAGTTTTGCCGTGCCTATGGCGTTTGCGGTAGTGATTGGAACGTCCTCAACATTATTCATCACCTCAGGATTACTTTACTGGCTGGGAACAAGACGAGAACAACAAGGTAAAGCGCAGTTGAAGCCCACTGCCGAAGAAATCAAGGCTTCGTTGGCACACATGCCTTAATCTGAAAAAGGACCCCAAAATGTTCGCAGTTGATCACATTATTTTACTCAGTGCCGTACTCGCTATTATCGGTGTGTTGGCAAGTAAATTATCACCGCGCTTTGGGGTCCCGGTTTTAGTATTATTTCTCGGCGTCGGCATGCTGGCAGGCGAAGATGGGATCGGTCGTATTCTTTTTGACAATGCCGATGCAGCTCACGCCATTGGTACGTTAGCCCTTATTCTGATCCTGTTTGATGGTGGCTTACAGACCTCAAAAAAATCGATTGAACAGGCCTGGAAACCAGCCGCATTGCTGGCGACGATAGGGGTGATTGGCACTGCGGCCCTCACCGGGTTGGCGGCCACCTATATCCTGGATTTGCCGCTATACAAAGGCTTGCTGCTCGGTGCCATTGTCGGCTCTACTGACGCAGCCGCGGTTTTTTCGGTATTGCGCAATGCCGGGATCAGCATCCCCTCTAAACTCAAATCCACTCTGGAGCTGGAAAGCGCTTCAAACGATCCGATGGCAATATTTCTCACGATTGGGCTGATTACACTTATTCAGGACACCACAACACAGCCAGAAGATCTGTTGCTGTTGTTCAGCAGTCAGATGGGTGTGGGAGCGTTGGTAGGGCTTGCTGTAGGTGGTATTGCCGTGTGGTTATGTCGACGAGTTACCCTGATGGCCACCGGTTTGTATCCGGTATTTGTTATGCTGTTTGGGTTACTGGCCTTTGGTGTCGCGGCCAACCTGAATGGCAGCGGCTTTTTAGCGACCTTTATTACCGGTGTCATTGTAGGTAACAGTCGCTTTGCCTATCAACGCAACACTTTTGTCTTTCTGGACGGCCTGGCCTGGTTAGGGCAAATCGCCATGTTCGTTATTCTCGGTTTACTGGTCACCCCCACAGAACTATTTATTCACTGGAAAGAAGGGCTACTGATCGCCTGTGTCCTGATTTTTATTGCACGACCACTGGTGGTGATGCCGATACTGTTACTTACCCGTTTCTCGTTCAAGGCGTCCCTGCTAATTTCCTGGGTAGGATTGCGCGGCTCAGTACCTATCATTCTGGCCATTTTCCCGCTAATTTTCGGAATGCCTTACGCCGAACTGATCTTCAATGTGGTATTTTTTATCGTTCTGATATCCACCCTACTGCAAGGTTCTACCTTGCCGTTTGCCGCGCGAAAATTAGGCCTGGTGCTGGAAAATGAAACCCGTTCTTCGAATACCTTAGAAATTGTTAATATTGCAAAAAGTCAAAGAGAGCTCATTGAAATTGAGCTGTCAGCACGTTCTATAGCGGTTAACAAAACCATCCGTGAACTGGACCTACCGGACTACGCCGTAGTGGCCATCATTGCCCGCAAAAAAACCACCTTAATTCCCAAAGGCAGTACCAAACTGAAAAAGGGCGACCACCTGTTTATCATTAGCAAATTATCCGACACAGAAGCCGTCGAGCGTTGTTTTTACCCTGAGGAAGATTAGTGTTTCTGGGCTTGCAATCTTTCCGGTGAAAAGACACTCATAATGGCGCTGGTTTGTTTGCCACTGGCTTGCAAAGCACCGGCAATCACATAAATATCACCAGCTACACTCAGTGCACCAAGGCCGTGCCGGGGCTTCGGCATAGTGCCAGCGGCCTGCCATTTGTCACTTGCAATGTCGTATTGCCAAACCTCGGCATAAACACCGCCGCCATTGTCAAAATACTCGCCACCAAACACATAGATATATTGCTTGTGTGCGGCACAGGCTAACCCACCTTGAGCTTGCGGTAATGGCGCCAGTGTTTGCCATTTTTTAGTGGCAAAATTATAGACTTCGTGATTATCCAAATTACCCCCTGAGACCGTTCTGCCTGCAATGGTATGCCAGTTGCCATTCACTATGACACTACAGGCACTATTACGCGCAGTGGGGACACCGGCCCCTTGTGACCACGACAAGCTTTGTGGATCGAAGATATAGTGAGTGTTCACATCTGTTTGCTCAATCCACTGGCTGTTCCTTTCGCCATTAATGGGGGTTCGTCCTGTGGTAAGATGCACCTTACCCTCATGCACGGCACTTAAGGTTTCTGCCTGCGGCGCCGGTAATTGCGCTATTCTTTGCCACTGGCCGTATTGCAGTTTGGGTTTTTCTGACGCGTCCGGATTAGCCACCAGCTCATATACATCCACACTGTTATGCCACATGCCCTTCACATCAAGAGTAAATCCGCCAAATGAAAATAAGCGATCTTTCACCGCTACCAGCATCGGATGATGGCGCGGTTCAGGCAACCTGGGCGCTTCTATCCAGATCTGCTTTTTAAGGCTATAGGCCACCACGCGATCGGATACCCCAATCCGGTTTTCATTCACATCAGGCGACAAACCGCCCGCAACAACGATATGGTCGTTATAAACCGTCGGATAAATCTCCTGAACGCGGTACGGCAAATCCGGCGCTGATTGCCAGGCCTGCAAAGATGTATCTTCTGCATGAGCAACGGTCATTGCGAATGTCAGAATCAGCCCCGGGATTAACTGACAATACAACGCCAACGGGCGAAAAATGGTCGGGCGATGACTACCAAAAAGTGATGTAAGCATTGTATTAAGTGGCTCTGTTAAGGCTGAGTTTGAAAAAATTAACAGCTTAATCAGTCACCTGCAACAGCTATTCCACCATGGAGTAGCCTAATCACTGCTATTGCAATAACCACTCTGTTACCCATTCCTGACGGACAGCTACTGTTGCACGGGTGCTTATACAGCAGCAATACAGTAGAATACCCGCAAGAGTGATTTAAAGAGAAGTCGACGTGGCGTTACAGTGGTTTCCGGGGCATATGCACAAAGCCCTGAAAGAAATAAAAGAGTCGTTAAGTCAGGTAGATATCCTGATTGAAGTGTTGGATGCGCGCATTCCCTACTCCAGTGAAAACCCTGAAATTGCTAAAATTCGGGGCGAAAAGCCCTGTATTAAAATTCTCAACAAGTTTGATCTCGCAGATCCAGACATAACCCGCCGCTGGCAGGAAGATTTAGAACGCCAGCGCGGGGTCATGACTATTACTACGTCCAATGACAAACCTGCAGGCAGCAAGCAAATACTGGGGTTGATTCGCAAGCAATTTCCGCAAAAAGACTCCTCAGTAAAACACATTAATGCCATGATCACCGGCATTCCCAATGTCGGCAAATCCACCCTGATCAATATTCTTGCGGATCGCATCATTGCCAGGACGGGTAACGAACCTGCGGTCACCAAAAGCCAACAGCGCATTAATCTTGGTGATGGCATCGTGCTGTATGACACTCCCGGTGTGCTTTGGCCAAAGCAGGAAAATCCCAACTCTATCTATCGCCTGGCGGCATCTGGTGCTGTCAAAAATACCGCGATGGAATTTGATGATGTTGGTTTTTTTGCCGCCGATTATCTGATTAAGGCCTACCCGGAATTGATGAAAGCACACTATAAACTTGAAGAGCTGCCAGATACCGAATTAGCGTTTCTGGAAGCAGCGGCCAGGCAGCGGGGGGCAATCATGACGGGTGGCCGGGTTAACCTGCATAAAATCTGTGAGGTATTGATAACTGAACTGCAAGCCGGAAAGCTGGGCAGGATCAGCCTTGAAACCCCCGAGATGCTGACCAGAGAAAAAGCCGAAATGGTCACTGCCGCTGAGAAAAAGGCCGCAGACAAAGCAAGGCGTAAACAACGATTCAAAGAAGGTTCATTGACACCTGATAAACGCGATCGCAAAGAAAAGCGCACCGAAAAGCGAGCTGCTCAAAGTCAACGCATGAAAAAAGGGCGCGCTTAAAAGTCGTGGCCGGTATCAGTTACCGGCTATTAGCCTTTAAAGCCCTTACCTACCAGATAAACTTCCCGGGAACGGGGGCGAGAGGCTGCGGGTTTACGCACGATGACCTTGTCAAAGGAGCTACGCAAATCTTTTGCGTATTCTTCGTAGCCCACTCCCTGAAACACTTTTGCACAAAAACTGCCACCGGGTTTTAACACGTTGCGTGCCATATCCAGAGCCAGTTCCACCAGGTACATCGCAGCATATTGATCGGTGTTTTTAACACCGCTTAAGTTGGGTGCCATATCAGAGATTACCGTATCGGCCTGGGCGCCACCCAGTGCCTGTAAAATAGCGTCGTAAACGGATTCTTCGGTAAAATCCCCCTGAATAAAATCGACGCCAATAATCGAATCCATGTGCAGAATATCGGATGCGATCACGCGCCCGCGCTCACCCACCACAGGCGCTACTATCTGTGACCAACCACCAGGCGCGGAACCAAGATCCACCACCACACTGCCTGGTCGGTACAGATCGTCTTTTTCATTGATTTCAATCAACTTATAACTGGCGCGAGAGCGATAGCCATCCATTTGCGCTTTTTTCACATAGGGATCGTTAACATGTTCATCCAACCACTTTTTACTGGTTTTTGATCGCGCCATTAAGTTTGCCTGCTCCGGTATCGCAAAAAAGGCGAATATTGTAAACTCACCGGCCTGAATTGCAAAACGCTTCCCTCGACAGCAGGCCCATAAAAATGAAACTAGACGATGTTAAAAAACTGCATCAAAAAAAATACCGTGCGGAGTTTGGTCATTATTTGGTGGAGGGTGAGCATCTCATCATGGAACTGCAAAAAGCCTGCAAAGATGTCGCAGATGAACGGCGCATCACGTTATATGCCACTCAATCCAGACTTGATTGGGCACAAACTCTGTCGGCTGATTTTCAACTGGAAGTGGTCAGCGATAAACACATGGCCAAACTCAGCGATACCAAAACACCCCAGGGTGTCGTGGCCTGTGTACCTTTGCCCACGCCAGATAAAAAACCGAACGCAGTAACACCAAACGAGCGCTGTATTTATCTTTACGAAGTTCAGGACCCCGGCAATCTCGGCACCATTATCCGTAATCTGGTCTGGTTTGGTGGCTTTCGTTTATTGCTCAGCCCAAATAGCGTTGACCCTTTTAACTCAAAAGTAGTGCGTGCCAGCATGGGTGCTATCTTTCATCTGCCGCTGGAAACCGATGTCCCACTTGAAGCGCTGTCACAACGATTCCAAAAATTTGCCTTTCTGGATTTACAGGGAACGAAAATTAACCAGCCTGAATTTAGCCACTACGACTGCTATTTGTTTGGCAACGAAGCCCGAGGTGTGCCTCTGCAGGATCTGAATTCACTGAACGCCGACGCTTTTACCATTGCCGGCAGTGGTCGCATTGACTCACTAAACCTGGCCAATTCGGTAGGCATCTGCGCCTATCAGTTGTCGGTGTAAAAAACTAAATTAGCCGCGCGTGTTCTGTCGCATATCTTGCACCGACAATAGGGTGCTAAGCGGTTTTCCTGGAGTGTTTTACCGCGTCTTTTAATTGCTGTAGTTCCTGATTTGTCAGGTTGCGCCACTTACCCGGCGGTAGTTTGCCCAGTTGCAGGTGCATAATACGAGTGCGCTTTAGTTTGGTTACTTCATAGCCCAAAAATTCGCACATGCGACGGATTTGTCGGTTCAGCCCTTGTGTCAGAATAATACTGAACTGGAATTTGCCTCTCGCACTGACCTTACAGGGTTTGGTCACCGTGCCCAGAATCGGTACTCCCTTTGCCATTTTCGTTAAGAAACGCTCACTAATCGGCTGATTAACCGTCACGATATATTCTTTATCGTGGGCATTTTCTGCACGCAGGACTTTGTTAACGATGTCGCCATCACTCGTCAGCAGAATCAACCCTTCAGAGGGCTTATCCAGTCGGCCAATGGGAAAAATACGCTCTTTGTGGCCTATCGCATCGATGATGTTGCCTTTGACATGCCGCTCCGTAGTACAGGTGATCCCTATCGGTTTATGATAGGCAATATAAATGCGGTCAGACTTGTCTTTGGCAACGCTACCGACCGTTTTGCCGTCCAATTTAACCGTATCACCTGACTGAACTTTGGTCCCCAGTTCCGGCAACTTACCGTTGATAGTGACACGCTTTTGTTCAATCAGTTTATCGGCTTCCCGACGCGAGCAAACGCCGGTATCGCTCAAAAATTTATTTAGTCGCTTAGGTGCTTCAGTCGTCATATTAACAAGTCTATGTCACGGCTAAGGTGCCTTAAAGGCAGGTGGTAATTTTGACAAAGTATATCGAAATTTCATCATCCAGGCAGTGGTTAATCCCAAATGGCTAATGTCATTTATCGCGATACCATTTCCGACTGATATTACTGACTGGCATTACTGGCCTGAAACTCATCATAAGTACCATCGAAGTAGTTCAGTTTTTGATTTTTGATTTCTATTACCTGGGTTGCCAGTGAAGAGATAAACTCATGGTCGTGACTGACAAAAATAATGGTGCCATCAAAGCGCAATAAGGCGTCATTCAAGGCTTCGATTGATTCCATATCCAGGTGGTTAGTGGGTTCATCAAGCACCAGAACATTAATATCTTGCAGCATCAATTTACCGAAGAGCAGACGGTTTTTCTCGCCACCTGAGCACACCTTAACTTTCTTATTAAAATCATCGGCGCTAAATAACAAGCGTCCCAGCATGGCTTTCACCTGAATGTCGTCGTGCTTTTCGCCGCGCCATAAAGACATCCACTCATACAGAGTCCAGTCCCCATCAAAATCACGGCTGCTGTCCTGTGCAACATAGCCAATGGCGGCATTTTCGGCCCACTTAATTCGCCCTTCATTAACCGTTAATTCATTGATGAGACATTTTAATAAGGTGGTTTTACCGGCACCGTTTTCACCGATGACCGCCAAACGAGAGCCTGCTTCAAGTAATAAGTTTCCGTCATTAAACAGCGGTAAATCCGGATAACCATGGCCAATGCCATCCAGTGTAATGGCCAGGCGATGCAGTTTTTTATGTTGCTTAAACTGAATATAAGGACGACGTCGACTGGAGGCTTTTATCTCCGCCAGTTCAATTTTTTCCAGGCGTTTGGCCCGTGAAGTGGCCTGCTTGGCTTTGGAAGCATTGGCGGAAAATCTGGCCACGAAGGCTTGTAAATCCTCGATTTCAGCAGATTTTTTGGCATTTTCGTGCTGAAGTTGCTCCTGAATTAAGGCGGCGGCAGCGACAAAATCATCATAATTGCCAGGGAAGATGCGCAAATCCTGGTAGTCGATATCCGCCATATGGGTACAAACCGAGTTAAGAAAATGGCGATCGTGCGAGATGATCAGCATGGTGGATTTGCGCTTGTTCAACTCTTCCGCCAACCAATGGATGGTATAAATATCCAGGTTGTTGGTAGGCTCGTCCAACAATAACACGTCGGGTTCAGCAAATAGGGCTTGCGCTAATAGCACCCTCACTTTACGTCCCGGAGCCACCTCTTTCATCAAACCAAAATGATAGCTTTCCTCAATGCCTGCTGCAGCCAAGATGTCACCGGCTCGCGCCTCGGCGGTATAACCATCCATCTCAGCAAATTGCACTTCCAGATCCGCAACTCGCATGCCCTCTTCTTCGGTCATATCCGATTTGGCATAAATGGCATCGCGCTCTTGCTTCACTTGCCAAAGCGCGGTATCGCCCATGATCACAGTATCCACCACCGATATCTCTTCGTACGCAAACTGGTCCTGATTCAGTACCCCGAGCTTGGTGCCCGGTGCTAAAGAAACATTTCCGGCAGTAGGAGCTTGCTTACCGCTAAGAATACGCATGAACGTAGACTTTCCACAGCCATTGGCCCCAATAAGGCCATAGCGATTGCCATTGGAAAATTTAGCGGAGATGTTTTCAAACAGCGGTTTAGAGCCAAACTGCATGGTGATATTGGCGGCACTTATCAAAGGGGGGTACTCAAAAATTAAGGTTGTCAGAATAGCCGTTAGGCTGGCTGGCGCGCAGTATAGCAGACAACCACTTAATGTGGGTCAGTTCCCGCCAACTTTTTGAATACTGGATTCTCAATCTGCGCAATGGCTCTGTGATTGCGTTGCCAATCAAATTAGAGCGCAATAACAGATATCATATTGACCTTATTGTCGGAGTGTCCGACTGCACATAAAGGTAGTGAGGTTCAGTACTTCGAATAAACTCTGAGCAAAACCAAAAGCGAGGTAGTCTTGCTGTGTTATAAAATGACGACACTAAGTTTCCCGACATCATGGTCGCAAAATGAGCATTCATGCACTCACCCGGTATAACGGCGCCCTTAAACGGCTTATACTATCAATCAAGGGAATGCTAATTCAAAAGTTACAAATTGATACACGAAAACAGTTTTGACACCTTTGTAGTTTCCTTACCATTAGCCCCAATTTTTTAACCACTCAGAATAAGAATCTAATCGTGCTAAAAACAATACTCGCTTTTATTTCAGTCGCCCTGCTAAGTTGTCAGGCTGCGGCAACCGTCGTGGAAATTCGCACCAATATGGGCACCATCAGCGTGAACCTGTTCGATGAGGACACACCTGAAACTGTTGAAAACTTCCTTGAATATGTCAATTCCGGTGCCTATGCCAACAATGTGGTTCACCGTCTTGAAACTGACTTCGTTATTCAGGCTGGAGGCTTTCAGTACAACAACGAATTACCGCTGGATAATGTCGCAACCGGCGTACCGGTAGTGAATGAGCCTGAGCTGTCGAATGTGCGTGGCACTATTGCTATGGCAAAACTGGCTGGAGATCCAAATAGCGCCACCTCACAGTGGTATATCAATCTCGCCGACAACAGCCAAAATCTGGATGTACAAAATGGCGGTTTTACCGTTTTTGGCCAGGTTATTGGCGACGGCATGAATATTGTTGATCAAATCAGCGAGTTGCCCCGTTTTAATTTGGGCGGTGCGGCTACATCGATCCCGCTGAATAATTACAGTGAAGATGACGCCGCCAATGGCGTAGACCCGGATGAAGAGAATTTTGTACTGATCACTGATATCGTAGTCACAGACTCGGCTACTGTCACTAACCCGGACCTGAATCCCACGCCAAATACCCTGATCAACAGCGGTAATGGTGGCGGTTCTGACAACCCTTCCGACGGTGGTTCTTCAGGTGGTGCTCTTAACCCCCTGCTATTGATAATGCTGTCGCTGCCAGCACTATTATTGCGTCGCAGACAAAAATCCTGACCTTGACAGAAGGTATCAGTTGACCACAACGAAAAGGCGAAGCGAACAAACTTCGCCTTTTCACTGTTTAATCATTTCCCCAGAGCCGCTTTACCTGTTTTCAATTGTGCAGGAATGTTAATCTATCAGGTATTAAACCCTGTTATTGACAGTTTATGAGCAGCTTACCATCCAATAAAAGTCGTGCCCCGGTAAAGACATTAGACGATCTTGCCGAATTGGCAGATTACTCTTTTCTGGATAACCTGACACCGGACCCGGCAACCGTGGCATCCGGCGAAGATTATCGTCCGAGACAGGTCTTTTCAGGCCACTATGTCACCGTGAAGCCCACGCCGATAAAAGCCCCCAGATATATCGCTCACAGTAAAAAACTGTTTGAAGAACTCGGCTTTACCGATGAACTGGCACACACAGATGGTTTTCGGCAACTGTTCTCTGGCGATATGTCGCAACTTCCTGCGACAATGCGCCGGGTTGGCTGGGCCACGGGTTATGCGCTGTCAATTTACGGCACTGAATACATTCAACAATGTCCTTTTCAAACCGGCAATGGCTATGGTGATGGTCGGGCAATTTCAGTGCTGGAAGGCGTTTTTAATGGCCAGCGTATGGAGATGCAGCTAAAAGGTGCCGGACGCACGCCCTATTGTCGCGGCGCAGATGGCCGCGCGGTTTTGCGCTCCAGTGTCAGAGAGTTTCTCGCCCAGGAACACATGCACGCGCTGGGCATTGCCACCTCACGTTCGTTGAGCCTGTTTGTTTCCTATGCTGAAACGGTAGAGCGCCCCTGGTATCTGGAAGGCTCTGATTCACAAGACCCGGAAATTCTGGTAGATAATCCGGTGGCCATTTCCACCCGCGTTGCACCATCCTTTTTGCGAGTCGGTCAACTGGAACTGTTTGGCCGAAGAGCCCGCAGCCAACAGCATCCTGACGCAATGCAGGAGCTGGAGCAAATCGTGCAACATTTAATCGCCCGGGAATATCAGGAAGAAATAGATACAAGCCAGCCACTATCTGAACAAATTCTGCAACTGGCTGTGGCATTTCGGGGACGATTAACCACTCTGGTGGCTAACTGGATTCGGGTGGGATACTGCCAGGGTAACTTTAACAGTGATAACTGTGCCGGTGGTGGTTTTACCCTGGATTATGGACCCTTTGGCTTCTGCGAGTTGTTTGATCCGGCGTATCAGCCCTGGACCGGAGGAGGCAGGCATTTTTCCTTTCTCAATCAACCCGCTGCAGCAGAGAAGAACTTTGCCATGTTTTGCCGGGCTGTTATGCCGTTACTGGCGCAGACACCAGATAAATTACAGGCTTTGGACGAGATTCAAAGCGGTTTTTCTGACGTAATGGAAAGCAAAATGCAAGCTATGTGGGCCGCTAAGCTTGGACTGGAACACTATCATGCCGATCTCACCATGCAATTACTGCAACTAATGGCCCACTCATACGTGGATTACACCATGCTGTTCCGTGAACTGTCGGCACTGCCCACTGACGCAGCAGCACTCAGTAAGGCGTTTTACACGCCATTGTCAGAAAAGCTTCAAACACAATGGCAACAGTGGCTGGAAAGCTGGCAGCTCAAAATAGCTGAAACAGGCGATTCACAGACAATTGCTGAGAAAATGAAAAAAGTAAACCCCAAATACACCTGGCGTGAATGGTTGGTGGTACCCGCCTATCAGCAGGCTGAGCTGGGTAACTATGAACTGCTTGAAGAATTACAAGCAATCTTGAATAACCCCTATGACGAGCAATCCCCTGAGACCGAAGCCAGATATTATCAGCTAAGACCTGTAGCCCTGTTTAATGTTGGCGGTGTCTCTCACTACAGTTGTTCGTCTTAACTCGCTGATGACTACTCCATGTAAGCGAAAAAACCCGTAGACGCCTGTCTGCGGGTTTACCAGGGACTAATCACCAACGTTATATTTTCATCGTTGCGATTTAAATTGCTAATTACTGACAGTCCTGTAGATATCCCCCTCCATGGCATTCAGCTCGCTAATGATAAATCCTGAATTCGCCACATCAAAACCACAACTGCAGCGGGTTTCATAGCTCTGCCTTTTCGGTCCTTCATCACCAGAAAGCGACATGACTTCAATGTGATAATCAAATCCTTTGGCATGGTCGTTATCCGTCAAAACCTGGTAGTACAGGTTGCCATTGTGCACTTTCAGATTGCGGTAGCCCTGGGGTAAGTAGACTTGCATTGCCTGAAGGGCATGGTCTGGGATCACCACCGTTTGTTCCGCAGCAAGATCCAGTTGACTGACAGCCAGGTAATGTAAGCGATTGTCTTTGCCGTCTACCAGATATAAATACTCGGGAGATTGATGGTCTGTCACCATACTGGCCCAGCGCGCTGTCAGAGACACCAGTGAATCCGTATTTTTGCGGTACAAATAGCCACGATTTTTGCCATATTCTTCGACTCTGAAATAAATCAGATTGTCATTCAGCCACTCGGCACGGCGCAACAAACCTTTAGCCGTAACCAAAGCCGCCTCAGGAGACAGATCCAGCAAGCTATTACTCTCTGACTGTAAGCTCACATCCACCAGCCAGATATGACTCCTGTCACCGACTAAAAGAGTGCTATCGTCCGGAGAAAAAGACAAAAGCCGAAATCAGCCATGAAGCGTCATGGGTGCCCACCAGCCTTGCCAGTGAAAACGCGTGTGTCATTGGCGGAACACGCACCGGTGCGCAAAAACATCAGGATCTGCCGTTTGTCGGGGTCATTGATGAGATGTTATTGTTTTCCAGAGCATTGAGTGCTGACGAGATAAACGCGTTTTCTGAATAATACCAGTGTAAACCCATATTATTTTAGCAAACCCTGTAACCAACTGGTTTTATTCTCCCCCGCTTCTGTTCAACAGCAGCGGGATTCTGCTATATTCCAATGCTGAAAAAGTGTTGAGGTGTTTTCCAGGCTTTGGGCTTCGAAAACGTAACTGGGAATCTGGTGAAATACCAGAACTGTACCCGCAACTGTAAAGATGACGGCAGGTCATTAAAGTCAGATACCAACCTCTGCACAGCGCCATTAACTCGTGCGGGAATACGCGAACGCAAGTCAGCCAAAATTCTGGGCCACCGGGCACAGGATGCCACTTGCCTGTTTATTCTCGCCTGCCATGCAGGTGGAATCTTTGTCCGACCATAATAACTTACTGGTAAACCAGGTATCGCTGAATATCGCGGATAAAGTCATTCTCGATAACGTCAGTTTTGCGCTTAATCGCGGCCAGGTACTTGGCGTTCTGGGGCCTAACGGTGCAGGCAAAACCAGTCTGCTTAAGGTGTTATCCGGGCAACGGGAATATCAGGGCTCCGTTACCTGGCAACAACAAGCCATTTGCGACTATTCAATTCAGGCCTTAAGTCAGCAGGTAGCGGTAGTTAATCAGCTCAATGACATGGTGTTTTCACTGTCTCTGCAACATGTAGTGAGGATGGGCTTACTGCCGCATAAGCAGTTGTTATCGCGCCACACCAAAGCAGATGATCAGCGTATTCAGCAGGCCATTCAGGCGGTGGGACTCACCGACAAAGTACATCAGGAGTTCAGCAAACTTTCCGGTGGTGAGCAGCAGCGGGCATTAATAGCCAGGGCTTTAGTGCAGGGCGCGCCTTTGTTAATCCTGGACGAACCGGTAAATCACCTTGACGTGTATTACCAGCACCAGACGCTGCAGCTGTTACGCGATCTGGCGCAACAGCTGAATGTCACAGTTGTGATGAGTTTGCACGACATCAACCTCGCGGCCCATTATTGCCATCAGTTAGTGATTTTAGACAATGGAAAGTTGGTAGCCAGTGGTGAGCCGAATTCGGTACTGCAACCAGAACTGCTGACCCGGGTATTTGACCTGCCCTGTCAGGTAGAACTGCAGCACAGTATCCCGAAAGTCACCTTTTCGCCTGAAGGTAAAACCTTACTGGATTTAAGCAGGTGGTCCCTTTGAACATGCACATTAAATGGGCACTACTGATTGCGCTGGCCATACTCACGTCAGTTACCTCTTTGTTTTTTGGTGCCGCAGAGCTGTCTGCGAGCAGCATCACCCAATGCCTTTTTCAGCAATGTGAAACCGCCACCGAAGAGCTGATTTTCTGGCAAATACGCGCCCCCAGAGTGGCCGTGGGATTTTTGGTAGGTGTGGGTCTGGCCATTGCCGGAGCTACGTTGCAAAACGTCACCCGAAACAGTCTGACCGACCCTTATTTGTTTGGCGTTGTTGCCGGTGCCGGACTGGGTGCCAGTATCGCCACCCTGCTGTTTAACGATGCCACAGCTCAAAAGCTCCCCTTTAACATTCTGACCTCTGAAGCCGCGTTTTCTGTGGCACTACCCGCCGCGGCATTTTTGGGGGCGTTGTTTGCTGTTGCTCTGGTGCAGGTGCTGGTGGCCAGCGCCCTGGGAAGGCGCACTGAGCATCTGTTGCTGGCGGGGGTTGCCGTGTCTTTTATGTTAGGAGCGGTTTCGCATTTTATCCTGTTTCTGGCGGAACCATTTGCCGCCAATAAAGTGGTGTTCTGGTTGATGGGTAGCTTAGCCAGAGTGGAAGCCTGGTACGCCTGGGTTATGTTGCCAATCATTGCGGTCAGTCTGGTGCTGCTGCTGTTGTGCGGACGCCAGTTAGATGCGCTGTTGCTGGGTGACGAAAGTGCCCGCTCCCTGGGTGTTAACGCGCAACGCTTACGTATGATCCTGCTGGCCATTTGCGCCGCGTTAACGGCCTGTATTGTGTCTTATTGCGGTGGAATTGGCTTTGTGGGGCTGATGATCCCCCATATTGTCCGCAACTGGCTGGGTGTGACCAGTCGCACTCTGCTCCTGGGCTGTGTCTTGCTGGGCGGCTCTTTTATGGTCATTGTAGACATACTTGCGCGTGTTGCCCTTACCGGTCAGGAGATTCCTATCGGTATCATCACCTCTGCCATAGGCAGTCTGTTTTTCTTTTTAGCGATTCGTCAACGAGGCACCTGATTTCATGTCCACTCTGCCAAACTGGTCCATTCCCGCTATCAGCCATGACCTGGATCACCATTTTAACGGGTTGATAGATAATAAAGCCAAGCCCCCTGGTTCACTGGGAAAACTGGAAACGCTGGCCCTGCAACTGGCCCGTATGCAGTTAACTGAAACACCCCACGCAGAGCTGCAAATTAACCAACCCACCATGTTAATTTTTGCTGCAGATCACGGTATCGCCAGGCACCCTGTCAGTATTGCGCCGCCTGAAGTGACCCGGCAAATGGTATTAAATTTCCTGGCCGGAGGAGCGGCCATTAATTGTTTTTGTCGATTGCACGACATCGCCCTGAATGTCATAGATGCCGGAATGCTTGAACCATTATCTCAAACTCAAAACAATTATTTTACCCAACGCCTGGGGGCAGGAACCGCAGACATCAGTGTTGAATCGGCCATGTCCGCCGCGGTTGCTGAGCGCGGTTTGATAGCCGGAGCAACACTGGCCAAACAAGCGATATTGAGCGACAGTAATGTTGTCTGTTTCGGTGAAATGGGCATTGGCAACACCAGTTCAGCAGCCGCGTTATTGTGTGCCTATACCGGTAAAAAGGCCCGGGAAGTAGTGGGACGCGGTACGGGTATCAACGATGCACAGTTAGACGCCAAAATAGCGCTTGTGGACAAAGCCCTGCGCCGAACCGAACAAATGCCAGAAGCTGAGACTAAAAATCCCCTTCTGTGGCTGGCCTCACTGGGCGGATTCGAAATTGTGCAAATCATTGGCGCCATGCTGGCCACTGCCGAGCAGGGAAAGCTCATCGTTGTAGACGGATTTATTGTCACCGTCGCGGCACTTTACGCCTGTGCAATTGCTCCGGGAGCCAGACAGTACATGGTGTTTGCCCACATGGGCACAGAACGCAGCCATCAACTTGCGTTAACAGCCTTACATGCAGACCCCCTGCTGGATTTAGGCCTGCGCCTGGGTGAAGGTACCGGTGCTGCACTGGCAGTGCCGTTATTGCGCACCGCAGCCGCGTTTTTTAATGACATGGCCACGTTTGAGAGCGCCAACGTCAATGTCTGAACAAGCAGAAAAATCCTCATTCTGGCGCGCTGAAGTCAATTATTTTCGACTGGCGCTGGGCTTTTTTACCCGTATCCCGATGGGCCGGACGGTACAATACCAACCGGAATTTATGCATACCTGCACCCGTTATTTTGCCCTGATTGGCTGGTTACTGGCGCTACTACTGGTTGCCCTGGTTTACCTGGCTACGCCCATATGGGGTAGTACGGTGGCCATTGCCCTCATGATGGTCGCCAGCGTGCTACTCACCGGCGCTTTACACGAAGATGGCCTGGCCGATACCTGTGACGGCTTCTGGGGTGGCCTAACAGCAGAACGTAAAATTGATATCATGAAAGACAGTCGCATTGGCACTTATGGTAGCTGCAGTCTGATACTGGCGCTGACATTAAAGTTTGTGCTGTTGCAATCGCTGGCACAATCAGAAATGTTGTATCTGGCCATTGTCCTGGCCTACCCGCTTTCCCGGGCGATGGCGCTGACTCATGTTCAGGATTTACCCTATGTCTCGGGTCTGGGCACGGTCAAAAAGAATAAAAGCGATCCCCTGGCAAGGCCCGTTTCCCACAAACACCTGCTGTTTGTCATCGCCACTGGCGGAATAGCGGCACTGGCTTTGCCGGTCAGCACGATTCTGATTTTGGCTCTCGGCGTACTGCTGGTGCGCTATCTGTTGCGCTTTATTATGCAAAAACACATCGGCGGTTTTACCGGCGATGTGTTAGGAGCGGCGCAACAGGTACAGGAGCTCAGCATTTATTTAATTCTGCTGGCGATGGTGGGAAGTAATTCATGATTCATCTGGTTTTGGGGGCCGCGCGCTCCGGCAAATCCCGTTTTGCCCAGCAACAGGCAATGCAATGTGATAAACCTGTGATATATGTGGCCACCGCCACCATTACGGATGATGAAATGGCCTTGCGCATCGAACGCCACAAAGCTGACCGCCCTGCTCACTGGCAAGTATTGGAACATCCCGACAACTTGCCTGCCGTCCTGGAAAACCTGAATACTGTTGATGATGCCGTCATCTTAGTGGATTGTTTAACCTTATGGCTAAACAACGAGATGTACCTCAATCCTGAGTGTCACATCGACACGCTGCAATCAGACCTGGTGCAGATACTTAAAACCAGCCGCCAAGATATCATTCTGGTGAGTAATGAAGTGGGTATGGGTATCGTGCCAGCTTCGGCATCTGCGCGAAAATTTGCCGACTGGCAGGGCTGGCTCAATCAGGCGGTAGCCGGAGCGGCTGACAAGGTCACACTGGTGGTGGCAGGTTTACCCATGCAAATTAAGGGCTGAACTCTTGGTAAAAATAGCGCACCAGATTTATCTTTTACGCCACGGAGAAGTAGCGGGTCCGTCAGCCCTGTATGGTAAAACCGATGTACCGCTGAGCCCCCGGGGATGGCAAAACATGGAGGCACAGTGCGCTCGCCTGTCACAGCTTACTCAGGTGGTTTGCTCTCCGCTGCAGCGCTGTCAGCACTTTGCCAGACAACTCAGTGAACAACGCAATCTGACATTGCAGGTATTGGACGAAATGCAGGAATGTGATTTCGGACAATGGGACGGTGTCGCTTTTGATGATATACCTCAAAGTGCCTGGGCCGAACTGGACGCATTCTGGCAGGCCCCGGCCAGTAATCCGCTGACCGATGCTGAACCCCTGACGGTCATGTATGAACGGGTTTCAGCCGGCTGGCAAAAACTGGCAAAGCAACTGGCCAGCACACAGACGCCGCAAACTCTTTTGCTTATTTGCCATGGCGGCGTGATCCGACTGTTGCTTGCCCACCTGTTAAATCTGGATTGGCGCAACCCGGCGCTATACAGTCAATGGCAAATCGGTTACGCCAGTCTCAGTAAATTCACCCTGCCTGCGACAAATCACGCCCAAGCCATTATTCACTATGTGGGGATGCCCGCAGAGCATGAGATTTAACCCGATATGTTAACGAATACACTGATGATACAGGGTACCTCTTCTGACGCCGGTAAGAGCATGTTAGTGGCCGCTCTGTGTCGCTGCCTGTATCAACGGGGGCTCAGAGTAGCCCCTTTCAAACCACAAAATATGGCGCTGAACAGTGCCGTTACCGCCGATGGCGGAGAAATTGGCCGTGCCCAGGCGCTACAGGCACAGGCGGCCGGTATTGCCCCACATGTAGACATGAACCCTATTTTACTCAAACCCAGTTCTGATACCGGTGCTCAGGTGATTATTCAGGGCAAAGCTATTACCGATATGCAGGCTGCGGCTTACCACGATTACAAAAAAGTCGCCATGTGCGCGGTACTGGAATCCCACCAACGACTGGCAGCGCAGTATGATTGCATCATTGTTGAGGGTGCAGGCAGTCCTGCCGAAGTCAACCTGCGTGAAGGTGACATTGCCAACATGGGCTTTGCTGAAGCCGTGGACTGCCCGGTTATTCTCATCGCTGATATTGATCGCGGCGGTGTATTTGCGCAGCTGGTGGGCACGCTGGAATTACTCTCGCCGTCAGAGCAGCAACGGGTGGTGGGATTTGTGATCAATAAATTTCGCGGCGACATTGGTCTGCTGGAATCAGGACTGGACTGGTTAGCAGCACGCACCGGAAAGCCGGTGTTGGGTGTTCTGCCTTTCTTACCAAACCTGCAATTAGCCGCCGAAGATGCCATTGAGACATCCCAGGCCAGCACGGCAACCGGTCCAAAATTGATTGTAGCCGTGCCTGTATTCAGTCGCATCAGCAATCACACTGACTTTGATATGTTGCGGGCTCACCCGGAAGTGAAACTGATTTATGTCCCCCCTCATTCGCGTATTCCGGCCTGTGATCTGATCATTTTACCCGGCAGCAAAAATGTACGGGCAGATTTAGCACAACTGCGCGCTATGCAGTGGGATCAGGATATTCTTCGGCACCTGAGATACGGCGGAAAAGTACTGGGCATTTGTGGTGGTTATCAGATGTTAGGAGAGTGTATTGCTGATCCCGATGGTATAGAAGGTCCGGCCGGTGAATCAAAGGGACTGGCTTTGTTAAAGCTAAGCACCCGACTGCAAGGTGAAAAACAACTGACCCAAAATCAGGGAGTCATATGCTTAACACCAGAGGGTGACGAAGCAACAATCCCCGTCAGCGGATACCAAATTCATGTGGGCGTCACCCAAACAGAAGAAAAGCGCTGTTTTGCCTTGCTGGAAAACAATCTTCCGGATGGCGCTGTCAGCACCGATAATCAGGTGGCCGGTACTTATTTGCATGGTCTGTTTGACCAGCCCGAAGCAACCCGGGGCATATTGGCGTGGGCAGGTGCAGATATAGAAGTCACTCAACATTACGAAATGCTGCAGGAAGCGGCAATTAACCGTCTGGCCGAGATGTGCGATAAACATCTGGACTGGACAAAAATAACGCCTTTGATAGGTACACTTACAGGCAGAGGAAGTTAAACAATGAGACACATGATTTTTATCCTGACGCTGTTCGCATCAGGTCTTCAGGCGCAGGAAAGCAAACCGCAGAAAGACGAACTACAGGACAAACGAATAGTAGCACTGGCCCCCCATATTGTAGAGTCTCTTTACGACATTGGCGCTGGTGACCAGATTATTGCCACCACAGAACATTCTGATTATCCGGAAGCGGCCAAAAACATCCCCAGAATTGGTAATTACGCTCGTCTGCAAATAGAGCGTATTGTGCAATTGGCACCGGATGTCATTATCGCCTGGCAAACCGGTAATCCACAGGACGATCTGGACAGGTTGAAAAACTACGGTCTGAATATTGTCTATTCGAATCCCACAACCCTTGCCAGTGTTGCAGATGAACTGCTGATGCTGGGAGAAATCACCGGACGTACTACAGCCGCACAGCAAATAGCCCGGCAATTCTCACAACGTCTCGAGGCACTTGAGTCCAAATACAGCAACGCCCGGCCCGTAACCGGATTTTACGAAATGTGGGCCAGACCATTGCGCACCGTAGCCAACAAAGCCTGGTTGCAGCAGCAGCTAGTTGTGTGCGGTGTTAAAAACCCTTTCGCGTCACTTTCTGAAGACTACCCGCTGATTGGTCTGGAACAGGTCTTGGCCAGCAAGCCTCAAATCGTATTGCAACCTACGCCTCACTCTCCACAAAACACCGATGCCCTGAACTGGCAACAATGGCCAGAAATCCCGGCCTCAAAACACGGATTTATCTTTCACCCGGACGCTGATAAAACCCATCGCATGACATTGCGCATGCTGGATGAAGTGGAAATCCTGTGCAGGCAGGTGGATAAGGCACGGGATTTTTATCTTGCCCACTAAGTAACTGACAGTAGACGGTTGACCTGACTTTACCCTTTAATTCGGCAATTGCTGGGCTAATTAATCCCTGTTTTTATCCGATAAGTTTGCTATAAACTGTATTTCACTTCTCAGCGCCGGTAACACTGGATCTGAGAAGTGATTTACAAGAACCGTTTTTCCAGAAGGAATGCAGTAACAGTGTCGGGGGTTGCAAATGGCCAAATATAGCCTGCTGTTTAAAGGACAATTAAAACAAGGTGCAGACAAAAGTAAAGTCACCGCCTCGCTGTTAAGAACGCTTAAACTGCAGGACGAATCCCGGCTGTATTCCGGCGACGCCTTTACCCTGCGAACCGGCACGGATAGAACCCAGTTACTGGCATTTCAGGCAAAGCTGGAAAAACACGGTATCCTGACCGAATTTCAGGAGCCGCAAGCGCCTGCAACCGGGTCCGGCAATGCCCCGCCTTCGCCCAAAAAAGCAAAAGACAAACCGCCCACTCTGGAACACGCAGACTTGTCTGCGCCGACAGTGAACCCGGTAGACCAGGCAGAGCTGCAATCTGGTCCGGTGTTGCGCAGTGGCAGGACCTCACGATTGCCTCTGTTGTTGTCACTGACACTGAATCTGCTGTTGTTAGGTTACATTGGTGTCAACCACATTATGGCGGATAGCGAGCTCAATATCGGAGAGTTATTTCAGCAGGAAATGGCTACCATTTCCGGGCTGTTTTCCGAAGATACGCAGCAAATTACAGAAAATACAGACACCACATCAGAACCACACACACCGCAACCTGCGCCCAAAGCGGATCCACGAATCAGCAATCCCCAACTGCAGCAACTGAGCGAGGAAAACACCCGCTTCGCCGAATTTTTCAACCTCATACAGAACAATAGTGACGGCCACTGGCGACTGGAAGATAACTTCAATATCAACAATAGCTCCCGGATCGTGTATTTCACGGCGGCAATGACCGAAGCCATGGCACGGCGCTGGACTATGAATCTGTCGAACGCCGTGTTTGAGAGCGCCTATCAACAACACTGGCAAAATCGCGAGATATTCGGTACCCACCCCGATGAGGAGTGGCAAAACCACGGTTGCGCGACGCAATCCGGTGAGCTCAGTGCCGAATCCGACAGCCCGATTTTTTCCACGCTGCAATGTGACGATCCATTAAGGGCTACCCTGCATTTTTATCGCTCGATATTGTCTGATGACAAGGTGGCAGGACTGACGAAAGTGGATGACCCAATCGAATTCGAATTTGCTGTGGGTAAAAACAATGATGTGGCTATCCGACGTGTCGACTGTGTCGGTTGCGATAAACAGGGTAAAGATTTGATGTTTTATATTCTGACCGGGGAAAGCAGACCATGAGACTATTCCTTTATTTGAACCTGCTGATGGCAGGTCTGAGTGTGTGTTGCGGCACAGCCATGGCGCAAACCCCCTCGACTCAGAACGAGCCGCCGCAAGCCTCTGTTTCCCACACCATTCCCTCTATGACTCACTTTCAGGTGAACACCAGTATGCAGCAGGCCTGTAAACAAATTATGTTAACCCCGGCGCTGAAGAAAACCCTGTTGTTCTCGCCGTTTTACAGCGACTGCTCAGAGTCAGGACTGGTGGATACGCTGGCTATGGCGGTATTAAAAAACAAAAAAGTACAGAATATCCGGCCAGGAGGTTACGAGGTTCGTATCAAAGATGGCGAGCTGCATGTGGTGGATAAAACCCTGCGGGAAATTTACAAAGAAGATTTGCCTCTGCGCATCACCATGGAAGACCACCTCAGCCATAACTCATCGCTGCAATGGGAGCTGATTTTTGATGAAGCGCCGGAGGCTGAAAACAGCGACGCTGTCCCCCTCAGCTTATATGGCTACACCCTGGTTTCCAAACAACCTGATCCGTCCCTGGTACTGGCGCTCAAGGGCCGTTTTACCCGAATCCTGGATGACCTGAACACACTCCCTGACGACAGTGTGGTGATTGGTATTGATGCCACATCCAACCTGCAGGGAGCCGGAGACTTTTACGCCGCAGCGGGTCTGCAACGCACTCACAGCAATGGCGCAAGCTATCTGTATCAGGGCATGGGGCTGGATATTGATGGCAATGGTTTATATCTGGTTCACTGGGGTATGTCAGAGGAGGTGTTCAATGAAATTTGGTAATGCATGGTTTGCGCTGTTGCTAATGAGCCCGGTGTTGTCAGCAAACTCCTGGCTGGACCTGATCGCCTCCGCGCCGGACCTGGAAGAAAACCTGGTGATCTGTGGTGAAATTTGCGCTACAGATATATCCGACTCCGGCGCCATCATGGCATTAGCCAGTTTTAAACGCGGTAAACCACCTTTGATACGCTACCGCTACGGCGGAAATTCCGGGCCGCCGGGGATCGGGCCTGAAGAACGGCAACTGTATCGCGCTTTCTTTAATTTCAATGCCGCGTTTGTGCAACAGGTAGAGGCGGAATCGCAAATTTGCCTGAGCGCCTATGAAAGCGAAGGAATTGCAGCCTTTGACCAACCAGCCTGTATTAATCATTTGTCTTATCGTTACTTATTTAGCCACAACGGCAATCACGACAGGTATAACCCTGCTTTAGCAGCTACAGATTACCGCATGATGTTGCCCTTAAGCCCTCCTTATCTGCCGGGCATGGCTTTCAATGGTATGACTGACACAGCCTGGTGTCATAGCAGCGTTAGTCTGTTAGAACACTGGGCCGGTGAAATTCTGGAAACCGTAGACTGGTGGCAGCCCCATTTTGGCAAAGAAAACGTCGATCCCTGGACAGAAGAAGAACTGGCATTTTTTGACTATGCCAATCAAATGCGCGCCGGATTCCGGCAATACTGTGAGGAGCTGCCCGGTCATCTGCCAGGTTATTTCGAGCTGTATTATAAAACCCGAAAAATCAACAGCACCCGTTTTGATTCGCTAAATCCGGTGGGGGCGGTGCCACGCACCTTGAAACCCAGGCGCCTCACTATTCCCACCTTAAATCAGGGTCGCAGAAAGGTCAAAATCTGACAGTGAGTGCCACCTGCAGGCACGGGTACAGAAATTAGAAAGGCAGCCTTAGCGGGCTGCCTTTTTATTTACATCAACTATGCCGGCCTTTGTCGTAACTTTAAAGGCCGTATACGCTTGCAACAGCGTTGCTTAGTTACCCGGTTTAATTACGACCAGGCGCGCACCATTGGCATCATAGTTTGTGGTCATGGCTACGCGAGTGCCATCAGGCGACAGTGCTGCGCCGAAAAACTGGGCGCTCACCGACGGGCTGCTCAGTTCAATAATGCCATCACCGAATACGCCAGTATCTGGCTGACCATCTACAGTCAACACATAAGCCGCAGGCACACCACCAAAACGACCCACAATCACAGTACGTCCATCTGGCAATACCACCAGGTGACGCGCGCGATCTTCACTGGAAGGGAAACCTTTGCCTTCACTTTGGATCACTGCCGCACCAGATACGCCATCACCAAAGGTCAGATCCTGACTGGTAGAGACACCAGTAGAGGTTCTGAATGCCACCATATCCTGGGCAACATACGACTGATGACCGAAGGAAGATTCAAAGCCTGAACCTGTGGCACCGCCGTAACCGGCCAGAACGTAAGAATTCGTGCTTTCCTGCAGACCAACTGCATAGGCTTCGGCAAAGCCACCATCGACCTGGAAGGGGTTAAACACTGCTAAACCTGGTGTTGCAGCTACCAGATTCTCTTCATCGCTGTAACCAGCAAAGGTGTCATCCATTGAACCGTCTTCGTTAAGACGAATCGCCATCACATGGTGACGAATGCCATCGCCCAGGTTGTTGTAACCAGCAGCAACAATCTTACCGTCAGCTTCGACGATACCGCGACGTTGGTTGTCGCCAAGTCCTAATCCACCCGCATCAAAGGAAAATGCCACGCCACCATTGAATGTTGCGTCCGTTTCGATACCAGTGTCGGTAACAACAACACGGGTAATGTAGCGATCGGTATCGGTACGGGTACCGTCATTGGCAGAACCGTTACCGAATACCACCACGCGATCAGTGGCGACACTGCGGTCAACCTGTAAGTCCCAGATAAAGTCCTGTACTGAGTCACCTGGGAAATCGGCGTTGTCAGCATCGGCATAGCCAAATACCACTTCCGCTTTGCCATCTGCATCACCCCAGCCTGTGGCCAGTTCGCCTTCTGGCGTTACGCGGAAAAGAAAAATTGAACGTCCGCCAGTGGCTTCAGCGGCATTTACCGCAAATACCACATCACCGCTTTGCAGCTCGGCGACACCCAAAGATTGCTCGTCACTGCTGCTCAGTTCTGTTGTTGCCTGAACTTCAACAAAACCGTCGCCGCCAAACGCCGTGTCCGGTGTCCCGTCAGCGAACAGACGACCGACTACGGCCATTCTCGTCGCATCATCCGTGCCCACAAAACCAGACACGTAAATTTTACCCGCCTGGTCGCCAACACGCGCGTAGGTCAGGCCGCGAAAATCGTTGGCTTCCGGATACACCCGGTCAACAACGATCTGAAGAGAAGCACCGTCTACGCCATCTGTACCATCAGTACCGTTTGTGCCATCTGCACCAGGAGCACCAGCGGCGCCATCGACACCATCGTCTCCGTCACAGCCGGCAAGACCCAGAAATGCGACACTTAGCAGGGTCAACATAAACTTTTTGTTCATCTTGTATGTTTCCTATCAGTTTTGAAATTTTGTTCTTATCGCTGAAATAAGCGCGGAGTTGAATCCACACTAACGTCGAGATTTTAGTAACAATAAAAATCTCCTCAAAAACGATAATCGGAAGTATTATCATTAAGGGGAAATAAGTCAACCTTAGCAATGCCTGTTAGCCACCTGCGAGCTGGCCACACTAACTCCACACAATCGCCGCATTAGCGCCTACAGACTTACCCGGCACCCATTTTTTTAGCTAATGTAGCGTTCATTTGACAAAAAAGATAAAAATGAAAACAATCCGCATTTATAAAAGTTACGTATGATTGTCGCAATTACCCTAATTAGATGCGAGAATTCAAATGATAGCTGTTAGCAATACTGTTTTTATACACCCACGGGGGTGATTGACAGGGCGAATTTAGCAATATTTACAACACGTTGGTGACACGACCAGGCTGGTCGGGATGCCAGCCTTAATAACTCAGCACAACCTCAACTATGCGCAAAATTCACTTTCAATACGTTGTAGGCACAATCAGTGCCTTTGAAGGCTGCGAAAATTTTGACAATAACCTGAGTTGTAGATTGTAAAACATGCAACCAAACAACCCGAGCACAACGTTGAAAACAAGGTTTAAACACATGAAAACTCGTTTAATTTCCGCAAACAAGCACAAGCAGCGAGCCGCTTTTCCCGTGGCGATTGCCAGCCTTTTGACCCTGTTGGCAATCCCGCAATTATCACTGGCTCAGCCCGACCAAGACTCAGCAATGCTGGATTATGATGGTGACGGTGTGGATGATATCGCGTTCAGAAGAGCATCCACCTTTGAGACCATAGTGTATCGCTCTTCTGATGGCCAAACCCACCAGGTTGAGTTTGGCAAACGTGCCGGGGATGTCCCGGTTGTCGGAGATTTTGACGGAGATGGGATTGCCGATGTCGCTGTTCGCAGAGCATCGGGGCAGATCTGGTATGTCCAGAATTCCAGTGGCACCGATCGCATCAGTGGCAATAGCGATGGTGTGACTCGTATGCGCTTTGGTTTGCGCAGTGACGATATTCCGGTGCCCGCCGACTACGACGGTGACGGTATTACTGATTTAGCGGTTCGCCGCCCTTCTACCCAAACCTGGTATATTCTGAATTCCTCAGGCGTTGATACCCTGACAGGTAATAGCGACGGCATAACTCGTCGCCAATTTGGTACACAGAGCGACGACATCCCGGTACCCGCAGATTATGATGGCGACGGCAAGGCCGACCTGGCAGTGAGACGGCCCGGCACACAGTTTTGGTATATTCTGAATTCCTCCGGCGTTGACCCTTTAACCAGCCATACAGACGGTATCAGCCGGATACGTTTTGGCACCCAACAAGCGGATATCCCGGTTCCTGCTGATTATGACGGTGATGGCAAAGCGGATTTAGCCGTCAGACGACCTGGCACCCAGTTCTGGTATATTATGAATTCTTCAGGTGTTGACAGCATAACCGGTCACGCTGACGGTATTACCCGTCGCCAATTCGGCTTGCAGGAAAATGATGTTCCTGTACCGGCCGACTATGACGGAGACGGAAAAGTTGATTTAGCCGTGCGCCGCGCGGCGACAAGCCAATGGTTTGTACTGAACAGTTCCGGCAACGATAACCTCACCAATCACAGCGACGGTATCTCTCGCCTTTCATTTGGCAGTTTGTTTACCGATTTACCGCTGGCGCAACCTATTTACAGCCTCTGGAATAACAGCGATATTGATGAGGACGGTCTCAGCAAGCTGGAAGAAGAGACACTGGGCACCGACTATACCGCAGCGGATTCCGATGGCGATGGTCTGACTGACGGCGACGAAGTCAATCTGCACAATACCAACGCGACTGTTGCCGACTCCGATGGTGACGGTCTCAGTGATGGTGACGAAATTAATATCTACAACACTGACCCAGGCAATGCGGACAGTGACGGTGATGGCGTTAACGACGGCGATGAAATAACTGCCGGTACTGATCCCAATGTTGCGCCTGTTGCAGAAGAGTTCACCCAAAGCGCCTTAATCGCTTCGATTGTAGACAATATCTATGTACCTACTTTCGAATTGTTTGCCCAAAAAGCCCTGACATTAAACACCTCGGTAAGCGCCTATTGCGCCTCACTCCCGGCTGACAGCAATAACAATCGTGGCGCGGCTCAGGAGCAATGGAAAACCACCATGGACACCTGGCAAATGGCTGAATTGATGCAGGTAGGCCCGCTGTTTTTCAATAACAATGAATTGCGAGATAAAGTTTATTCCTGGCCAAATAACCGGGCCTGCTTTGTGGATCAGGATGTTGTCTTAGCTGAACAGTCGGGCTACAACATTGCCACCCGTAATGTCTCGCGTAAGGGACTGGATGCCCTGGAGTACTTGCTGTTTGACGAAGATTTGGATCACAAATGCACGACACCGGGCACAGAACCGGCGGGTTGGAATGAACGCAGCGATGCAGACCGAACTGCAGCACGTTGTAGTTTTGCCAGCCTGGTATCATCCGATGTGCTGAGCACAGCGAATGACATTGTGACTCAGTGGACAGGTACCAACGGCTACGCCAGTGTTTTGAAAGACGCCGGCAACCCAGGCTCTGACTTTTCAACCACACTGGATGCCATCAATGATATATCTGATGGCCTGTTTTATTTCACCGGCCCGGTAAAGGATGGCAAAATTGCTGCCCCGGTGGGTATCCGGGTGAACAATTGCGGTCTGGTGCCCTGTGCTCAGGATGCTGAATCACCTTATGCGGATTACTCACTGCAAAACATTATCAATAACATGCGGGCGTTGAGAACCTTGCTAACAGGTAGCAATGAAAGTGATGCCAGCTTTGTTGACTTTCTCACTGACGTTGGCGATGAAGATACAGCCACAAACATCATCGCCCAACTGGACGAAGCAATCACACTTGCAGAGCAAATGACCGGCACATATAGCGATGTACTAACACAAACCCCGGAAAGCGTTGAGCAGCTCCACAGCGAAGTAAACGATGTTGATGATATTCTCAAAGGCGACTTTATTCAGAGCCTTTCGCTGCAGCTTCCAAGCACGTCTGCCGGAGATAATGACTAAAACATGAAAAATATCAGGCAAATTACTGCAGCAGTTGGGGCTGCCTCCTGCTGCCTTTTGGCGCACCCGGTGAGCGCTGATGAGGAAACCAATACTCAGTCTATCGAACGCATCAGTATTATCGGCAATCAGCGCAGTATGGCGCTTTCTGCAGGCTCTGTAGCACTGGTTGATGAGGTGGAACTGGAACAGTTCGAATACGATGATATCGCCCGTATCCTGGCCACGGTGCCCGGTGTCAATGTTCGTCTGGAAGATGGATTCGGGTTGCGCCCCAACATTGGTTTTCGCGGTGTTACCCCGGAGCGCAGTAAGAAAATAAATATCATGGAAGACGGTCTGTTGATTGGCCCGGCGCCCTATTCAGCACCTTCTGCCTATTTTTTCCCTCTCACCAGCAAAATGGTGGGAGTAGAAGTCACCAAAGGGCCTGCCGCGATCAAATACGGCCCCAATACCGTAGCGGGTGCCCTTAATATGCTAACCCGAAGCGTCCCTGAACTGGACGAGGGTCAGATTGATGTGGCCCTGGGCACTGACGGCTATCAGAAACTGCATGGCTATTATGGCAAAAATATCAGTGATCGCTTTGGCCTGCTGGTCGAAGGGGTAACATTGCGTTCAGACGGCTTTCAGGAGCTGGATAATGGCGGTGATGTAGGTTTTGAAAAGAACGACTACAACCTGAAGTTGCGTTACGACCTGTCCTCAGGATCGCTGTCTCAGGAACTCATTTTTAAAGCCAATTACGCCGATGAAGTGTCGAACTTTACCTATACCGGCCTGACTGACGAAGACTTCCGGGACAACCCCTACCAGCGTTACGCCGGTGGACAACAGGATAAAATGGATTGGGAGCACAGTGCGTTTACCCTGTCTCATTTTGTTGAAGGCAGCAACTGGAATCTGGCCACTCAGGCCTATCGCACCGATCTTGACCGGGCATGGAACAAACTCAATCGCTTTGTCAGTTCTTTCGGAGAAACCTTACCCAGCCTGCTGGATATAGTTTCAGATCCCGACGAACCGCGACACTTTGAGTTATTAAGCGTATTGCGCGGTGATATCGACGGTTCAGCCAGAGAGCTGCTGGAATTGGGTAACAATGATCGCTCACTCTACTCTCAGGGTATTCAAATCGACGGTGATATTAGCTTAGCAATGAGTGGCATTGAACATCTCGTCGAATTTGGGGTGCGTTTTCATCAGGACGAAATCCAGCGCAACCACACCATCGAAAACTACTTTATGAGAAGTGGTGCCCTGGTCGCCACCGGAGAAGGCTCCAAAGCCAGCACCACCAATACAGAACAGACGGATGCTATATCGGTATACATACAGGATAGTCTCTCTTGGGGTAATTTCGTCATTACTGCGGGGCTCAGATACGAAAATATCGATGGTGATTTTCAGAATCGGGCACCCGGCAGCGAAGACGATGCCTTGCAAAAAAGCAATGATATCTTTTTGCCCAGATTCAATATCCTGTATCAGCTAACTGAGCAATCAGTGCTGTTTACCGGTGTACACCGCGGATTTGTACCTACCAGCCCGGCACAGGACGAATCCATTGAGTTTGAAAAAAGCGTCAACTATGAGCTGGGTTATCGCTTCAGCGGTAAAGACAGTCATTTTGAGTCAGTGGCGTTTTTTAACGATTATTCCAACCTGATCGAATCATGCTCATTTTCAGCGGGCTGTGATACTGATCTTGCCTTTAGTGGTGGCAGCGTTGATGTGTACGGTCTCGAAATGGCAGCAGGTACTGTGTTTTCGGTGGGATCGGGACTGGAGGTGCCGGTTGATGTCATGTACACCTTTACCGACTCTGAGTTTAAAGAGAGTTTTTACTCACCCTTTTCTTTGTGGAATTTCGTTGATGAAGGTAACCCTTTGCCATATCTCGCCAGACATCAGGCGACTTTAAGTGTCGGCCTGGAAGGCGAAAATTGGAGCATCAGGGGCAATATTGTGTATACCGACGCCATGCCGGAAAGTGGTCAGGCGGCCCTGACAGATAGCCCCCTGGATAACCCTCTGGCCGGAAAATTAAGTGACAGCTTTACCGTTATCGATATTGCTGCCTACTATCGTTTTTCATCGGCTGTCAGGGTCTATGCCAAGGTGGACAACTTGCTGGATGACGCCAGCATTGTTAGTCGCCGTCCTTATGGTGCCAGACCAAACCGTCCACAACAATTACAGGTAGGGGTTAAATACAATTTTTAATCAGGCTTTATGCTAGAGCAATTTAAATCCGAACTTATCGAACTTGGCCGTTACCTGCTGGATCCCAACAAGCGCCTGTTTTTGGGATACATCGCAGGGGCGCTGATATTCGCTTTGTGGGTGTACATTGCTCAGCAGCGCAAGGTTAAAAACGATAAGGGCTTTTTTTACTACCTGTTCAACCCTAAAGTCTGGCTGCATAAAAGCGCCGTACTGGACTATCAACTGTTTATTGTGAATCGCCTGGTCCGCGCGTTTTTGTGGGCGCCCCTCATTCTTACTATGGTGCCTATTGCGATGGGTCTGAGCGATGCACTGGAATGGACTTTCGGACGAAAGCAATTGCTGACCGGTATCGAAAACGATGCCATCGTCATATTTGTTTTCACCCTGGTGCTGTTTCTGTTTGACGATTTCACCCGATTTTTACTGCACTATTTATTACACAAAGTCCCGTTTCTTTGGGAGTTTCACAAGGTGCACCACTCAGCACTGGTACTGACTCCCATGACAGTGTACCGCTCACATCCGCTGGAGAGCTTCCTGTACGCCTGCCGCATGGGTCTGGCGCAAGGCTGCGCTGTAGGAGTCTGCTATTTCCTGTTTGGTCCGACCCTGTCCATGGCGGATATTTTAGGGGCAAATGTATTTATATTTTTGTTCAATGTGATGGGCTCTAACCTGCGTCACTCTCATGTTAAATGGCGTTGGGGTGACACCCTCGAAAAGTGGTTTATCAGCCCGGTACAACATCAAATTCATCACAGCCGTCAGGTGCAGTTTCACGATAAAAACTTTGGTACAGCACTGGCCATCTGGGACCGATTATTTGGCACATTAGTACTGTCCGGCAAAACGCGCTTTTTGTTGTTCGGGCTGGATAAAAAGGAGCCGTCACACAAATCGTTACTGGATGCGTACGCCAGACCATTTATCGCTTGTAAAAACCGCTTACTGATCCGAAAAACCAGACTGCCGTTGTCCGCTAAAATCCCGGAATGAGTGCCGCCATCGCGGTGAACAAAAGCAAGTCAATAGAGCGTGCTGATCTTTGCGCTACAATTTTGCAGCCGGTCAACCCGCTCTAGTTTTCTGTCCCAACTTTTTCATCGGAAAATTGTGCCAATGCCCTGGCAGCCTGTTCAAAATTCTCACGATTGCGCTCGGTTTTTAAAATCTGATTCAGTTTCTGGCTAACCAGTTGCTGATGCTTTTTCTGTTTTGACAGCGCTTCTATCGCGCGTTTACGGGTGCCATCCCGCTGGCTGTTTTGCGCCAATTCAGACACCACCTGAAGATCCTTTTCATCCAGCTCAAACTGAGCAATCGCGCCCAGCACTTCCCCCTGTACAAAGCCATCCGTTTCCCGGTGCAGCATATAATTCAATGCCTGCTTAGCTTTTTCAGACCCTATCTGACCTAAGGCATAGGCTGCATTGGCCCTGACAGAGGCGGAATTATCGGCGATATGATTGGTTACCGTATCCGTGACACTTTCGTCATAAGTATTACCCAGTGCTGCCAGATAAGAAGCTTTGTCCCGTTCGTTCTCAGCCAAGAGTAATCTGTCCATCATCTCCACTGTCAGAAGCTGCGAAAACTCATTGTTTTCGCGGCGATTAAGCATCGCGCCAAATGCCATCAGCGACGCACCACGCATATCGGGCCTATCCGGAAAACTGTTTTCCTCAATGCTGTTTAGCAGGCTTTCTGTCAGTGCTTTAGTCAATGGTCGGGTTCCCTGAGTTAATGCCTGAATAGCGCGGAACCGCGTCGCGTATTGCAACTCCTGTTCATTCATCAAGGCCACCAACAACAGATTGCTGCCGGGACTGTCCATCAGACCAAGCGCGTGAAACAAGGTCATTTGTTGCGCTTCACTCAAGGTATTTTCACGAAAAAGTTGCTGTAAAACTGGCAATACAATGTCAAAATTTTTCAGCACACTGAGTAATTCATCAACGCTTATAGCTTCAAGGTCAATTTCAGCTAATGTCGCCAGTAAGACTTCGCGCATTGCAGCGAGTTCCGCTTCTGTCAGATTAGCCGGTTGTTCGGTTTTTTCTGCCCAGTGATGAATATCAGCCGGCATTTGCCACAATAGGGTATTGGCTAATTGAGAGTTAGTCTCGAAGCTAAAATACTGTTCGGTTTTCGCCGTGTATTCTCCGCTAAAAACGTCTATTTGCAGCTTTTCCTTTCCCAGGGTACGTTTTAGCCAACATGCTGATGGGTGAATTGTCTGTGTAGATTCCAGGATGTTTATCTTGTCTAACCTGGCTAACCGGTTGGGTTGCTTTTTGACAGGTTGCTCGCTGAGATAGCGGGCTTTTTGTTTTAACAGGGCATTGTCCTGCTTTTGATAACTCACTTCGTACAAACCGGAATTGTCGCGCTCCTTGTGTATCCAGGGGCCAGCAATGTCAGCGTGATTAAACTGTAGCGTATAGGCCAGACCTTTGAGTTTCTTTTGTTGTTGCTCTGTTAAAGGCTCAAAAAATTTAAATGGTCCGAGTAATCCATCGTTTTGGCGATATACCGCGAATGGCCGCGCAAATACCGGATCTACCTGAGGCATCCCATCCGATTTTTCCAGGACATTGGTAAAATGTAGTCCCCACCAACGGCCCGATTCATCCCGATTTAATGCTTTAATGGACAGATAACCGGAAAGGTGATGATGGTTATTAACGACTTGTCCCATGTTAATTTCAGCGTGCGTCCGGGTACTGAAAGAATAACTGGTACGGCAGTCTGTGTTGGGTCCGGACTCACCAAAGCAGGCAGGTCCGAACCCCAACAGCCCCAGGATAATTAAGGTTCGGTTATTCATTACAGCGAAAAGGTGCCACTGTGGTTCAGAATATCAAACTCTGTGGAATAAATTCCGGGCGTTTCGTAAATCCAAAAATACTTTGCCGTAAAGTCGATAAACCAGGGGGTAATTTTAGGCCAGGGGCCCTCAGCGTAAACACCAATTCGACCACGGATCACGTCAATCTGATCGTGTAATTTAAAACCATAGCCGATTTGCTCATCAGTCAGCATTTTGGAAATATCAGCATAGCCATCCAGCTTAAGGGTGTTTTCGATCGCTTTAAGGTTCACTGCGACACCTGCGTTAAACTTAGGGACTCCCAGACCACCGCGGGCAATAGCGCCGACATCTACTTTCGCCACATTGCTCTTAAACGACAGTCGTTGCTCGTTACTGTTGTTGCTGTATTTGATCTCAGTCAACTGAAAACCGAAACTGCCGCTAATACCGGCCGCCACAGTAATAGGAATAAACTTGATCCAAAAGTTAGCTTCTGCCAGCATTTGCTCTTTGGGAAACGTCAACGCTGGCAGGGAGATACTGATTTCTTCTTTCTTCTCGAAATTCTCGTAAACCTTGTAACCCAAAACATCAACGCCAAGGTAAAACTCCGACTCCTTACCGTTTTCCAGGTAGCCGGTTAATTCCGCCCGGGCGCTGGTGATATCCACGTCATTTTCAAATATAGTAACGCTGATTTTGCCACTGGCCTCGATAGATGCTGATTTTTCAGGAAAATTACCCTTCACTCCCCCGCCAAAAGCGACACCGGCTTTAACTTTCTTGGGATCACCATATCCGGCTCCGAATGAACCCGTTAACGAAGGATATAATTCCTGTTGGGCGCGGGCAGCGAACCTGTCACCGGTTTGTGCCTCCGGTGTAAATACAAAATAAGGGACGCTCAATAATCTGATGTTGTTGCTGAGATCTTCATCACTGTCTCCCGTGGTATCATTGATGGTGAGCCTCAGCGAGATCTGGCTCAACTCAGTATCGTTGTCGGCCTGTTCCAGCAAATACGATTCCGTCAGTGTGGCTAATTGCTGATCAGTGAAGGCTATCTGGAAAGCGACGTGTTCGGTGGCTTCTTCTTCAGAAGACTCTTCAGGCAAGCTTTCATCGATACTGTCCTGAATAGAATCGCCGTGCTCGTAATCCACTTCAAACAATAACGGTGAATCACTGCCTAAAACAAACTGATCATTAGCATCGTCCCAGTGCAGGACTTCTTCGTATACACCATTGATCATGACCTCAATGGTTAATTCAGCCTGATCGGCGCTGAGATCGCTACCCATATATCTGGCATCCATATAACCGGACAGGTCAATGCGATTTTCACCAGCTAAGTCATCATTTGCGACGTTATCCAGCACGACTACATCGGAGCTGATCTCGGCATAAACAATTTCAAAATCGTTGGCAGCATTGCCAATTGCTATCAGCTCGTAAGGAGCATCTGAACTCAACAGCGCGTCAAAGTAAGCTTCCACTGAGGTGTTGAGCGTTTCGTCTCTTTGTGTTTCTAACTCCGAGGCATCCACCACGGTGTAGATACGATAATCCCCACCTTTTTGAACATTGGGCACAATAAATGTGGCGCTGGCAATGTTACTACCTACCTCAGGTGCTTCAAGCCAGGCCATACCTAAAAAGTGGCTGTCATAGGTACCGTCATCCATGGGTGTCTCGCTAACCAGATGAAAACTCAGGTCGATACCATTTTCAGCAATATCATCTTCATCCAGACTTCGCACTTCATAGGCAAAATCCAGTTGCAGGGTATCCAACTCCGCATATTGAACCAGTGAATTGGTATCCAGGTCCGTAATAACGACGTTTTCTTCAACCGTCGGTAATAAAATGGGTTCCGGTGTTTCTTCAACAACCTCAGGGGCAGGATCATCGGAACCACCGCATCCACTCAGGCAGACAAGCAACATACCGACAGGTAAGGTTTTCAATAAATAATGATTAAGCGACATATCAGGTTAGCTCCAGAAAATACGCATGTTCAATGCAAGTAACCTGAGTATATCAACGCCTAATCGGGGTAAATTGTAGCTACGTACTTAATAATTGTCTCTCTGTCCTTTTTTACGCTGAAAGCGATTTCATCCAGTCAACGAAACGGGTATTTTCATCAGGCACCACAAAGTTTTGAGGCACATTAGAATCATTGGCAGACATTTTCACTTCCGTCGGTAAAATACCAAAATGCGCTTTAAAGCTTCTGGAAAATAGTTGGTTACTGGAAAATCCCGATAAATACGCAATTTCCTGAATCTGAGATTGAGGGCGACTTTTTAATAAATTAAATGCCAGTTTTAGACGTCGACATTTCACTAAATTCATAACCCCACCCCAGGATTCGCAGAGCCGATACAAATAAGTGCGTGACACTCCAACGGCAGCAGCAATAAAATCCGGTGTAAGCTGGCTATCAATATGTTTGTCTATCACTTTAATCACCTGAATCACCTTTGCAGAATCTGCGCCCGGGCGATGCATTTCATTCAGGTGCTGATTGCACACCAGCAGTGATGCGATTAGCTCAATTGTCGGCTGCGTTACTGCCTGCGCTTCTTCAGTCGACATGCCAGCGGCATTGCCAAACAGGGTCAGCATGTAGCTTTTTATGACTTCATTGATGGCAGTACCGGATCTGAACACCCGATTGTGTAACTGCTCTGCATTGGGGATCAGGGCTTCAAGTTGATACCGGGGAATAAACAGATTCAGGTTTTCAAATTGATAACTGGCGTTGCAACCATCACTGGCAATTTGTGCTTTGTGAACCTGCAATAAATCCAGTACCTGAATATCCCCTGGGTAGACATTCAAACAACGATCATCGAGCAAAATTTGATTGGTACCGCGAACGTACAATTGCACCAAAAAGTGATCCATGCCACTTTGCACTATCTCTTTGGTTCCCCGACTAAAAGACTGTCTGAAAGAGTGGCAATTCGACATCATTAAGCCACCAATGAGATAGCTATCCACCCTGGTATCACTGTCGAAAAACATCACTTCGGGAGGCAAATCTATTGAAAATAGCGCGGAAATAGCATCCTGCCAGAGCGGTATTTTATCCTGAATATCGATGGTGCTGGTGGAAAAAATGGTTTTTGGTATTGTTCTGTTCATGGTCAACTTCCCGGACAGCTTAATCAAAAGAATAAACTGCTTATAATTCGCCTTCCCTGCAGTCCCTTGTAAATACACATTGTGTTTTTACACTCTCCACAATATATATAGAACACTATGACATTTTCGCTATATTAAAAATTACAATTGATAAACATAAATAGCAACACCGGTTTAACACCAATAATATTTTTCTAAAAATCCATCAATTCCGTGGAAATAATAACTCATGTATAGAACAGATAAATCGCTCCACACTGGCCAGTAAAATAATATCTGAAGCCATAAATATCATTTTCACAGATATCTAAGTAACTAGCGGGTGCGTAAGCGAAACTCACCTTAGCCGTTGCCAAAACGATGAGACACAGTTCCCGGGGACTCAGTGATATGAGCACCTATTGCTCAGCCTGGCCCCTGGCACACACGGTCACTCCGTCTAAACAAACATCGGGCGTTGCACGGCCGACTCAATTCAATGCTTCCATTTTCGCGTCTACAGCAAATTAGCATACGATGCAGGGAAGCCATTTCTGGACAATTCCGGAATAACTTCCGCTGGTATAAGCTTCTGTATTCGTGTTTGGATGTTATCAGGTGGTGAGATTCATTTAGTATTGGCTTAGGTCTGATCTACCACAATTCAGCTGATGGTCACTTTATCCTTACCGGTATTTTTTGATTCATAAAGAGCGATATCAGCGTCTTTGATTTCTTTTTCGAAGTCGATGTCGGCATCATGAGCGCACACTTTCATCCCTATGCTGGCGGTAATATTCAGGCTCTGTTGTTCATTGATTGCCACTTCAAGGTCACGGATCGCACTGATCAATCGGTTGGAAAACCCGTCAAGTTCGCTGTTTTTGCCAATCGTTAACACAAAAGCGAATTCTTCTCCGCCGTAACGACAGAAGGCATCATCAGCGCGAAATAACGCCTGTAATACTTGTGCCAGTTCAATGAGCACTTTGTCACCAACATCATGACCATAGTTGTCATTGAGCAACTTAAAATCATCAATATCAAGCATGCCAAAAGCCAGCGCCTCGTGTCTGCGCTGACTGGATTTCACCAGGCGATTGACGTGATCAATGAAGTAACGACGATTAGGAACATTGGTCAGTGGATCATAAAAGGCTAACTTTTCTAATCTGGCTTTCGCCATTTGCAATTCAGAAGTGCGTTTTTCAATGGATTTCTCCAAATCACGTTTCAGTACTTTCAGATCCTCATTGCGTTTTTCCAGCTGCTCAAGGTGAAACTTTTGTTTAGAGATGTCCCGCTCAATAGCCGCAAAATGGGTAATATCACCATATTTATTTTTCAGCGGAATGATGTTCATTTCAACCCAGTAAGGACGCCCATCCGAATCGTAATTCAGTAGGGTTTCATAGATTGGTTGGTGTTTTTCAAGCGCAGCGTGAATACGGGTTTTTGCATCCTGATCGGTTAACGCTCCCTGTAATAGTCTGGGGGTTTCACCCAGTATCTCTCGCTGGCTGTATCCGGTCAGTTTTTCGAAGGCCTTGTTCACATAAACAATTTTGGGGCCGGTGGGATACTCAATATTTTCTGCTTCGGTAACAATCACCATATCCTGGGTATTTTCGACAATATCCTGAAAGGAAAATAATTGCTTGGTGTCAGAAATATCGTTGAAGGTCACCACAATAAAACCGCTTTCTTCTCCTGGCTCACCTTCATGGTAGGCGTTAACTAAAAACCAGCTAATGTGGTCGCTACTGCTGTCTACCACGCCAACAATTTCATTTTGCAGGCGATCACCGCGCATTTTAACTTTGTTAACCGGGTAATCTTCAACCAGCAACTTTCGCCCGCCTTCGTCCAAAAAGCTCCATTGTGGGTCATAAGCATCTATACCTATCATCTGCTCATAGCTCAATCGCATCAATCGCAACGCAGTGGGATTCGCATATACAATCGATGTATCCCAGCGATGAATGACCACGCCGATATGGGCATGTTCTAACAACTTCTTTAAATTTAAGGCATCGATATCAGACATCAGTAAATATGTTTAGCAATTCTTAATACAGTGTAGACCACCATCAGCAAGAGGGGAAAACGCGTATTATCCGGGTTTGGGTTAGTGTTTTTACCGAAGTGCTTGTTTTTTAGATTATTTATCGAATTCCACTTGTCTAAATGTTCATTATTTGTACTATACTAACGCTATTATTGGAGATTTGGGCAGGATGGCCATTGGTTAGATTAATCATTCAGATAATTTATTTATCATTACTCACAGCGCTGGTTACCGGTAGTGTAAACAGTTATGCCAGGCAACCCATCATCAATCTAACTTATTGTGTCGATACCGATTGGTTACCCTACGAAGGCTTGCGGGATGGTCGCCACACAGGCATGTCCAGAAACTATCTGGACCTGATTTCGGCACACTCAGGGATAAACTTCTCACTGCTTAAAACCGCATCCTGGCTAGACTCATTGCAACTGCTCAAAAGTGGTCGATGCGACGCGACTCCGTTTTTAAACGTTACCCCCAATCGCTCGGAATTTCTGACTTTCAGCGACATCATATTCAAAGCGCCTAACGTCATCATTACCCATAGCGAGGGCACGCCCATCCCTAACCTGGCCATGATAGAAAACGAAAAAGTTGGTGTTGTTAAAGGCTATCGACAGCATGAATACATCACCACCCGCTTTCCCGATGTGCCTATCTATGAAGTCCCCAGTGAACTCGCCGGGATCAGACTGTTAGCCGCTGGGGATATTGACGTCATGGTGGGTTCGATGCACACCATTTTGGAGCACATTCAAACCAATGGTTTACACGATTTGAGGATCACAGGCTGGATGGGCCTGGACGACGAATTACGGCTGGGACTCAGCAAAAGTAAATCCGTCCATTTACCGGCCATCAATGCCGCGATAAAGCAGATCACTGCCCAGCAACACAATGAAATCTATCGTCGCTGGAACAATGTTAAAATTATTCGCGAAGTCGACTTTTGGTTGATGGCAAAAATCATTCTGCCCATTGTTGTGCTGCTGATTATTTTAGGGATACGTCATTCGATTGTGGTGCGCTACCGGGACAGAATTCAGCAAAAAAATAACGCCCTGGAAAGCCTGCAATCGGCACTGAAAAAAAAGAACGACAAACTACACTATTTATCCACTCATGACCCGCTCACCGATCTGTTCAATCGGGTGCAAATTACCATTGAAGCCGAAGAGCATATCAAGCGCAAGAAACGCGGTATCAACGATTGTGCTTTGGTATTTATTGATATTGATGACTTTAAACATCTGAATGACCACTATGGTCATAACATTGGCGATGCCGTATTGGAACAATTTGCCAATATATTGAAAAAGTGTGCCCGGGAAACCGACATCATTGGCCGCTGGGGTGGCGACGAATTCGTTGTACTATGTCCAGGTGCACTAAAAACTGAAGCAGAGAATTTTGCTCAGCGATTACAAAAGGAGCTGGAAGACACCATTTTTAGCCAGGGAGTCAGCGTGAGTTGTAGTATCGGCTTAAGCGAAGTGTTGAAAAGCGATACCATTGACAACTGGTTAGAAAGGGCAGACAACGCCATGTATCAGGCTAAATCTTCCGGTAAATGCTGCATTAAGGCCGTTTGAGGGAGTTTCAGCATTTAGCCGTGCTTACAGCTTATTTCGGATCAGTTCTGTTACGGGGAAACCAGGAAGTGCGTTGCAATACGGCCACAAGCACTTCCGCCTTTAACGCTCAAACAGCGCGGTTACGCCGCCGGCACCATGCAAAACGCGTTGAGTTTGTTGCCATCCAGATCCCGAAAGTACCCGGCGTAAAAGCCCGCGCTGGCATCTTCTGGTCTGAAACCAGGTTTGCCTTCACAACTGCCCCCCAGTTCTAATGCCTTGTGATAAAACGCATCGACCTGTTCCGGCGACTCAAGTACCACCGCCACCATAGTGCCATTGCCGGCAGTTGCCGCTTCTTTGTTAAACGGCAGTGTTACTGATATTGCCGGTTCATTTTCGCCCTTTGACCAGGCAATAAAATAGTTGTCTTCCTCCATAAAACGCGCAGCACCGATGGTTGCCAGCAATGCATCGTAATATGCGCCAGATTTCTGTAGATCCGCAGTACCTAATGTCACATAGCCAATCATAAATTTCTCCTTTCAGATGATGATGAATTCGGGTTCATCATACTCCTGGTGCTGTGACAGAAAGTGTCAGTAGTCATTTGAATTTGCAGCTCGAGTAATCGGCCCCTCACAACATTGCCGCCGCGGTATAGCCGACACCATTTTACCGACGCTGAGTTGCCCCAGCTAATATGCAAAGCGCCGCTGTTTTTCTGGCTGACAGAGTGTCCCCTTTAAAGCCGTTCTGACTTACCCGGCCGCACGGATTTCAAAGTGTTGACGACTTCCTGAAGGTAGTCATTATCATTGAGAGAGTCGCCATGGTATTCGGGCAAGTTTTTAATATTGCCGTCACTGAGACTGGTTTTGAGTGCCTGGTCAGCCCAACTGATTTCTTCTATTTGCTCAGGCAGCATGAAGACCTTGCGCCCGCCGGGCAACCAATCCCGGGTATCCAACACTAAATAAGCAATCGACCAATTGTCAGTGTTCAGGACAAAGTCATGCACATGGCATTCGGCATCATCAGTACCACAAATGAGGTAATGCTGTATCTCTTTGACCGAACGCAGATGATTGGCATTGTCATCTTTCGCCCGCTTCTGTTCTGCCTTTCTGGCATTGGCTGATGGGGGTTTGACAAGATCAGTGGGGTAGGCATATTCTCCCCAGGCTCCCGGCCCTACCCAGTAATGACCAAATCCAAAATAATTAAAATATTCTCGCTCGAATTCTCGGGATACCGGCTCATTGGTGTCTGTTGAAGGCGCAGATTTAACCTGCTCTTTAGTCAGATCCACATGGATTTTTTCATCATCCTGAACAACATTGTTTATCGAAACGGGGCTGATCAGTACCTTGTGACTCAGTGGCAACCAGGGATGCGTATCCACGGTTAAGAAGCGGCAGGTCCAAAACCTGTCGTCAAATAATAAATCATGGCACTCGCCAATCGCACCATCAGAAGCCTGAATAGCATAGTGGCGTAACGAATTAACACTGAGTAGCATAACCTGCCTCCTGACCCGATTGGTCGTTTCTACATGCTCCCGAAGAGGTATATCCGGGACCGGTTGACCTGGGTTGCCTGTTCATGCAGTAAAGCGCACCAGGCCCTGTGTACAACTGGTTGCTTCTTAAAATTATAATAGCCAACAGAGGTGAAAACTCAAATCCTGAGCCGTTTTCAGCGTCGTCAGGTTGCCCCCTGTAAGAAAAGAAAACAGCCCAGGGAAAGTCAGCGATGCCTTCCCTAAGCTGACGGCTAAAAAGCAAGCCAATCAGAAAATATTTAAGCCAAAGATGTCTTTGACATCAAACAGGATTTTTTCGGTTTTATCTCTGGAGCGCTGGCTACCTTTCACTAAAATGTCAATCAGTTGAGCCTTATCATTTAAAAACTCCGCTCTTCTCGCTCTTATGGGTCGAAGGATGTCCTGCAAACAGGCTTCCAGTATTTTCTTCGTGGTACCATCGCCCAGACCTCCACGCTGATAGTGTGCTTTTAGTTGGCTGATATAACCTTCATCTGGGTGAAAAGCATCGAGATAGGTAAACACGACATTTCCTTCTATTTTGCCGGGATCTTCTACTCGCAGGTGATTAGGATCGGTATACATGGATTTTACCGCTGCCGAGATTTCTTTTTCGGTAGCCCCGAGATTAATGGCGTTGCCCATCGACTTCGACATTTTATTTTTCCCATCCGTACCAGGCAAACGTGGGGCGTTACTTAACAAAGGGGCACATTCATTAAGTACAGTGCGCCCGGCGAGCGCGTTAATCTTTCTCACTATTTCATTTGACTGTTCGAGCATTGGCAATTGGTCATCCCCGACAGGAACCAGTGTGGCGTTGAAGCCAGTAATATCGGCCGCCTGAGATACTGGATAGGTTAAAAAGCCCGCCGGAATGGAGCGTTCAAATCCTTTGTTGTGTATCTCACTTTTGACCGTTGGATTTCGCTCCAATCGACTGATTGTGACAAGATTGCTGTAATACATAGTCAACTCAGCAAGCGCGGGGAGTTGTGATTGAAGACAAATCGTTGTTTCAGAGGGATTTATACCAACAGCCAGATAGTCAGCCACCACATTGAGAATATTAGATGATACTTTTTTCGGATTGTGGGCATTATCAGTAAGGCCTTGCATATCGGCCACAAGAATCGTTTGCTCATGAATAGCCTGCAATGCAACACGCTGTTTTAAAGAACCGACATAATGGCCTAAATGCAATGGCCCGGTGGCTCTGTCGCCAGTTAAAATAATTTCTGATTTTGCAGTAGCTTGCTTTGTGTTCATGGGGGATCTCCAGGTTAGAACAGATCACTACTGGAGATACAAAAGAAATTACAGTCTCAGCTACCTTCCAGCAGCTTAAGAATGTAAAAATTCAGCGCCGCTCTAAGTAGAGCGCCACCAGGAAAATAATGATAAAGGCATTAAAATGTATTTCATTTAACCAATATTGCCAGAATTATTTCGAAATTCAATCGACTCGGGGTTAATTTATAGCAGTTACATTTTAAATGCGAAACAGAACAAGGCTTACAGGAAGTAGTCAGGGCACTAATTTATCCAGGCAATTTTCGTTTCAGGATTGGCAATTCCGGGTAACACACAACCGTTTCAGATTTCGACGTTATTGCTGGCCTGCCCCCGCGATGATGTCCGGATTCGCTCAACTCACAATTTGCTTCTGTATCTCAATGCCCAGTCGTTTTGCCATACGCACCAGATTTGAACGATCCGTGTTTAGCTGTCTGGCAGTGGCCGCCCAGTTCCCGTCGCATTGCAACAGCGTTTGCCTGATAAGATTGCGTTGAAACAGGTCGGTTTGCACCTTAATGTCCATTGGCAGCTGCGCAGCATTCGGTGTTATTTCTGATGAAGAGGCAACTTCGGGGGCATCAACTATTTTATGACTGCTTAAATCGCCACAATGTTCCGGGTTGATAGTCACAAACGGCAGATTGTGCTGATCATAAGCGGCCTTTAAGGCGGCTCGCGAAATAACATGTTCCAGTTCCCTGACATTACCTGGCCATTGATACTGATTGAGATAGGCGATACAACGGCTGCCCAAATTTAGCTGCTTCAGACCCAATTTACGACGAGACTGTTCCACAAAAAAACCAGCGAGCAGCGCAATATCATCGATGCGCTGTCTGAGCGGCGGCACCTGAATAGGGTAAACACTAAGACGATGGTACAAATCAGCACGAAAGCGCCCCTCACCCACCTCTGAGGCTAAATCCCGGTTGGTGGCCGCCAGTACCCGCACATTCACATGCTGAATAGTATCCTGTCCCACGGGTTGAATCTCATTAGATTGCAATGCTCTCAATAGTTTGCTTTGTGCGCTTAGCGGCATCTCTCCAATTTCATCCAGAAACAGGGTTCCGCCATCAGCCAACAGAAATTTACCGGCTCTGTCTTTGTCCGCACCGGTAAATGCCCCTTTTACATGGCCAAACAGTTCACTTTCAATCAGGTTCTCAGGTAGCGCCGCACAATTGACATACACCAATGGTTCGTTCGCCCGGGAGGATTGCAGGTGCAGATGCTTAGCGATCAACTCTTTACCCACCCCGGTTTCGCCGAGGATAAGAACACTAAAGGGTGAAGCAGCCACCAGACTGATTTCTTTTTTTAACTTTTTCATAACCGGACTTTCACCGATTATTTCATGCCCTTCGCGGGCCAGGCTCTCATGATTGAGTTCAGCCACCAGCAAATGAGAGCGAGCATTTCTGAATTCCAGTTCATCCAGCATCAGGGCGATTTTTAAGGTTGAAGCGGCAATCGCTGAGATGATTTGTAGCTTGTTTTCGGGTAAATCATCAAAAGCCGATGGCGTTAAACTATCAAAGGTGAGCACCCCAATCAGAGATTTGGCAAAAAACAGCGGGATACCCATACAGGCATGGATAGGCAAATTGCCTTTGTGGCCGGTTAACAAGCCATCATAGGGATCAGGCAACGGACTATCAGCTGCAAAGCGAACCGGACATTGAGACTCCACAATCGCGGTGAATCTGGGGTGAGCTGCAATACTAAAGCGCCGCCCCAGCGTGTCATGAGTTAGCCCTTTCTGCGCCAGAGGTTTTAGGGTTTCACCTTGTATTGCCAGTAGCACGATGGCGTCACAAACAATTAATCCCGCCAGAGTGTCCAATAATTGCTCAAAACGATCGTGATTGGTTAATCCGGCTACCTGTGCTGTAGCAAAGTCTAACAGCGTTTCTGAAGTAAGTTCCATACCGAATCCATTTGACCCTTTCAGGTCATTATAACCTATTCATAATCAGGTCTAAATGACCTTTTTTAAGTAAATTGAAAACAGCCTGACACGCTATCTATTTGTTTTTTATATCCTTTTAAATGTGGCACAAGAATTGGTATAGCAAAACCAGTTATTACTGCATACAAGAGGATTTACACCTATGGCAACCTCACTCGCAAACCCGATTACCACTGTGCCCATTGCCACAACTGAGCAACAAGACCCATTGAAAAACTTCAGGCTTTGTTTGCGTATCGGTAATGGACTCATGATCGCTTCTTTGGTGGCATTTATTGCGGCGATATTACTCGGTTATCAGTTTAACCAGCTGATACCAATGCAAGTTGAAATTGCGGCTCATATAGCCTCTATGATCTTACCCGGGTTATTTAAAATAGGGTATGTATTGCGCTGTATCGGACGCAAGCATCTCGGCAAGGTGGTGTAGCTTTATGACCTCCCTGGCTAAACTTTTGATGCACATTCCGGGTATCCAAAATCACATTACCCATTGGCCTGTGTGGCAACTGGCCTTTCGCTCCTGTTTTTTGTTGGCCACAGTGGCTTCATCCCTGTCGTTAATCTACTGGCTGGGCATGCTAAGCGGTTGGTGGAGTCTGCCCGGCAATGGTATGTCAGCTATTGTCTGGCATTTACACGAAATGATTTTTGGTTTCGCGGCGACAGTAGCCATTGGCTTCTCACTCACAGCTGTACAAACCTGGACCGGATTACCCAGTTTGCAGGGCAGATCTGTAATGCTGTTAGCCGGTCTTTGGCTGTTGGCCAGAATTGGTTTTTGGCTTAATAACCCCGACAGCTTGCTGATGGCCACTATCGCTCAATGCCTATGGTGGTACTGTTCTATCTACGCCTTTACCAGGTTGTTATTTTTGTCAGGCAACCGACGCAACTATTTGCTGATCCCAATTTTCTGCGCGATGGCTCTCGTTAATCTGATAGTCATTCTTGCGGACTTTAACGGATTTACCGGGATGGCCTTGCATCTGGGCCGAACTATGGTGCTGATGTTTACCTTGCTCATCGCCATTATTGCCGGTCGCGTAATTCCGTTTTTTACCGAACGCGGCATTGGTCTAATCAAAATCACTAAAACCCAAACCCTGGATCGCATCCTGATGAGTGTGTCGTGCGCCGGTATTGTGGTTTTTACATCCGGGTATTTTTACCCGCTGCCAATTTCACCGGCACCACTATTGATTGCTGCCGGCACCTTGCATCTGGTTCGACTAGTGTTCTGGTTCAAGCCGGGCATTTTATCACGTCCGTTACTGTGGTCATTGCATCTTTCCTACCTGTTTTTAGCGGTTGGTCTTATTGCAACGGGTCTAAGTTTTCTCATAATCCAACTTTCACTCAGCGCCGCATTACACCTGATCACGGTCGGTGCCATTAGTTTAATGATACTTGCCATGATGAGTCGGGTTTCACTGGGTCATACCGGCAGACCGTTAACTCCCGCGCCCTGGATAAGTGTCGCTTTCATTCTGTTAGCGATAGCAGCAGTGATCCGCAGCGCCTTACCTGCACTGGGCTATCCGCTGTTAGCCTGGCAACTAAGCATTGCGTTGTGGGTATCGAGTATGTGCCTGTTTTTAAGGTTCTATTCACCCATTTTATTTTCGCCTAAACAATCCAATTAAGAGGTAAATCATGCTCACGCAAAAGCACATTGATATCGTAAAAAGTCTGGCTCCATTACTGGATGAAACCGGAGCGGCATTAACCGACCATTTTTATAATCGGATGTTTCTTGAACACCCAGATCTAAAAAATATTTTTAATATGAGCCACCAGGTCTCCGGGACTCAAAAACTGGCCCTGTTTAACATCCTGGCCGCCTACGCCAGGAATATAGAAACGCCGCAGGTACTGCAAAGAGACGTTGAACGAATCGCCCATAAACACACCAGTTTTAACATAAAACCTGAAATGTACCAGATTGTGGGCCACCACCTGACTGAAACTCTCAGAGAACTCACCGGCGAATTGTTTACTGCCGAGGTTGAAGAAGCCTGGCGTGAAGCCTATTTGTTTCTGTCAGAATCCTTTATCAACCGCGAGCGTCATTTATACGCTGACAAAGGCGGCCAGATCGGCGGCTGGCAGGACGCCCGCCGATTTGTTGTAAAAGCAATTCAGCAGGAGTCTGAACTGGTGAAAAGCTTTACGTTTGTTCCGCAAGACACTGGACCAGTACTTGATTACAAAGTAGGTCAATATTTGGGCATTAAAGCGCAACCACCCGCCCATCCCTATACAGAAATCAGGCAGTATTCCTTGTCCGATAAGCCCAATGGTCGCAGTTACCGTATTTCGGTAAAAAGAGAATGCAACGGCGTACCAGGGGTTGTTTCAAATTATCTGCATGACGAAGTCCAGGTCGGTGACACCATTGAGCTCCATGCCCCTGCCGGAGACTTCTTTTTTGAAGATCGAAAGACGCCGGTAGTGCTGATATCTGCAGGGGTTGGTGTCACTCCCATGCAGGCAATTTTGGAACAATTGTCGGCTGACAATTATGCGCAAGAAGTCTATTACTTACACGCGTGTGAAAACCAGCATCAACACAGTTTTTCAGATCGCACTGAACAAATTGCACAGCAGCATGATTGGCAGGCGTATACCTGGTACGCAAAGGAAGCATCGGCTAAAGCGTTTTATGGCATGATGAATTTTGAACAGGTCAGGCTTCCCTACGGCCAGGCCCACTTTTACCTGTGTGGGCCTGTGGGTTTTATGGGGTTTGTCAAAAAACAGTTACTAAATCAGGGAGTCGCCAGCAACCGTATTCACTATGAAGTCTTTGGTCCCCATCAGGATCTCTAAATTAACCCCCTCCACCTTTGGTGGCTTTGTCACTGACAGAGCCACCGGAGCGTAGAGTAAACACTCATATTATGCCAAAGTATAACTGCAGAATTTTCCGAACCAGGCGATAAATAGATATCACATGATGGTTTTTTAGTCGTATTGTGGGAGGCAGTCATGGGCAATATACAAAATGAATCCAATGAGAATCGCGAAGAACAGGCCATTGTCGACACACTGGAGAGCGACCCGGTTTCACCAGGTAACTCAGAGGTGGATGGGTTATTTTTAATGCACCTGGATATTCCGGATGACATTCGGCAGAAGATGAAACCGCACTGATTCGCTTGTTTCCAAAAGGTAAAAGAATTAGTCTTTAGCTCATTGCTCATCTAAGGAAACGCTCATCATGTCACGATACTCACTTGTTGCCGGGCTAACAATCCTGTTCTTCACTGCCTGTCCGGCACTGGCGCATGGATTTAAAACCCCGGAAGAGGCGGTAAATAGCTACATCAAAGCGGTAAAAACCGGTTCCGGCAAACATGTGGAAATGGCGTTTTCAGAAACCGCTTCTATTCAGTATTACAATGATAAAGGGGTTTACCAAAGCTACACCCGCGATGCTTTCGCAGCGTTAGTGAATACAGGTAATCAGTGGGACGCCAACATTCACATCACAGACCTGAAAACCACCGGGTATGCGGCCAATGCTACAGTGGCGTTTAGTTGGGGCGAAGAACAGAAAAAAGGCTATATTGACTACCTCAATCTGATCTATGACGGTAAAAGCTGGCATATTACCGACAAAGTTGCACAGTATATTGACCGGAACTAAAGCCGGTTTAATCTGGCTCTGGCCAGTTTTCTGGATAGTGTGTAAACCAGGTAGGTGAGCGCAATGAAGATGGCAATCTGCAGGATACTGTAACGACCAAGATAGTGAGCCGGCCAGCTGATAGCCTGAACAAAGTTCATGATTTGTTCAATAAACAGGCTAATCAGTGTACTGATACCTAATCCCTGTAAAAAATCATCAAGTCCCGTCCAGCCAAGGATAAATGCCTGTATTTCTTCAATTTCGATAAAAATCAATTGAATAAAGGCAATAATACCGTAGTAGCCACCTCCAAAATCCAGCCACTTATCCAACAACCCATTGCCGGTTTTGTAATCCTTTTTTTTGCCGTCAGCCCCCTTTTTTAACGCTTCCGTTTTTACTTTATCAAACTGATCAGCAATGCCGCGCTTAAAGGCGTAATAATGCAGTACAAAGCCCAAAGCAAAAACAAAAGCACACATATAGGTGGTATGCCAGACAAGCCCTAACATGATGTTTTCCCAGATTGGTTATTTTTATCTCAAACAAGTTATGCCTGCGATCCTGGGAAATGTCAAAAACCCGCCGAGGAAACTGAAGCAATCAGGTGTTGAACACTGCGTAATTTGTGTTCTAAAGTCGGCACTAAAAAGGCCTGAGCCACGCAGTATTTACGTTGCTGCAGGGAACAGGCCTTTTTGGGAGCTTACGCCTAAGTCTGTTGATTTATACGGCTACTGCGCAAAACGCACATTATCGATATAGGCAGCGTCATCATAGGTGTTTACACTGCCATCTTTGCGGTAACGCCACTCAATAACATTTTCCCCATTACTCAATGAAATCTCGTAAGTTTCCCAACCTGAATTGGAAATGACTATTTGCTGTACATCATTGAGATAGATATATAACTTATCACAACAAGATTCAGCTGAAACACGTGCACTAAACGTCAGCATGCCGTCAGTAAACAAGCCTTCAATCTGTACCGCACTATACTGACTATGTGAAATATTCCCCGACTTCAGACTCATACTGCCATCAGCAGCGTGCGCAGAAGTAACAGCCCAATCAGCATTACTGTCAGTAACCGTTCGCCAGAAAGGTGTTACGCCATCTTCAAAAGATTCAGTCAGAGATGAAATGGCGTCAGGTAGCGATTCTGCATCATTGGGGTCCGTTTCATAAATGAAGATTTCATCCGAATCACTGAATCCGTCTTCGTCAGTATCGTGACTTAATGGATTTGTACCGTGCTGATTAATTTCAGCGCCATCATTGATACCGTCAGCATCTGTATCCTCAGCGAGCGGCGAAGTATTGTGGGTGTTCACTTCATCAAAATCGCTCAAATCATCAGCATCACTGTCAGTGTTGTCTGGATAGGTTCCAAGCAAATATTCCTGTAGATTACTCAGGCCATCCGAATCAAGATCTAAGTCAGCGTCTTCTGCGTCAGAGTCCGATAAGCCGTAGCTAATTTCCCACCAGGCCGGAAGCATATCGCCGTCATTGTCTCCCAATGGAATGTGGGAATAAACCAATTCAACTCCGTTGTGTTGCACGACAGTCAGGTCATCTTCGTGTAGCGCTAATGACAGTATTGAATATTCCAGTTGGAAACTGGTCAAAACGGCGTAGTCGTCATAAGACAGGATATCCACAAACCAGGCGCCATCAGATTCTCTGGCGGTCAAAAGCATGCCCGCGTAATCTAATGCATCTACAAGGGTAGTTTCCAAATTATGCATTATTTCCAGATTGTCGGCGTTGTAAATTGCGCCACTGCCTAAAATCACTTGTGAATCTTGATTGATAACCCGAACCGGTCCCGTCATATTAGTCGATGAATGATAGGGCGAATCACCAGAACCATTAAGCGCCCCGGTAGTCTGATCAATACTTTGATAATGCAAATCAACTGGACTATAGCCTCTGCGCAAGTAATAAAACTTGCTGGTAGCGCTGCTCCAGGCATATTGATCGGATGAGTATGTACTGGAACTACTGGCCACCAGGGTACCATCAGCGCTGAATACATTGCGTCGGTTTCTACCTGTAGTCCGCTCTTGCACCATCAGATAATTGCCCGCGGCAACCATGCTACCAAAGGCGCTTAACCGATTAAAATACTGCTCCTGATTACTACCGTCCAGCGCGACATAAGTGAGATTGCCTGACTCATAGCCAAAATAAAGCCGGTTATGACTTTCTGAATAAACCATCGCTGTCGGTGCTGCTGAGCTAAATTCGGTGGACTCACCGACAAAAATCGGATTTCGATATTGCTGAGCCTGGACCGACCAAACAAATACTTTACTGTTAGACTGACTGAGCATATATATATTGCCATCAGCATCTGTAATAATATCGTCGGGCACAAAATCCGGGACGGTAGCCGCAAAATCACAACTTCCCGAGCCATCATCATGATTCTCTGACCAACACGCAGCATCTTCCGGGAATACATCCAGAATCAGGCCAGTAGTAGAGTCCGATTCGCTATAACCTTCATTCCAGCTATCCGGATAGCCGTCATTATCACTGTCAACGGATGCGGCTATATCCATTGGGAACGCATCAAGCAAGTTTTCTACACCGTCCCCATCTGAATCATTATTAGGTTCGTACAGGGTAAACGAAAGGGCATTATCCACCAGTGCGACAATAACTTTATAGTCACCGGCATGGACGGCTCTTAATAACGCTCCATTTAGCGACAGAGTCTCACTAGTTTGATACTGAGAATTCAGACGTTGCACCGTTATCCCTGAATCTTGTTGGCTCAGCAGCAATAGTTCGTCATTGTCCAGCCATAGGGCATCGTCCAGGCTTCCTAAGCTATTTTGCCAACTGCGATCTGCCGCGGAATAAATTTCACCATTGCCCAACAGTATTTTGCTGCCATCCGGTGACACTCGAATAGGACCATAGGTACTGGAGTTATTAAAATCACCACTGGAAAGAATATCACCCGTTACTGGATCAATTTCCTCATATTGCAGCTCATTGGAGCCGAAATAATAGACTCTGTTATATGCCGGGTTCCACGCATACTCGTTCGAGTAATAATTCCAGTCACGACTATCTGTTAATGTGCCATCTGCATTTATAATGTAGTGAGTTGCCCAAGCTCCACTTTCGTCCTGAGCCAACATAAAGTCGCCCACAGACGCTAACCCGTTAACAGATAAAGAGAGTTGAAAGTAGAACTGTTCCTGGCGTTCACCACTAAGTTCAATAAAGGTGATGAGTCCTGAATCGTAACCAAAATACAACCGGTTATGTGCTTCAGAATAACTCATCAAATCCGGCGACCCATTAGTCAAACTGGTCGTACCAACAATATAGGGATTTTGGTATTGTTGCAGGGCAGCTGACCAGGTATAAACCTTGCTATTTTCAGTACTTAACAGGAACAGGTTCCCATCATTATCCGCCACCACTTTATCAGGGATGAAATTTGGAATCGTTGCCATGTAATCACACGTCCCCGAACCATCGTCATGCTCAGCAGTCCAACACGCTGCATCCTCCGGAAAAACATCCAGTACAAGACCAGTTGTAGAGTCGGCTTCAGTGTAACCTTCATTCCAGCTATCCGGGTAACCATCATTATCACTGTCAATGGATGCGGCTATATCCTGCGGAAAGGCATCTTCCGTATTGTCTACTCCATCACCGTCACTGTCATTGTTAGCAACAAACAACTCAAACACTAACTCGTTATTTAGCTGACTAACAATGACATTGTGTTCCCCGGCCCTTACCAGGCTGATCAATTGGCCGCTGAGAGTTGATAACTCAATGGTGCTGTATTGATCGTTTTTGCGGCGCAATGCTATTTCCGAATCCAGCTGCGTCAGTTGCAACAACTCACTATTTTCCAACCACAGTGCATTGTCCAAACTACCGACATTGCCTAACCATGTCAGATCATCTTGCGCATATATATCACCGGAACCTAATAATACTTTACTGCCATCTTGAGAAATGCGGATCGGTCCATAGACACTATAGTCACCATGGTATGGCGAGTCATCGCCAGCACCAAACTCTCCAGTGTTTGAATTAAATTCCCGGTAATAAATATCCCTTGGACTTATACCATCTCGCAAATGATATATGCGATTGTAAACCCCATTCCAAGCCGTAGCCTGGGAAAAATATGAGCTACTAAGGCTATCCACAAGCTCACCATCAGCAGCGAACGAATACAGGACACCGGAGCTATATGCGACAAGAAAGTTATCGGCCGCGATAATACTGCTCACAGAATGTGGTAACTGATAGAAGTACTGCTCTTGCGGACCACTATTCAGATCAATATAAGTCAGTAGTCCGGAGGCATAACCAAAGTAGAGTCTGTGGTGATCTTCTAAATACACTACTCGTTGTGGCGCTTCCCCACCAGAGTTAAATCTATCACCCACAGCAAACGGGTTCTGATACTGCTGAGTTGTCGCAGACCAGGTAAATACTTTGCCATATTGCTGGCTAAACAAATAAACATTGCCTTGCCCATCCGCCACAACTTCATCAGGAACAAATTGAGGTATTGTAGCACTGTAATCACATCCGCCATTGCCATTGTCATGGTCATCTAGCCAACAGGCCGCATCACCGGGAAAGACATCAAGTATTAACCCTGTGGTGGAACTATCTTCACTGTACCCTTCATTCCAACTATCGGGATAGCCATCGTTATCACTGTCTACAGAGGCAGCAACATCCGTAGGAAAGGCGTCCAGGACATTATCAACACCGTCACCATCAATATCGTTGTTGGGTTGATATAGTGTAAATGCAAGCTCTGAGCCCGACTGAGTGACGATCAGGTTTTGTTCTCCGACAGGCAATGCGTCAATTAGCTGGCCGCTCAGACTAACGGTTTCCACGGTACGATTTTGACCATTTTTGCGTTGCAATACTACTTCTGCACCACTTTGCTCCAACAAAAGCAGTTCATCATTGTCCAACCACAACGCGTTGTCTGGGTATGGAACCTGGCTCAGATGACTCAGATCCTCTGCGTTATAAACATCACCAGAGGATAGCAGTACTTTACTGCCGTCTTTAGCAATGTGAATTCCGGTAGCGCCACCATAGTAATCGTTGTTATACGAGCGATTACGCTCGCCAATTTCACCGGTATCCTGATTAACTTCACGCTTGTAAAGATAGTAACTCCGGTAGTAATAAATAGCGTCGGTAAACTCATTCCACGCGTTGTATCGGCTGAAATTGCTGCTACTTATTACATCGGTTTGCAGGCCATTTACATCGAACGAACGTAACGTCGAATTGGAACCATATACTACAAGGAAATTACCTGCCGCGACCAGGCTTTGCACTTCCTGAGGAAAATGATTAAAAAACTGCTCTTTTGGACTATTATTGATATCAATAAACGTCACCAGTCCGGAAGCGTATCCCAGATAGAGCCGCTCTTGTGCTGCCGAAAAGGTCATTCTGACGGGAGATTCATTGGTCAACCCACTACTGCTTCCCACGCTGAAGGGGTTTTGGTATTGCTCTGTAGTAGTTGACCAACTGAATACCTTTCCATGGGTTTCACTCAGAAGATAAACATCTCCCGAGGCATTGGCCTGTATTTCATCTGGCACAAATTCCGGGACAGTAGCACTGAAATCACAATTTCCCTGACCATCGCTATGCTCCGCCAACCAACAGGCCGAATCTTGCGGAAACTCATCAATCACCAGACCTGTAGTGGAGTCTTGTGCACCATAGCCGGTATTCCAACTATCCGGATATCCATCATTGTCAATATCCAGAGCCGCGGCAATATCATTGGGAAAGGCATCCACCGTATTTGAAACACCATCGCCATCTGTATCATTGTTAGCGACATAGGGTATAAAACTTAATCCGCTATCCGTCAGCGTCACAATGATATCGCTCTCGCCAGCCCTGGCAAGGCCAACCAGGTCACCGCTCAGAGTCAAATTCTCTAACGTGAGTCCCTGGGTATTTTTGCGTTGCAATGCGATAGTATTGGGCAGTTGCGATAGCATTAACAATTCATCATTTTGCAACCACATGCCGTCATCAAATCCTCCCACAAAGCCAACAAAAGTAAGATTACCAGTGTTATAAATGTGCCCTGAGCCCATCAGTATTTTGCTGCTATCTGCGGATAAGTGCAGCGGACCGCTGAGTGAGTTACCTGGCGCATAGCTCGTGCTACCAAACTCACCCGTGGTCTGGGCCAATTCAATGTAGTAAAGATCTGAGTATCGGAAATAAAACAACCGGTTATGATTTTCATCCCAGGCATTGACACCACTAAAATAACTGCTCGAAGCGGTATCAATCAGAATCCCATTCTCATCCAGGGAAAGGAGCTGTGAATTGTAACTACTGCCATTTGTTGCCACCAGAAAGTTACCCGTTGATATTAAATACCTCACCGGACCGGTTGTCTGATAGAAGGGTATTTCGGTTTCATTGCTATCGGGAGTAATAAAAGTAATTTGTCCGGATAAATACCCTAAATAAAGTCGGTTGTGCGCTTCTGAATAGGCGACAGAAATGGGGGTATTGCTGCTAAAGAGGTTGCTTTCACCCACACTCAGTGGCGACAAATAACGCTGTGTCTGCGATGACCAACGATAAATTAAATCACTCGATGCATTAAACAGGTACAGGGTGCCATTGTCATCCGCGATAATTTGTTCAGGAATAAAACCTGACATCGTGGCGCCGTAATTACAGCCTCCGAAACCATCATCATGGCTGACATCCCAACATACTGCATCTTCAGGAAATACATCCAGGGTTAAACCGGTGGATGAATCCAGCTCGTTTAGGCCGATATTCCAACTATCCGGATAACCATCTTGATCCGAATCCACCGAGGCGGCGATATCTGCCGGGAAATCATCAATGTCGTTTTGGATACCATCGCCATCAATATCATCCAATAATTCATGCACATGCAATCTGAGACTGTGAAGTTCTTTGGTCAGAACCACTACAGCGTCGGCATATTGTGCCATTTCAGTCGGGAAACCATCAAATTGCGGCGCTTCCAACAGGCTTAAAGCACCGTCGTACCGATTTAAAATGGACTTGCCTGCCTGGTAGGCCAGGGTCAGAATTTCATTGCTTCCGGAGACGGACTCAAAGTCAGATACCGACAGCGCATTCCATTCGCCAAGGTAAGACAAGGAATCGCGCGAGAACACTGACGAGCCAATCATAATTACATCGGGTTCATTTTCCACCTGGAACATAGGGCCCTGGTAGCTATCTCCGGAATAAAAATACTCCTGTTTTTCCAGTGACAGCTCACCCGTTTCGACGTTAAATAAAAATTGACTCAGGTAAAAATAGTAACTGCTCCCTACTGCGGTAAAGAGCTGGCCTGCCTCCGAATCCCAGTAGATACTCCTGGGGTCAGAACCAATGTTAACGGAACTCGTTAGAACACCACTTTCATCGTACACATAAAGATTGCCGTTGTTACCAATCAGCACATAATTATCCAGTGACTGTACAAATGAAGCATTGCTAATGGTGTCGACAAAGCTGTGATACTCCTGGTTGTCATCAAAATAACCAACTTCACCATCGTCTAACACAACGTAAATTCGGTTGCTCTGTGGAGCGTGGTGAATAGCAATAGCCGTTCTGGTATCCGGCATTTCAATCAATGCAAGAAATTGTCGGGTCGCCAGATCAAAAGGGTAAATCTTGTCTGCTGCAGGTGAATAGATCAGTAAGTACTGAGCTGAAGACGTTGTGAGCAAATTATTTTTATCACCATTTAACAATCTCAGGTAGCAACTTTCACCATCTCCATCTGACAGCGCAGAGCATAAATTATCATCCGGATAAGCATCCGAATTATCCCCGACACCATCGGCGTCGGTATCGGTGGTTTCATTGGGGTCGAGAGGAAACGCATCGGCATTGTCGCCTACCCCGTCATTATCGCTATCAGCAGATTCGGCAGGGTCATTGGGATAAAGGTCAGAATTATCGCCAACACCATCGTTATCCGCGTCCGACGATTCGTTCGGATCTAATGGAAAAGCATCCTGGCTATCAGCGACATTGTCTCCGTCAGTATCTGCAGCGATGGGGCTCGACCCCCTGGCGACTTCCTCGCCATTGTTGAGACCGTCACCATCAAGATCTAATTGGTAAAAAATGCTATAAGCAGGCTGAACCAAAGGAATGTCTGTCGCTCTCAACCCAAATCTGAGGCGACTAACCCCATCATTGTGCCCACTCAACAGATCGGAGCCACTGGAGTTAAGGACATACCAAAGCTGGGTTCCGGGGCGTCTTACCGCGATATCGCTGCGGCCATCGCCGTCATAGTCAGCCACCACGGGAATATCACTACTACGCATGCCAAACTGACGACGGGTGATACCGTCTGCATATCCGGTAGTGGAGTCAGTTCCCGAAGAATTGAGAATATACCAGGTTTGCGTGGAAGGACGTCTCACCGCCAAATCCGCTTTTCCGTCACCATCATAGTCTGCAGGCACCGGAAGATCTTCAGCGCGCTTACCAAACTGATGTCGAGTTATCCCATCAGAATTGCCGGTTACAGGATCAACGCCTGATGAGTTTCTAATTAACCAGTATTGAGTATCTGCCTGACGAATAGCGATATCCGCCTTTCCGTCACCATCGTAATCGGCCGGAACAGGAAAATCAGAAGCCTGTTCGCCAAACGGAATTCTGGAAATACCGTCTCTGTTGTTAGTTTGACGGTCCACTCCGGAAGAATTGAGAATATACCAGGTTAGGTTTTCACTGCGATAGACAGCGATATCCGTGATACCGTCACCGTCATAGTCTGCGGGCACAGGCACATCCGTAACACGACGTCCAAATTCACGGGTGACAACTTCTCCGGTTGAACTATGCTGGATAATCCATTCGGCGGTCGATAAACGTCGCAGTCCAAAATCACGAATGCCGTCGCCATCAAAATCACCTGTTATCGGAACGTCATAGTCCGTGCGTTCGAAAAAGTGCCTTTGTATGCCATCACCGCGCGTAGAATTGAAGTCTTGCCCTGAGGAGTTGCGAATATAAAACGCCCCGTTTGACAGACGACTGACCGCAATATCGGCCAGCGTATCATTGTCAAAACTGAAATTTGACGCCTGTATTGAAGTGAAAAATGAAAGAAATGCGCCTGCAATAGCGAGTTTTTTGTACACTCTGAGTCCCTTCTGAACGTGATATTTATTCCGGGCCTGAATATAAAGTAACCGGGTGTGTTTTGCAATCCGCAAAGGACCAGTATCGGTGTGCTAAAAAGAAGCGCTTCGTCCAAAAACAAGGAACTAAACAAGCGCCGGATTCCGGGTATGTGGAGATCATTTGGCAGTCAGCTTAGGAAAAAGCTTTTAGTCGATTATTGTTATCCCTGCTGCGTTTTAAAAAATCCAGACTGCGATCAAATTGCGATTTTGCTAAACGATCGTACAGCACCACATTGACCGTTGCAGCCAAGTTCATGCTGCCATGTGTGGGTATGTATATCACCTCATCAGACTGGGCCAGTAACTGTGGATCCACCGAACCATCTTCCGGACCAAATACATAATAGGCATTGTCCGGGTGCTGAAAATCCGGCAATGGAATGGCCCCTTCCACCAATTCTACCACCACGCGTTTTGCGCCTTTTGGTGTCATTGCAAACAAATCCTCAACGCCAATAGTGGGAATTTTCAGATGCATGTTTTTGGTATCTGCATTGAATTCTTTGGCATAGCGATAGCGATTGCCGGTATAAAATACCGAACTGGCCCCATAACAACCCGCTGCCCTCAAAATAGAAGCAACATTGCTGGCTGACTTGGGATTTTGTAAACCAATGGAGATTAACTGAGTGTGCATGGATTTTCTCTTGCCTGACAGTGGCAAATTGTATTACACCGTCAGGCAAGCGAACAACTGCGAATCTGCGCTTTAATTCAGATGTTCCTGCTTCTCTTCCTCAAAGTCATCAGCGAGATCGCGCTTTTCCACCCCGCTAAGTACATGGCCAGCCTGTTGGAACACTTCCTTTTCCTCTTCTTCCAGGTGATGCAGTACTTTTTCGCGCAACTGTTTCATATAGTGCAACCAGGCCGGAGAACTCATTTCGGTTTCGTCCAACACCGTAATGAGTTCGTCGATTTCATGATGTTCATGAATACCATGACGTGACTGTTCTAATGTTCTGTCAGAACGCATCAAGGTTTTGTAAAAATGACGCTCTTCTGCTGCCGCGTGGGCTTGCAGCTCTTCTTTCAGCTCCGCAAAATATTGACGACGCGACTCAGAATCTCCCGACGTACTGATCAGGATTTTCATTAACAGGCGCTGCTTTTCATGATCGCGTCGAATCGTTTCAAAAATTTCCATCGTTCACTCCTTTTGTTGTTCAGCTTATCTGGAGCGAGGATTGTGCCAATCTCGAAAGATTCTTAAGTAGTTGTTTTTATTTATTTTTATATGACAGTCAATGACAAGCCGATGGGCACTCTGTAAAAATTTCACAGCGGAACAGGTAAGATTTATCAGTACCGGTGCGCTGACCTGTCAGAGACCGGACTGATAGTAAGCCAGAAACATCGCGGCAGTGGATTCAGCAATTTCCAGTTTTTCTGCTTCAGTGGGCGCTGCCTCGGCACACATGAGTTGCGGCCAAAAACAACTGCCTTTAACCAGGCTGTGGATTTGCTTATTTGCCTTTTCAATATCCAGTGGTTTTAAGCGCTTATCCTGCAGGGCGCGTTTTAACCAGCGCTGCAACACGGTTTCATAATCCCTGAACACCGCCGACTCCTGTTTCAGATCCTCCGGAGAATACATAAAATGTCCAAAGGCAACTCGCGTCAGATTGAGATACTCTGCAGACGAGATGACATCAATTTCAGACTTGATCAGCGCCACTAATTGCGGTTTGAGGGGTTGACCGGATTGATAATTGTCATCACTGTCCACCATAGAACTCTTCCATATTGAAGACAAAATGTGGATCACCAGATTTTCTTTAGCTTTAAAATGATTGTAGACCGTGCGTTTGGATACCTGCGCTTCTTCTGCAATTTTATCCATACTGGTACCTTGCACACCATCACGCTGAAAAGCCCTTTTTGCGGCACTGACGATGGCCTCGCGTTTTAATTCTGAGCGCGTTTTTTTTACTTCAACCATAGAATTGTTGCCACCTGTTGTGTAATGCCAAATCTGATACTTTGCAAAATTTACACTAATCAGTTTACTTTTTCCAATCTTTAAGTAAACTACACCGTGTCGTTTACTTTGTTCCACTACCTATTCCGGTGCTCACTCATGCGCTTAAAAGTCATATTATTTCTCAGTATTTTGTTGCTGACTCTGGGCTGCAGCACAACACATCATCGCGCTCCATTACACCTGTCCGGGCAATACTACAATTATCTGCAGCCGGATTTTGCGTCCTATTTACAAGCAACCGAAACTTACCTGACCGGAGCGCGGGATTTTCTGACTGATGACCACGTCCTGGAACTCAGCATGAATATGCCTTTTGAGCGCACACCCGAACAGCCAGCAGAGAAGGCTATTTTATTGGTTCATGGACTCAGTGATTCACCATTCTCATTTGTAGATATTAGTCGCTCCTTAGTAAAACAGGGGTTTTATGTACAAACGCTGTTGTTACCTGGCCATGGCACCAGGCCAGCGGATATGAAATTAGCCCGCTATGAAGACTGGCAAAATATCGTGGATCACTATGCCGCACTGTTGAAGCAAGACTACCAGGAAGTGTGGTTAGGCGGATACTCTACCGGTGGAAACTTAGTCACTATTCATGCTTTACAGCAACCTGACATCGCTGGCCTGCTACTGTTTTCACCGGGTTTTGAATCCAAAGCGGTACGCCTGGAGCCGCTGACACCCTTGCTGGCCAGCGTATTACCAGTAACCTGGCAATCCGATGATATCAATCTGGCCCGCTATTCTGGTGGTCCATTGCACGGTGCCGCCGCTTATGCGAAAAGTGCAGAGATAGTACGCAACCTGCTGCAACAAAAACCGGTAAACATTCCCACGTTTGTCACCATTAGTGAAGCTGACAGTGTTATTAACGCCCAGGCGATTAAAGATCTTTTTAGCCGCAGTTTTACCCATTCTGCCAGCGAGCTGCTATGGTTTGGAGAGCAACAGTTTGCCGAAAACAACATCCGGAGCAAGTCTATGCAGTTACCGCTGTTTAATATCAGTTCCGGCTCACACATGAGTTTACTGTTTGCTCCCTGCAATCACTATTACGGATTGTCTGGCAGTAAACGCATGTGCAACAACGGCTTAAACAGCAAAGAGAAAGCGATTTGTGAATCGAGCAGTGATGTCTGGTTTGCTGCCTGGGGCCACGAACATGAAGACAGAATTCATGCCCGCCTCACCTGGAACCCCTATTTCGGCACCATGATGGAACGTATTCAGACCGTTCAGAATTGGACACATCTCACAAATCAGCAACTTGTATCAAAAGAGTAAAGTCGCCAGGCAATAATACCGTAACCACCACGCCATTACCCAGAGGACAATATTATGGCTATCGCAAGCAACACCCAACGTTTCGCCGCATCGGCGTTACTGTTATTAATGACAATCGGACTGTCAGCCTGTCAACAACAGGAAACAGCCCAGCAACAGCAGGCACCACAAGCGATGCCAGTTAAAGTACTGAATCTGGCCACCGAAAACGTAACCGAGTGGGATGAATTCACAGGCCGCTTTCAGGCAGCAAAACGCGTTGATGTAAAGGCCCGGGTCAGTGGTTTTATCGAATCGGTAACCTTTAATGATGGCCAGTTGATTACCAAAGGCCAGGTGCTTTACGAACTGGATAAACGCCCTTTTCAGATAGCACTGGACAGCGCCGAGGCTCAGTTGAAACTGGCCCGCAAAGAGTTGGATCGCGGGCAAAACCTGGTAAAAAACAATTCTATCTCGCAGGAACAGTTGGATGAACGGCTGCAACAATTACAGGTGGCACAAGCAAACTATGACCAGGCTCGCCTGAATTTAGAATTTGCCTCTGTCACAGCGCCAATCACCGGGCGTATTGATCGCACCTATGTTAACGAAGGCAATCTGGTGGTGGGTGGTAATGCCAGCGGCGAGCCATTAACCACGATTGTGACCACTAACCCCATTCACTTTTATTTCTCAGCTAGTGAAACCACCGTGCTCAACTATATACGTCGTCAGATTGCTCAGCCCGATGCCATCAAGCGTGAAGACGCCTGGCCAGTATTCGTGAAATTACAAGACGAAGACAGTTTTGCTCACGATGGCACTATGGATTTCACCTCAAATTCACTGGATTTTGCTACCGGAACTATCGAGGTGCGCGCCGTGTTCGATAACCCCGATAATCTGCTGCAACCTGGCATGTTTGGCCGCTTAAGGCTATCCCCCCTGCCGCCTTATGACGCCATCACAATCGAAGACAAGTGGGTAATGTCAGAGCAAAACAAAAAGTATGTGTACATCGTTAACGGTGAAAACAAAGCGGAAAAACGCTATGTCACCCTGGGTGGTACAACGGAAGCCGGACTGCGCATTATCAAACAAGGCTTAACCTCAGGCGAACAGTTGGTCATTGGCAACCTGCAAATGATTCAGCCGGGTGCATTATTGCAACCTGTGCCGGCCAATACCGGAGCCTGAGTTATGCAGTTAACCCATTATTTTGTCGACCGGCCGCGCCTGGCCACTGTGGTTTCATTGATGATTGTGATTTTTGGATTTTTAGGGCTGGCCTCTTTGCCGGTGGCTCAATATCCGGAAATCGCGCCGCCGCAGATTCAGGTAAATGCCTCCTATCCGGGTGCCAGTTCGGAAATTATTGCCTCCACCGTGGCCGCCCCGCTTGAGCAGGAAATAAACGGTGTCGAACGCATGTTATATGTTTCTTCACAATCTACCAATGATGGCCGCTTAACCATCAGTATTACCTTCGCCCCCGGAACCGACCTGGATACAGCACAGGTACTGGTACAAAACCGGGTATCAGCGGCATTGCCACGACTGCCCGAGCCGGTGCGTCGGTTGGGTGTCACTACAGTGAAGAACTCCCCGGATATGCTGATGGTGATCAACCTGTTTTCGCCGGACAACAGTTTTAACCAAACTGAAATTGGCAATTATGCGGTACTGAATATCGTCGACCGGTTGTCCCGCCTGGATGGTGTGGGTAATGTGCAGGTATTTGGTGCCAGCGAATACGCTATGCGGATCTGGTTAGATCCAGGTCGGATGGCAGAATTTGGTATTACCGCAGAAGATGTCATGAGCGTTGTGCGTGCCGAAAACCAACAGGTATCCAGCGGTATACTGAATCAGTCTCCCATGCCGGAACAGAACGCCTTTGAGATCAGTGTGCAAACCCAGGGCAGGCTGAAAACAGTCGAAGAATTTGAAAACATTATCATTCGCCGGGGCGGTCAAACCGGTCTGCTGTTACTCAAAGACGTTGCCCGGGTGGAAATTGGCGCACAGCACTATGCCACGCGAGGGTATCTGGGTAACAACCCTTCGGTTGCCATTCCCATTACAATGCGTCCCGGTGCCAATGCGTTGGCAACAGCGGAAGGTATAAAAACCTTAATCGCTGAGATGCAGCTTAACTACCCCAGTGGTATGAAGAGCACCATTATTTACAACCCTACTGAATACATCGAACAATCCATGCAGGAAGTGTATATCACCCTGGCGGAGACCATTGCCCTGGTGGTGTTTGTTATCGTGGTGTTCCTGCAAAGCTGGCGCACGGCCATGATCCCGGTAATTGCCATACCGGTATCGCTGATTGGTACATTTGCCCTGATGTCGGTATTTGGCTTCTCTTTAAACATGATCTCACTGTTCGGCCTGGTATTAGCTATCGGTATCGTTGTGGATGATGCCATCGTGGTAGTGGAAAATGTCGAACGCAAATTGCGTGAAGGACTATCCCGTGTCGAGGCCGCCAAAGAAACCATGACTGAAGTTGGCGGGGCATTGATTGCCACCAGCCTGGTTTTGGTGGCGGTGTTTTTACCCACCATGTTGATGGAAGGGATCAGCGGCGCTTTTTACCAACAATTTGGCGTAACAATTGCGTCCGCGACCATGCTTTCAACGGTTGTATCCCTAACCTTAAGTCCGGCCATGGCCGCGATTTTTATGCGTAAATCGGATCCAAAACCTCACTCCAAACGGTTTCGGGCCGGTGCCAGATTTAATGCGGCTATCGACAAGGTTTCCGGAAAATATGCCAGTCTGATCCGTCGCTTATTACGCATCACCGCCCTGGTTTTAGTGGTGTATGCGGGCCTGATCAGCTTTACCGGCTGGCAGCTCAATAAGATCCCTACCGGGTTTATTCCCGAACAGGATCAGGGTTATGCCATAGTGGCAATTCAGTTGCCCTCTGGTGCCGCTCTGGACCGCACTGATGCCGTCATTCAGGAAGTGGTGCGCAAATTACTGGCAATTGAGGGGGTTGAAAATACCGTTGCCTTTGCCGGTTTTTCCGGGGCCACCTTCACCAATGCCAGTAATGCAGGGGCGATATTTGTGGTACTGGAAGATTACGAAACGCGACGCAGCGCCGAGGCCATAGTTCAGGAGATTCGCCAAAAAGTGGGCTTTAATGAAGAAGCTTACGTAGTGGCAGTAACCCCCCCACCAGTCAGTGGCATCGGCAATGCCGGTGGCTTTAAAATGATGATTCAGGATGTAGCCGGTCATGGCCCACAGGCACTGGAAGGCGCCGCGTGGACAGTGGCGATGGCTGCCAACCAGGCCGCTGAAACAACGGCCGTATTTACCTTTTTTGAAACCAGTACGCCTCGCGTATACCTGAATATCGATCGCGACAAAGTGCGTCAGATGGATGTTCCGCTGGAAAATGTCTTTACCGCGCTGGAAAGCTTTATTGGCTCCAGTTATATCAATGACTTTAACTATCAGGGTCGCACTTTCAGAGTGGTGTTGCAGGCGGACTCACCTTATCGCGTCGACACCCAGGACTTACTGGACCTGAGAGTCAGAAGTGCCACCGGCGCTCTGGTACCCATTGGCTCGATTGCCACAGTGGAGAATACATCCGGCCCTTCGCGCTTGCCCAGATACAACCTGTTTAACGCCGCTGCGGTAACCGGTAATGCTGCCCCCGGATTTAGCTCCGGAGAAGCACTGGCAAAAATGGAGCAAATCGCGGAGCAGGTATTACCAGCGGGTTTCAGCTATGAATGGACCGAACTGGCCTATCAGGAAAAGAATACCGGTAATACCGCCATTATTGCCTTTGCACTGGCGGTGTTGTTTGTATTCCTGCTACTGACGGCACAATATGAGAGCTGGACATTGCCTCTGTCCATCATACTCATTGTACCTATGTGTTTATTGTCCGCCTCTGTTGGTCTGATGATCATGCACATGGATAACAACGTCCTGACGCAAATAGGTCTGGTGGTGTTGGTCGGACTGGCAGCCAAAAATGCCATTTTGATCGTAGAATTTGCCAAACAAAATGAAGAGCAAGGCAGCTCCATTATCGAGGCAGCGGCTGAAGCGGGTCGCCTGCGACTGCGGCCTATTTTAATGACGGCATTTTCCTTCATTTTCGGTGTCATTCCGCTGTTAGTAGCAACCGGTCCGGGCTCTGAAATGCGTCAGGCCATTGGTCTGACCATGTTTAGCGGTATGCTGGGTGTCACGCTGTTTGGCCTGCTGTTCACCCCGGTATTTTATTTTGTTTGCCGTAAAATGACCCTGATGTTCAGAGACACAAAATAGGCTGACTGCTTTAATGTTCAGATAAAGGCAACTGCGGTTGCCTTTTTGTTATCCTCTTCTCTACCCCAACGACACCGGACCACCAAATAATTTCGGGAAAATCCCCTGATCAATGGTGGTGGCATAAAATTGTTCATAGGCTTCCGGAATTTCTTCAAATACCACTAATTGTCCATTGGCTATTTCATCTTTAACTACCACCGGGGGTAATACCGCACAGGCGTCGGTATCCCGGGTTAACAAACGCAACATAGCCATGTCATCCACCTCGGCCATAATGTTGGGTTTGTAATTGTTTCGCAAACAAAAAGCTTCAAATGCCGAACGGATAGCGGTGCCTTTGGCGGGCAACAACCAGTTGACTTGCTCATAGCCCAGAGGAAAAGTGGTCGCTGGTTTTTGAGGGGGGTGGCCGATAATGGCCACCGGCTGTTGTGCCACCAGATGCTGTTGCAAGCTGCTTTCCTGCTGCTGCTCGGTAATTGAACAGTTCGTCAGAACAATATCGAAATCGCGACGATTCAGGCCCGCCACTAAATTAGACAGGATGCGGGTGTGCAATGAAAAGCTGATTTTCTTTTCCAGCAACAAGGGTTTGATATATTCCACCACAAAATTGCGCGACAGGTTGGTTAACACGCCAATTGATAAATGTTGCTCAGAATGAATGCCCTTGCTTAACAACAATTCCAGTTCTTGCCCTTTGGCAAAAATATCCTGAGCATAAGTAAAGACTCGCTTACCCGGATCGGTCAGTACTAACCTGCGGCCATCGCGCAGAAACAGCTGTTCATCGATCTGGTGTTCCAGTTGTTTGATCTGCGCTGAAAGCGCCGACTGAGACACGTGCAACTCCTTCGCCACATCGGTGAGTTTGCCATTTTTAGCCACCTGCCAGAAATAATACAAATGATGATAATTCAGTCGTTTCGCCATTGATTCAAAACCCACTCACAAAGTTAGTTCTTTAAAACAGAACGTTTAATCAATTTATATCTATTTTAATTAACATTATTAGTTTGGCAAACTTGCGTCTCACTAAAACAGGCGATAGGTGGGAACGTTGTGCAAAGTTGGGTAGTGGCAAGTACGTTGTTAATGATTCCGGGTTTATTGGCTCTGATGGGCTGGATGGGCGGCAGAACCCGAACAGACAAATCGGCAGAGCGGATATATCGCGCCACCTTGTGGCTGGCAATGGGTTCAGTACTGATGTCTGGTGTGGGCGTATATCAGTTTTACAGCCAGACATCGTCAGCCGCCAGCGGCCAACTGTTTGGTTTTAATCAGATCAATAGCATCGTACTGCCACTGGTGCTGTTTATTGCCACCATCATTATTCGCTTTTCCCACAATTACATGGCCGGCGAAGCGTGTTATCCGCTTTATTTCCGCTGGATGACGTTAACCATCACAGCGGTACTGGTTACCTTACTGAGCAATCATCTGGTCATCTTCTGGCTGGGCTGGTTTACTATCAGTCTGACATTGCATAAATTACTGACCCTTTACCCCGAACGACCAAGAGCCATCCTGGCTGCCCACAAAAAGTTTATACTGGCACGCAGTGCGGAACTCTGTTTGCTGGTGGCGTTTAGCCTCTTGTACCTGCAACATCAAACCCTGTACATCGATCAATTACTACTGACTATCGGCGCCATTGCCAGCACAGCAGAGCAGGTAGCTGCGCTATTAATTGCGCTGGCGGCACTGATCAAGTGTGCGCAATTGCCGGTACACGGTTGGCTGATTAAAGTGGTAGAAGCACCCACTCCTGTCAGCGCTCTGCTGCACGCCGGTATTATCAACCTGGGAGGATTCTTACTGCTGACCTTTGCGCCCTTATTGCAAATTTCAGACTGGGGGCGCTGGACGGTACTGCTGGTGGCCGGTATCAGTACCTTACTGGCGTCTTTGATTTTACTCACCAGGGTCAGTGTTAAAGTGCGTTTGGCCTGGTCAACATCGGCGCAAATGGGCCTGATGCTGATTGAAATTGCTTTGGGTTTGTACGAACTGGCAATTTTGCACCTGATTGCCCACTCACTGTACAAAGCATTCTCTTTCCTCAATAGTGGTAATGCGGTTTATGAGCAATTACAGCAAGAGTTGACCGGCAAAATTCACGCCCCCACTCGCCACTGGTTGGCATCTTCCCTATTTAGTTTATTACTGGTATCCCCGGCAGTGGTTTTGCTTTCTGGTCCGATTGCCCCCTGGGTATTGCTGTGGATGGGATTTACCATACTGTTAGCCACCAGCAGTCAAAAACTTTATGCAAGTTTAATGGCCATCAGTCTGATAGCCATTTATCTCGCGCTGAAATTCGGATTAGGACACGTGTTTCCAGGCAATGCAGTGGTGCCTTTCAGCGCTGAAGACTGGTTTATTACAGTGCTGATCATCAACATGTTTATTTTCGGTATGCATTTGCGCTTTAACAATCAAAAGCCCTGGGTACAGCGCCTATCAGCGGCCTTGTTTGCCGGCCTGTACCTGGATGAATGGTTTACCCGCATCACACTTAAATTCGGGCCGGTCAGAACCCACGCCAACGCAGTTAAGGAAATACCATGAATCAGCTAATGTTATCAGGCAACCCTCAGCGCAATTTAATGCTTCATGAGACAGTGCTGCAGGTTTGTCAGCGTATCGCACCCAACTGGCCTTTAGACAAAGCCATCGCCGTAAACCCATACTGGGAGTTAAAACATCAGCCTTTTACAAAAGTGGCGGCTAAATTGTCAGCCCTGGGTAACATGCAAAGTCAGATGCCCCTGACTTTCTGGCAGGATCTGTACAACCAGCGGCAAATCAGTGATTCCGCTCTGCAACAAGCCTGTCGCCAGTTTAATTACGACAAAGGCTTATCGGCACTAGCCACACGGGAAGCCCCCCAAAATGCAGCCAAACTGCGATGGCACAATCTGTCGATGCTGGTTGATAACTATCGCTCCAGGCATCAAGTGTCCTGGCATGATGAAATTATTCATCAGCTCAGTCAGTTTTGTGCCGCGTTTTTTCAAAGCAGTCCTGTCCTGGAGCAGGTGAACAGCCCGCAAAACAGCCCCTGCTTTTATGCCAGTTGGCGCAAAAACATCACCAAAGACAGTGGCATTTCGATATTGATGGGTGAACCCAGACTGGCGCAGGCTATTCGGTCTTTACCTCATGATCCCGAGACAGTATTTGAACTGGCCAGCGCAGAATTAGCCCTGTCTGCAACAGCGACTGAACATTATCTGCATGCCTTACTTCTGGACGTTAATGGCTGGGCGGCCTATATCGCGTACCGCCGCTGGCAGGGGCTGGATGACAATATGTCACAGCTACTGGCCGCCCGTCTGGCATGGGAGCTGATTATCTGGCGTCATCTGGCCCAGTCACATCCCGATTTACACGCCAACATTCAGGCTCATTGGCAAGAAGAACAGGCCCGTATTGCTGACAAGATCCAGCGACAAGAGCAACAGCAACTCAAATCCTGGATTTGGCAAACTGCCTATGAATTAACTCAACAGCAAAAATTGCAACAACAACTGGCAACAGCTCCCGTTGTAACAGCATCTGCGGTAAAAATGCAGGCGATATTTTGCATTGATGTCCGCTCAGAGATTATTCGCCGGGCACTTGAACAACAGGACGCGGGCATTGCAACCTATGGCTTTGCTGGATTCTTCGGTATGCCCATCGCGTTCTCACCTAAGGGCACCACGTTGCATCGCCCACAGTTGCCCGGGTTATTATCACCGCAAATTTCAGCCTCGTTGCAGTCCGACAAAATCACCCGACTACGCCCCATTAAAAACAAGGCCAACTGGCAACGCTGGAGCCACAGTCCCACCGGATCATTTTCCATGGTGGAGTCCTCCGGTTGGTGGTATGGCTTTAAGCTGCTGAAAAACATGTGGTTTCCGGAAAAACAGGAAAATCCGGTCAGTAGTCTGAGCCATGACGCTAAATGGCAGCTATCAAAAAACGGTCAGCCTCTGTCTGGCGATGAATGTGTGGAATTAGCCAAAGGGGTCCTCACTGCAATGGGACTCAAATCCTTTGCTCCTGAGGTCTTATTGGTAGGACACGGTAGCCAGTGCAGCAACAACCTGCACGCGGCCGCGTTGGATTGTGGCGCTTGTGGCGGGCAATCAGGTGAAGTCAATGTGCGGGTGTTGGCACAATTGCTCAACGACAAAGCAGTCAGAGAGGGTCTGCAAACGCAAGGCATTACCATTCCGCAAACCACCCGCTTTATTGCGGCGCTGCATAATACCACCACAGATGACATCCAGTGTTTTGCTGAACAGCTCAATGAACAGCAACAGCGTTGGTTGCATGAGGCAACTGCGTTAGCTCAGTCTGAACGCGCCACTAGTGTGGATTCAGAATTGTCATTCTTATCGCAAAAGCAGCGCAATAAGGCCTATCAAAAGCGCAGTAAAGACTGGTCACAGGTAAGACCAGAATGGGGGTTAGCGGGCAATCACAGTTTTATTATTGCCCCACGGTCATTAACCCGATCTTTGAATCTGGCGGGCAAGGTATTTTTACACGATTATGACTGGCAACAGGATAACGCATTTGCTGTACTGGAATTATTGCTTACTGCGCCCATGGTAGTCACCCACTGGATCAACATGCAATACAATGCGTCTGTGACTGACAATCAAAAGTTTGGTTGTGGCAACAAGGTACTGCACAACGCCGTAGCAGGAAATATTGGGGTATTTGAAGGCAATGGCGGTGATTTGCGGATTGGTCTGTCAATGCAGTCAGTACACAATGGAAAGCGATGGATGCATACCCCGCAAAGGCTCAGTGTCTATGTTGATGCACCACAACAGGCCATCGCGGATATAGTGCAAAAGCATGAGCACATCCAACACCTGGTGGACAACCAGTGGTTGTATTTGTTCTGCTGCCAGCAGCGGAACAATATCTCTCGCCTGTATCAGGGAAACTGGCAACGTTGGTAATATCTTCGCCCCGAAGTTACTTTGTTGTCGCTTCGGGGAAATACTGAGAAAATTCCTGCAACTCACCGTATAAAAAAGACATTTCTTTGGACTGAATCAAGGTTCTGGCCTGTTCAAATACCCGTCTGGCCAAATCGCTTTGTCCGGTTTCCAGATGTAACAAGCTCAATCGGAGTTTCAGCCCCGCCGCATTGACAGGAGCATTGATCTCATCATAAAACGACTGGGCTTTCAGGTAGCTGCGCATGGCTTCTACGGGCTTAGTCTGGGCGCGATAAACATCGCCCTGTAACTCTTCCAGTTTAGCGCGAGTCAGCCAGTTAGTTTCAGCCTGAGTCAGCTGCAATCCACTGGCGATAATTGACAAAGCCTGTTCAGGTGCACTTTGCCATTGCGATAAAGCTTTTAAATACAACAGGCGAGCCTGTTGATGTTCACTGATTTGCGTCGCCTGCAATGCTTCGTTAACTATCGCTTTCGCTTCAGGCTCACGGGATTTCCAGATCAATAGTCTGGCCAGCATAATCACCCCCTCAGTATCTGACTGAGGGTCCACAATCAGACGCTGCAACACCGGAATCGCCAGTGCCCAGTCGGTTTCATAGGCCTGAACCATTTGCGCCAAACGTGTTTGTTCTGGCTCGCTGTCGATTTCATTGCGACCAAGCATCCCGTCTACGTTTTCCGCCAGGGTGGAAAATGCCAGTTCAATATCATGGCTGAACAGCACAAATTGCTGAGCCTGTTGTTGATTGGACAGGCTGTAAATCAACTTATAGTCATACACATCGCCATATGTCTTTACCGCCAGTGACCAGCTATCAGACCCGGCAGCAAGTTCTGCCTCACTGAACAACCGTATTTTCCGTGTACTTTGCTTTTTACTCAGTATTTCCCTGAGCATTGCTGCACCGGAATCTGCTAACCACTGATGGTCATTGCGATCAATGCGGCTCTGAACCGGCGCTATCAGCAACAGTTTTTGGTTTTCATTGTTAAACCAGAAATATGACGCAGCGCCAGACAGCAGTATAAAGCTGATAGCTATCATCGCTCTGATCAACAGGATATTCTTTGCTTTAGATGAATTGGGTGAAGGTAAATACTCACTTTCCTCATGTGATTCAGGTATTGGCGTTGTCGCAATTAACCATTCATAACCTTTACGGGGATGATTCTGAATAACCGTAATGTCAGAAAACAGTTGTCTGATCTCACGGACGGATTGAAAAATAACCCCTTCATTCACCTGCACATCATCCCAGACTTCATCCAGCAGTTGTGATTTGCTGATGATCTGTTCCGGGTGGGCAATCAGGTAACGCAACAGAGCCAGAGTTTTTGGCCGCAACACCTGTACCTTATCAGCGCACACCAGTTCACGGGTGTGGGTATTGAGCACATAGTGGCGGATCTTAATTTTCATTCATCGAAGTAAGTAGCGGAGCTTGTCCGCTATACTAACGGGAAGTTTAGGGAGTGGCTACCAGGTCCATAATCCTGGCCGCCATTGCGGGGTTGATTTCGTAGTGTTTGCGCACAAAGTCCAGCATATGTTGTGCGCAAAGTGGCAAATCTTCTACGCCTGAGAGCATAACCTTAAAATCCGACAAATAGGCCGGGTGACGCAATTCCACCCGCCGGTCTACACAAAACCCGTCCCGGGTGGTTAAGCGTTCCTCAGACAGAGATATATCCAGCAGTGAAATGAGTCGGTCCAGCGCGTAAACCTGAACAAAACGCATCGCTGAACACCACTCACCGCGGCGATAACGGCAAAGGCCCACATACAGATTGGTGAGCAGTTCACCTAATAAAAAGTCTTCGTCTATGTTGGCCGTTGGCAACGCCTGAGCGGGTGCCGCCAGAGATTCGGGCAGACTGTCATCTCGCCAGATAAACTGCCCAGTTTCGTAAGGAATGTGCCCCAGCTCTTGCGGCTCAAACACCGCAAACTCACAAAACACACCGTCACTAAACAGCAATTTGTAGCCATCGCGGCTATTGCGAAAAGCATAAGCAATGTCGCAAATCTCCGATAACCAATTTAAATTCTCGATAAACTGCCACTTACAGCCAGGTGCCACAATGGCAAAAAAGTCGAGGTCAGAGAAGCAATCCATTCTGCCCTGATCACCGGCAGAGCCCAGAGCTAACAGCCCTAATCCATGACGGTGATGCTTCAGTGTTTCCGCAATGTCTGTCAGTCGCCCAATGAGTAATGCAATGGTAACCCCCGGTGTTTGCTGCACCCTGTTTTTACTCCCCTAACAACACCCAGGACCAGGGACTATCTATGATTACCTGACCTTCCTTTACCCTGACTTGCTGCCCAGAGTAATAGTCCTGCAACAGGGTTCCTTCGGTAAAGACATCCGCAACCAGAAGCGTCTTGTTGCCTGGCTTCAAATCCGCCGCAACCACAACGGCTTTGTGATTTGCCAGGGTTCGGCTAAACACATAAGGTTGAGCTGTAATAATTTGATGTTTTCCCGCGCCCACCGCAGGAAAACGCTGACGAAACTGTCCCAGCCTTTGCCAATGGCGCAACAACGCCTGGGTATCAGGCTGTGTCAGATCCTGCCAGTTCATATTCGCGCGCAAACCGGCGTCGCCAAAGGCATCTTCGACAAGCATAGGTCGCGCTAACTCATCCCCGTAATAAATTTGTACACCACCTGGTGCCATCATTAACTTAAACGCACTGTCCCAGATCTGTGCGCGGGATCTATCCCAGGAGTCCTGATCATCATGGGAGCCGATGTAGTTCAGTATCCCTTTCCCCTTAAAAGCGGGCGCCTGCAACCAGGCAGAGTATTGACTAAACAAAGACTCAGTGTCCTGGCTGATGTGGCTAACAAAACCCATATTGATCAAGGCATCAAAACCAAAATCAAAAAACTGGACCTGTTTATCGCCATAATTGTATTGATTGTTTTCAGGGTTAGCACTTTTAAAACCAGCGACGCCCCAGTTAAACACTTCACCCACCATGTAAAACGGCAAATCTCCCAATGCGTCATCTGGGTGCTCAGTTCGCCATTGAGCAAGCGCTAACTCACTTTCTTTTTTCAAAATCGCCCATATTTCCGGCTCTACGTGTTTCGCGGTATCCACCCGAAAGCCATCAATACCATATTCCCGTACCCAATCGGTTAGCCACTTAACCAGGTAATATTTGGGCGCTTTGGGATAACCGGTACGCTGAAAAAAGTCCCTGAGTTCCGCCAGTTCAGTATCCAGACGACCTTCCTGACGCCACTTTTCCAGCAGAAACTCTGGCAGTTCAACCTCCTGTTCAGATTCGGTTTTAATGTCGGTCAGGGATGTGGCTAACGCGCAACTGACATTTTGTTGATAGCTGGTCCAGTTGCACAACGGCTCTGTTCTGACCCAGTTCGCTGGCCAGAGTTGATCCTGCTCGGTTTTGGGGCCGGTATGGTTAATGATGACATCCACCAGTACCCGAATCCCCTGTTTGTGGGCGGCCTTGATCATAGCGGCTAAATCCGCTTCGCTACCAAAATTGGCATCCACAGCCGTCCAGTCTTTGGGCCAGTAGCCATGGTAGGCGTAAGTCAGGCGGTCGGACACATCAAACCCGTGTATCTGTTCAATCACCGGCGTAGTCCAGATAGCATCTACACCAAGACGGTTAAAATAACCGGCTTCGATTTGTTGCGTAATCCCTTTGATGTCCCCGCCTTCAAAGCCTCTTAAGAGTGCAGCCTGCTGATGACGTTGATAACTGGCGTCATTCCCCGGGTCCCCGTTGCTAAAACGGTCGGTTAACAAAAAATACACGGTGGCATTGCGCCAAAAGTCAGGGGTCTCTGCCCAGCTTTTATTGATGGTCGCCAGCAGCAAGATAATACTGCTGAGTAACAAACAGGTGGCTACCGGGTTTGATTGGGTTGGTGTGGATTTCATGGTTCAGACTCCAAACAATTAAGATTCGTTTGAAGCCTCCGACAATTTAGCGGTTTATGACACTGAAACCTTCTTAAAAACACTTAAATGCGTTTTAACATAAGCCATTATGGTATGTAAGTACTTACATTTAAAATTAAATAAATGCCATTCAGTTAGCTCTTCAGTCTGGTGAAGCGGACAACACAGAGTCCCGCAATACCATTTCTGCATCATACAGGTGTTGCAGTTGGTGCTTTTGACCATACACCTTATTCAGAATATGTTTTGCCGCCATCTCACCCATTTCATAAATCGGGTTACTGACGGTGGTCAGTTTCGGATAGACGTGATGGGCAATTACCACGTCATCGAATCCGACAATGGATAAATCTTCCGGCAGTTGTAGCCCGATGTCGCGGGCGCAACTCATGGCGCCAGAGGCCATCCAGTCGTTGGCGCACACCAAGGCACTAAACTTGATGTCTTTGGCCAACAGTGCCTTTAATCCATTAATGCCGTCTTCTTCTTTAAAGCGACCTTCATACAGGCTTTCCGGAGAGAAAGGTATGCCGGCTTCCTGAAGCGCCCGTTTATGTCCGGCCAGACGCAACATGGCATCAGCCTTGTTGCCAGGACCGGAGATGTAAGCTATGTCCTTGTGACCCTGCTCTATCAGATGCCGCGTGGCGCTGTAGCCACCGGATTCGTTGTCCAGACAGAAACAAGCTTCATCCAGTTCTTTGACGTGACGGTTGATGATGGACACCGGCAAGCGCGATTGCAGCGCCACCAGATCCTGATCAGACATGGCCTCAGAATGCAGAATAAGCGCATCACAATTGCGGCTGATCAAAAATTCAACGGCATCCAGCTCTTTGGCTAAATCATTGTGACCAACACTGATGATGACATGTTTGTCCTGTGCTCTGAGTGTCATTTCGATGGCCTGCATCATTTCCCCGAAAAAGGGAGTATGTAACTCGGCCACCAGCACCCCGATGCTGTCAGTACGACTGTTCGCCAGTGAGCGGGCCACTGAGCTGGGACGATAATTCAGTTCCTGAACTGCCTTTTCTACTTTTTCACGGAGCAGTGGATTCACCGTTTTACGGCCATTCAACACTCGCGACACCGTCGATAAAGATACACCGGCTCGTTCTGCCACCTGATAAATTGTCGCCACTCATCCTCCAGAGAAAGGGTTTTTAAGCAGTCTGGGTTTGCCGTTTCATTGACAGTGCCAGGGTAATTTCAGACTGCTTGTTGTCATCCAGAGGATAAAACCACATTAACAGCGCGCCCGCAACGCCAAATCCCGCAGGGATCCAACTCATCAACAATAAAATCCCGGGTAATGCCTGTTGCGCGGTTGATTTATCGAGGCCATCGTAACCGTACCAGGCCAACACTAAGAGTACTAATGCGCCGGCAAACCCGCCTCCGGTTTTTTGCACGAAGGTACCGGCAGAATAAACCAGTCCTGTAGCCCTTCTTCCTGTGCGCCATTCCGAATAATCGGCCGCATCGCCTAACATGGCAAAAAATAGCGTAGGCATCATAGCGGCAAAAAACTCTGCAACACAACCCAGGATAAATATCCAGGCCAGTTGCTCAGAAGGTAGCCAAAACATCAACCCGGTAAACAGGCTGCTGAGCAGCAGTACCCAGATAAACAGCCATTTGCGTCCCAACCAGGCAGACAATTTTGGCGTCAGTAAAGCGCCCAGCACCGACACGACCAACAGCGCAATAAAATACTGACCCGCATACAGTTCCAGACCAACATAATACTTGAAGTAATAAGCTATCGCGGCGTATTTTACACCATTGAACATCATGGTGAGAAAACCAATCCCCAGCAGAATCAACCAGGGTTTGTTATCGAGCAGATCCAGTAAATCCCGCTGGGTTCGGCTGATATTGTCGTTCGCCGAAGACTTTAACCGGCGCACTGCCCATCCAATACCCACCAGCACAAGCACAAAAAACAACCCGGTGGACCAGTTGCGGAAATAAAAGAATAAAGTCATGGCCAGAAGCGGCACAACCAACCAGGGAAGTTGTTTACTCAGATCCAGCAATTCCCTGCCCAGCGAGCCGGTAAACTGCTGGCTGGTAACCACCCTTTCACGGGTAAAGCCGACAGTAACAAGCATTAATAAAACCAATAAAACGGCATAAAAATACATGGCATACTGATAACCCTGTGCGCTGCTTCCATCGCCCAACGCTTCAACCATCATGGGTAAAAAGCCCATCACAAACATACCGCCGATAAAGGCACCGGCAAAACGAAATCCCGATAAACTGGTGCGTTCATTGTGGTCATGGGTCATCACCCCCATCAACGCCGAATAAGGCACGTTGCTCATGGTATAGGCCAGCGTCAGGCCGATATAGGTAATGTAAGCATAAACTAACTTGCCGGAATCGCTGAGATTTGGGGTACTGAAACACAGCACCATAAACACCCCAAGTATGGGGGCAGACCAGAGAATCCAGGGGCGGAACTTACCCATTTTGCTTTGGGTTCGGTCGGCGATCATCCCCATTAAAATATCGGTAATGCCATCAGATAAGCGCACGACCAAAAATAACATCGCCGCAGCGGCCGCCGAAATGCCAAAGGTATCCGTGTAAAAAACCGCCATATAGGCCAAGGCACCACGCCAAACCAGGTTTGCGGCGGCGTCACCGGCACCATAACTGAGCTTTTCCGCCAGACTTAATTGCGCCATAATTCGCCGCTCTCCTTCCCCTCAAAACCACTGTTCACTGATTTAGTTCTCGTTTTTGTTGCAATAACGCCTGCCAGGCAAGCGCACTTTGTTTTAATGTGCGCTGCTGGCTCTGAAAATCCACGTAAACCAAACCAAAGCGCTGAGTATAACCCTCGGCCCACTCAAAATTATCCATCAGGCTCCAGGCAAAATACCCCTTAACTTCGACACCTGCCAGCATCGCCGCTTCCAACGCCTCAAGATGAGACTGAAAATACGCTACCCGATCGGTATCCATCACCTGCCCACCTTCGAGTTGATCCGCCATCGCCGCACCATTTTCAGTGATGTAAATAGGTGGCAGATCAAAACGTTGCGCTAATCTGATAAACAATTCCCGCAACGCGTCCGGGTAAATTTCCCAGCCGATGGCGGTTTTAGGTCCCTGGTGCTCGTGCTCGGTATACAAGCTATCGCTGTCGGTTGCTGCAGAATAGTGTAGACGGGTATAGAAGTTTACGCCCAGATAATCCAGCGGTTGTTGGATTATCGCCATATCACCTTCATGGATAACCGGCTTGTCGGATTCCGGGAGACGTTCAAACACATCGGGATAAGTACCTTCCAGCAAAGGCTGTAAATACCATAGGTTAATGTACTCATCGGCCAGAGTAGTCGCCTGCACATCTTCAGGATTATCGGATTTCGGATAACAGGGCGTAAAATTCAATACAATTCCGGCCTGCACATTCGGGCAGTTTTTGCGAATAATGGGCATCGCCAAACCATGGGCCAACAAGATATGATGTGCTGCCTGGCGTCCTGATGCCCGACCGGTTTTACCCGGCGCATGTACACCAATTTCGTACCCCAGGTAGGCAGAACAAAAGGGTTCGTTAAACGTGGCATAAGCCGCGACTTTATTGCCCAGCCGCTCGGTCACTTTAGCCGCATAATTTGCAAAGGCATAGGCAGTATCGCGATTCAACCAACCGCCCTGCTCTTCCAGGTATTGTGGCAGATCCCAGTGATACAAGGTGACAAATACCTGAATATTCAGACGGTTTAATTGTGCAATTAATTGCTGATAAAAGTGCAAACCGGACTCGTTGATCTCCCCTTCCTGGGTCATCACCCTGGGCCAGGAAATGGACAGGCGATAGGCGCTGACATTCAACTGTTGTAATAACTCAACATCCTGCTCCCATCTGGCGACGTGCTCACAGGCAACTTCGCCATTGCTGGCATCTTCAATTGCCCCGGGACGCTGGCAAAATGTATCCCAAATGCAGGGCAAACGGCCGTCAATATCGCCCTCAATCTGAAAGGAGGAAGTGGCCACACCGAAGATAAAATCTCGCTGCATTAAGGGGGAAGAAGGGCTTAACTGAAGGTTTTTCATATCACTGAGTCATTGTTAATTTGTAAACTGAAATTGTCACAGCAGCACACTGCTGCCACCGTAAACTTATTGTTAATTTGCTGTTGTATTTATGTTTATAACATGCAATTCTAATTTTGAGAAAGCGCTTTCTTAATATTTTTATCAGATTTAGAAAGCGCTTTCCATAAAAACAATTTGAATATCTGACATTCCGCTCCTGTGGCATTGTCAGGTAACTGATTAGAGAACCATGATGAAACGAGCAATAAACAGACTTTTAATTCCACTGAGTTTGATACTGAGCAGTGCGCAAATATCAGCACAGGTTTCACTTTGGCCGGCACAGATCTCCGGAATGCCAGAATCCGCCGAAATGGAACAGCGCATAACCACCATGCTTGAAGACATGACGCTGGAACAGAAAGTCGCCCAAATGATTCAGCCCGAGATCCGTGATATTAGCGTGGCAGATATGCGCAAATTCGGATTTGGCTCTTATCTGAATGGCGGTGGCTCGTTTCCCTACGGCAATAAGCAGGCAACCATTTCTGACTGGGTGCAATTGGCCGATGATCTGTATCGGGCCAGTATTGATGCCAGTGAAGATGGTTCAACTATCCCGACCATGTGGGGTACGGACGCGGTTCACGGTCACAACAATGTTATCGGCGCTACCCTTTTCCCTCACAATATTGGTTTAGGCGCAGCAAACAACCCACAACTGATTGCCGATATTGCCCGGGCCACAGCCCTGGAAGTACAGGCTACGGGAATCGAATGGATCTTTGCGCCAACCGTTGCCACTGTCCGGGATGACCGCTGGGGTCGCACCTATGAAGGCTATTCGGAAGATCCGGAAATTGTGAAAGCCTATTCAGCGGCAATTGTGCAAGGATTACAGGGCAGCGATGCGGATTTTATGCAGCCAGATCGGGTTATCAGTACCATCAAGCACTTTTTAGGTGATGGTGGCACTATAGGTGGCGATGATCAGGGTGACAATATCGATACCGAATCCCAGCTGGTAAAAATTCATGCACAGGGGTATGTCAGTGGTATTCAGGCCGGAGCCCTGACCGTCATGGCATCATTCAATAGCTGGCATGGTAAGAAGATCCACGGCAGCAAGTATTTACTCACCGATGTGTTAAAAACCCGCATGGGTTTTCAGGGTCTGGTGGTAGGCGACTGGGCCGGTCATGGTCAGGTGGCAGGGTGTAGTAATGAAAGTTGCCCCCAGGCCATTAACGCCGGGCTGGATATATTTATGGCACCTACCGCTGCCTGGCGTCCTCTGTATCACAATACCGTACAACAGGTCCGTGATGGCATTATCCCAATGACGCGGGTAGATGACGCAGTACGCCGTATATTACGCGTAAAACTCCTGGCTGGTGTATTTGAACGCCCGGCCCCTGCTGAAAGGTTATATGCTAACAAACAAGCGCTTATTGGTGCCCCGGCACACCGGGAAATCGCCCGTAAAGCCGTACGTGAATCGTTAGTGTTGCTAAAAAACAAAGGCGGGCTTTTGCCATTGTCGCCCAAACAACACATATTGGTGGCAGGAGATGGGGCTGACAATATCGGTAAACAATCCGGCGGCTGGACTATTACCTGGCAGGGCACCGGTAATCAAAACAGTGATTTTCCCGGTGCCACTTCCATCTACCAGGGGATAGCAGAACAGGTGCGCAATGCCGGAGGCAGCACGGAACTCAGTGTCACCGGTGAGTTTGAGCAGGTGCCCGATGTAGCCATCGTAGTGTTTGGAGAATCACCCTATGCAGAAGGTCATGGGGATCGCAACGATCTGCATTTTCAGGCCGGCGATAAGCAGGATCTGGCGCTATTGCAAAAGCTTAAAGCCAGGGGGATTCCGGTGGTGGCCATTTTTCTCAGTGGCCGACCCATGTGGGTAAATGCCGAGCTGAATGCATCCGACGCTTTTGTAGCAGCATGGTTGCCCGGCAGCGAAGGTCAGGGGATTGCCGATGTCATCCTGCGTGACAAAGATGACAAGATTGCGTATCCGGTCAGCGGCAAACTCAGCTTTTCCTGGCCCAAAACAGCCCACCAGAAAGTCAATCGTTTTGACCCAGACTACCATCCCTTGCTGCCCTATGGTTTTGGCTTGCAGTATGGCGAATCCGGGCCACTGGATAATGTGACGTTAGACGAACAGGTCAGCAGCAGTGCACAGAGCACCTTGCCAAGAGTGATTTTCAATGGTCAAACCCAAAAACCCTGGATCTTGTGGTTGCGGGAAGGTGAGCAGCGCTTGCAGGTGAATAGCAATACCCACCAAATGCAACAGCTCAGCTTTCGCACCATCGATAAGGCCATTCAGGAAGACGCGCTACAGGTGACGTTTTCAGCGCAGGGAGACAGCAGCCTTTACTTTGCCAGTAAAAGTCATTTTCGAGAAGATTTGCGTGCTGATCTGCTGGCAAAAGCGGCCTTAAGCTTTGCTCTTCGCAGTGCAGACAAATCTGACGCACCGATCTGGTTACAGCAGGGTTGCGACAATCCCGACAAACAACATTGCGGCGCTCAATTGGATCTGCGTCCTTATCTGACCACAGACAACCGTTGGCAAACCCTGACAGTTCCGCTGACCTGTCTGCAAGCGCTGGGAATGGAATTCCAAAACAGTGTAGTGCCCTTTGAAATCAGCAGTAATCAGGCCATTACCCTTGCAGTGGCAGAAGTGCAAATAGTGGCACCACAGCAAGATTCCAGTGTGAATTGTGCCGACTTCGCTCAATAACAGGACCCGACAGAACATGAACAACAATATGATGCTGCCCATCAGAGAAAAGGTGGGATATGCCATGGGTGATGTAGCATCCAACTTTTACTGGCGGGTGCTGGATCTATTTCTATTGATTTTTTATACCGATGTATTTGGTATATCAGCGGCCGCCGTCGGCACCATGATGCTGGTGACCCGCCTGATTGATGCGTTTTCCGACCCTATCATGGGCGCCCTGGCTGACCGCACCCGCACCCGATGGGGACAATTTCGCCCTTATCTGCTTTGGGGGGCGATTCCACTGGCCGCAGCAGGGGTTTTAACCTTTACCGTACCGGACCTGGATCAGGACGGTAAACTTGTCTGGGCTTATGGTACCTATATCTTTCTGATGCTGGCTTACACCTTTATTAATGTTCCCTATGGCGCGTTGATGGGCATCATGACATCTGATACGCAGCAACGCACGCAGCTGACCTCTTTCCGGTTTATTGGTGCATTCAGTGGTGGCACTTTGGTGGCCTGGTGTACCCCGGAGCTGGTAGCACTACTGGGTCAGGGCAATGATACCCGGGGCTGGCAGCTCACCATGATGGTCTACGGCGTGATAACCAGCCTGCTTTTCATTACCACCTTTTTCAGTGCCCGGGAGCGCATTCAGGTACCCAGTCAGCAACATAGCAGTACCTGGACTGATATTCAGGATCTGTTGCACAACAAACCCTGGTTAATCTTATTTTCTCTGGCCCTGATTATCATGCTGACAATCAGCTTGCGCGGCAGTTCAGGCACCTTTTACCTGAAATATTATGTCGGTCGCGAAGATCTGATTGGCCTGTTTGGCATGGTATATATGCTGTCACTGGCCACAGGAGCGGCAATTACGCCGTTGTTGTGCCGCTTCATTGATAAGCGTCGCTTACTGATGGTGCTGATGTCAGCGGTTACTTTATTTTCGGTGTTGTTTTACTTCATCCCCAAAGACAACCTGCTGTTAATATTTTCTTTGCAGTGCCTGATTGGCTTGTGTCTGGGACCGAAATCGCCACTGGTATTTTCAATGTATGCCGATACCGCCGATTTCGGCGAATGGAAAAACGGCAGACGCGCAACCGCTATGGTATTTTCAGCGGCAGCCTTTTCCCAAAAACTGGGCGGTGCATTGGCCGGAGCCACTATTGGCTGGGGTCTGGCCTCGCTGGGTTACACCCCCAATCAGGTACAAAACGATGCCTCGGAACAGGGCATTCTACTGCTAATGAGCCTGCTTCCGGGACTGTTTGCCCTGATTTCGGTGGTGATCATTCACTTTTACTCACTCAGTGAACAACGACTGGAACACATTCAGCAGGACTTGCAGCAAAGAAGGGAAACATTGTCATGAACCACAATAAATCAGCGCCATTTGAGTTTGATCAGCACACAGGTGCCATCCACCTTTACAATCCCGATGACATTCCCAATGCCAGTGGCTATCTGTGGAACAAAAAAATGTTGCTCAACATGACCTGTCGCGGCTTTGCCAGTTGTCACTTTATGCAGCCTGAGCCCGCTACCTACTCCTGCGGTCCGGCACTGGAGGCGAAGACCTTTCTTCAGCCAGAGCATTATTATTATCAGGGCCACCCGGGACGATTTTTTTATGTCAGGGATCATCAAACACAGGAACTGTTTTCCCTGCCGTCTGAACCCATGAGCAAACCACTACAGCAGTTTCGATTCACGCTGGAAAACGACGCAATCTGTTGGCATATTCGCCATCTGGACTGGTGTTTCGATATCCGGGTTAGTCTGTCCTGTGATGACGTCGTCGAGATTTGGCAACTTAAGATCAGCAATAGCAGCAATACGTCTCGCAGCCTGAGCATCTATCCTTGTTTTAATATTGGCTATCAGTCCTGGATGAATCAGGGCGCGAATTATTCTCCCGTCAGTAACAGTATTATTGGTACCAAAATCACGCCCTACCAAAAACTACCAGATTACTACCGCCAAAAAGATTATCTGGAACTGAGTTTTTTTAGTGCCGATCAGCAGCCCGACAGTTACGCCGCTAATCTGGCGCAATTTCTCGGCAGTGGTGGCTGGAGCCACCCCGCAGCGCTGAACAATCGTTCTCTGGGCGATACCCAGGCGGTTTACGAAACACCTGTCGCTGTGATGCACTTTGATAAGCACATCAAGGCACAGGACAGCCAGCAACTTGGTTTTATATTTGGTGCCGCACGAGATGAAGCGCAAATTCAGCGTTTGCGGGCACGCTATTTAACGGCGCAACAACAGGACGACACCCGTTTTCAGTACCGGCAATACCTGAACGCACATTCAGCCTGTATCCAGGCACAAACTCCGGATGCGGAACTTAACCAGATTATCAACCACTGGTTGCCACGGCAGGTTTATTATCACGGTGATGTCAACCGACTGACCACTGATCCACAAACCCGAAACTATCTGCAGGACGCCATGGGGATGTGCTATCTGGCACCAGACTATTACAAACAGGCATTGCTCAAGTCGCTGGCTCAGCAGGCCAGTTCCGGGGCGATGCCGGATGGTATTCTGTTGCATGACAAAGCCAGCTTAAAATACATCAATCAGGTGCCCCATGCCGATCCCTGTGTCTGGCTGCCAATCACCTTGCAGGCTTATCTGGATGAAACCGATGATTTTGCTGTGCTGAATGATACTGTGCCTTTTGCGGATGCTGAACAAAAAGCAACGGTTTTGCAGCATATCGATTTGGCGATGAAATGGCTGCAGGCCCAGTTAGATGAGCGCGGCCTGAGTCTTATTGAACAAGGCGACTGGTGCGATCCCATGAATATGGTTGGTCATCAGGGCAAAGGGGTTTCCAGCTGGTTATCCATGGCCAGCAGTTGGGCCTTCCAGATTTGGGCAAACCTGTTAATGCGGGTCAATCAGACTGAAACCAGCAACTACTGGCAAGAGCAAGCGCTTGCTATCAACAACAATGTGAATCAGCACTTTTGGCACCAGCAGTGGTATGGTCGGGGCATTACCGATGCAGGCCGCTTGTTTGGCACTGAAAACGATCAGCAGGGTAAAATCTACCTGAACCCGCAGAGTTGGGCGATGTTGTGTCAATGTGCCTCGCCAGAGCAGGAGCAGCAGATGTTGGCCGCGGTACAATCCCACCTCAGCACCCCTTTTGGCGTGGCTATGTTAGCGCCGGCCTATACCGCGATGGTAGAAGATATCGGACGCTTAACTCAAAAATTCCCCGGGGTGGCCGAAAATGGCTCGCTATACAACCACGCCGCGGCTTTTTTTGTTTATGCTTTGTATCAGCAAGGCCACAGCAAGACCGGCTATGCCACTTTGCAGCAAATATTGTGTCGTTCCGATCAGGCGTTGCAAAAGCAACAACTCCCTAATTTTGTGCCGAATTATTATCGGGGCGCCAGCCCGCAACACCCGGAATACTGTGGACTGTCCAGCAGGTTGTTCAATACCGGTACTATCGCCTGGATTATGCGTACTATTACGGAGCAAATCTTTGGCCTGAAAGGCACAGAAAACGGTTTACTGGTGCAACCGCAACTGCCTCCGGAATGGCCGGAGGCTCGGGTATTGCGCACGTTTCGCGGTCACAAACTCCAGGTGCGATATCGTCGTAATCCGGACCTTAGCCAGCAAACGCTGGTGTTAAATGACACACCGGTACAGGGCAACATCATCGCTACAGAGCAGTTAACAGCCGACAACGATTTGCTGGTATTGCTACCGACGGAAACTGACCAGTGAATCGGCTGTATGTGGTAATGGGGGTCAGCGGTTGCGGTAAATCCACCCTGGCGCAGCAAATAGCGCAGCACCTGAATGTTAGATTTCTCGATGCCGATGACTATCATAGCGAGCAAGCTGTCGCGCAAATGCAGACCGGAGTTGGCCTGACGGATGCCCAGCGCGCGCCCTGGTTTGACCGTATCGGACAGGCCATTCAAGGCCAGCGCGAAACCACCGGCGTACTGGCCTGCTCTGCGTTAAAAGCGGCATATCGACAGCGCCTCAGAAAGATGGCCAGGCAGGTCATCTTTTTGTGGTTGAAGGTAGATCAAGACACCCTGCTACAACGCCTTGCCGGGCGTCAGCAGCACTTTGCCGGCACGACCCTGTTGCAAAGCCAACTGGCGACACTGGAGCCACCGGAGAATGAACCTGACGTTTTACACTTTGATGGAAGTCTAAATTCAGGGATACTATTTAACCAGGTTCTGTCACAACTGGAAAATATCCATGACCATTAAACGCACTATCTTTTCTCTGCTAATGATCAACCTGATTGGCACAACGTCTGCCGCAGAACGGATTGGGATCAGGCACACTGCCCAAGCCCCGGTCATTGATGGGCAAGTGGACGAACTTTGGCAACAGGCCCCCTGGTGGCCTCTGGATAATCACATTCTCGGTGACATTCCGGACAAAGCTGACTTTTCCGGTCGCTTTAAACTGCTTTGGGATGAAGGCAAACTCTACCTGTTAGCAGAAATCCAGGATGACGTGTTAGCGGATTACTACCCCAATCCGAAAACCCAATATTGGGATGACGACTGTCTGGAGATCTTTATCGACTCAGACGCATCCGGTGGTAACCACCTCTATACCCACAACGCTTTCGCCTATCATATTGCTCTGGACAACCAGGTAGCCGATATTGGCGAGAACCGGGGCGCGGGAGAAAACTCGGTGGTGTTACTGAACCATCACCTGAAAAGCCGCTGGCAACGCACTGACAGCGAACCCTATCCGGTAATCTGGGAAGTTGCAATGAACCTCTATCCTGATGCCTACAGCGATGCTCACCCGCTCCCCCCGTTAGCCCTTAAAAGTCATCAGGATATCGGCTTTATGCTGGCCTATTGTGACGCTGACGGGCAGGGTTATCGTGAGCATTTTTATGGTTCCACGGCTATCCAACCTGTGGATGGTGATAAAAACCTGGGTTATATCAACGCTGACGTGTTTGGACAATATCAATTGCAGCCCACAACAACTACACAAAAATAACAAATAGAAATTTTTTACTTACCTAATTTCAGTAACTTACATAATTTTTGTTAATTGATTGTTAATTTATTATTGACTGACGGAATCACTTGAACTAAATTGAGAAAGCGCTTTCTCGGAAGCATGGAAGCATATCGGCGCCTCGAGAAAGCCCTTTCTCAGATTGAGATAAAAGTGATTAAAACTTAAAGAGAGCAACACAGTGAAAAACGCAAAACTAAGCAAAACTAAATTAGCCACCAGCGTATCCCTGATACTCGCTGGCGGTATGACAATGCCAGCACTGGCGCAAGAAAGCAGCGAGCTGAATGACGTTGAAGTTATTCAGGTCAGCGGTATTCGCGGCAGTATGCAGGAATCCATGGGTGTAAAGCGGGAATCATCAGGCGTCGTCGATGCAATTTCTGCTGAAGATATCGGTAAGTTTCCGGATACCAACCTGGCAGAATCGTTACAGCGCATCACCGGTATTTCCATCAATCGGAACAACGGTGAAGGTAACCAGGTTACTGCACGTGGCTTTGGTCCGGATTACAACATGGTGACCTTAAATGGCCGTACTATGCCTGGCTCAGCATTACCTGCAAATGGCGGCACGCCCAACTCCCGCGCTTATGACTTTTCAGACCTGGCATCAGAAAGTGTGCGTGCGGTTGAGGTGTATAAAACCGGAAGGGCCAGCATCGCGACCGGCGGTATTGGTGCCACTATCAACATCAGAACAGCACGCCCGTTTGATGCCTACGAAACAGGATTCAGCGCCAATGTCGGTGCTAAGGCACTGCACGATACCACCAATCGGGTTAATGACGATGTTACCCCCGAAATCTCCGGGTTTGCGAATTACGTCAACGAAGACAAAACCTTTGGTGTTACCCTCACCGGTTCCATTCAGGAAAGAGACAGTGCCGCGGTAGGTGCTTTCGTTAACGAATGGCGTGTTAACCCTTTTAATGGCACGGTGCCGCAATCACCAGATCCGGCAACCAACCCGGCCAGCGGCCCGGCCGTGGTACTAAATAACGCACCGGATATTGGCCAGTTGTTTGCCATCCCGGCCGATTTGCGTTACTACGTGTCAGACCGTGAGCGCAAGCGTACCAATGCCCAGTTAACCGTACAATTCGCCCCATCAGATAAGCTAACTGCTACTCTGGATTACACTTATTCCAAACAGGATCTGTACGAAGCCCGCGCTGAACAGTCAATCTGGATGGACGATCGCTATTTTGCCGAGCTGACCTTTGATGATGAAGTAGTTGCTACCCCCATTCACATCACTCAGGAGCGTCGTGATCTGTTGCCTCGGGATTTGGGTTTGGCAATACAGGAGCTTAATCAGGTCAATGAAAACAAGTCTCTGGGTATCAATCTTGAGTACATGGTCAACGAAGACTTTTCACTGGTATTCGATGCCCATCACTCCTCGGCTGAAGGCAGACCTGATGCACCCTATGGCACCTGGACCAACCTTGGTCTTGGCGCGAACGTGGTACGCGGTCAGGGCGCGGATTTCTCTGTAGACTTCCCGATCATGACGGTGGATTTTGACGATCTCAGTCGCAGCAACCTGAATGGCAACGGTGTCCTGGATCAGGACGACGTGGGTACCTCCATTCTGGATATGAACTTCAGCTCTCAGGACACTGAAGTCACCCAGGCACGTTTAGATGGTCAGTATCACTTTGACGAAGGCAGTATCAAGTTTGGTATTGAATCTCGTGCTATGGAAAGTACTTCGCTGCAATCCTTAACGCGACATACTATGGGTAACTGGGGTATTGAAAACCCAGGTGAGTTACCGGCAGGCGTATTAACACCTCTTAACCTGGCGGAAGAATTCACTGATTTCAATACCAATGGTATTTTTTCTCAAGGCTTTACCGGTAGTGTGGCTGAGATAGGTGCATTTGCTGCAAGCACCTATGGATTTAATTTACTGGCCGACAACCCATACGCCACTAACCGCACCATTGAAGAAGACATTGTCGCACTGTATTTTGAATACGATTTATCCGGCGAACTGGGCGGAATGCCTTACAATTTGCTGATGGGTCTGCGCTATGAAGATACTGAGACTACGTCCATCGCCAATATTAGTTTGCCCAGCGCTGTTGCCTGGGAAAACAACAATGACTTCAATATCCGTTTCGGTAGCGCTATGGAAGATGTCGCGTATAAATCAGACTATGACCATCTGTTACCGGCTCTGGACTTTGATATTGAAGTGGCAGAAAACGTCATTACCCGATTCTCTTACAGCAAGACTATTGCCCGTCCTACCTATAACCATTTGAGCGCTGCATCGGATCTTAATCAGCCCAGCAGTGCCACCCCGTTTTCGGACAGACCCACTGCGTCAGCGGAGTCCGGCAACCCTTATCTGAAGCCGCTGGAGTCGGATAACGTGGATATCTCGGTAGAATACTATTTCGACGAGACCAGCTATGTGTCAGTCGGCTTCTATGACAAACGGGTACGCAACTTTATCGGTAATGAACAGGTAGAAGAAACCATTTATGACCTGAGAGATGCCACGGCCGGTCCCAGAGCACAAGCGGCTATCGCCGAGCTTGAGCGCTTAGGAGTACCACTCAGTGACAGCACCTTATTCAGTATGGTGGCGGCCATGGAAAATGGCGTTGACTTCTTCTCCATGACCGATGAAGAGTTTGAAGCAACCTATGATATTCTGCCCAATGGCGATGATCCCTTGTTAACCTTTATCAACAGTAAGCCGGTTAATAACAAAAGCGCAAATATCTATGGTTTTGAGATTGCAGCACAACACTTCTTTGGCGATACCGGATTTGGTGTAGCGGCCAACTACACCACAGTTAACGGTGATATCGCCTTCGATATCAATGCCGATCCTTCAGAGACGCAATTTGCACTGGTGGGACTCAGTGACACCGCTAACCTGATTCTGATGTATGAGAAAGACGGCCTGCAGGCGCGTATTGCCTATAACTGGCGGGACAAGTTCCTGAATAATGCCGCCTTTTACGTGAATGAGCCCAGCTTTACCGAATCATTATCTCAGATTGACTTCAACGTGTCTTATGACGTCACTGAGGATCTGACGGTATTCCTGGAAGGTATCAATATTACGGAAGAAGACAGCCGCACTCATGGCAGAACCAGTGCGCAATTGTGGCGCATGGAAGACCTTGGCGCCAGATATGCGTTAGGTGCGCGATACAAGTTTTAAGTGTGTCCATGTGGTACCGTTTTCCAGTGTCCTTCGGGGCACTGGTTTTTTCGCATTTTCAGTTGAATAAATTATGCTTACAGCAGGTTTGCATAAAGGTACAACATGGATAACCCATTAAAACATATTGTCATTTTAGGTGGCGGCTCAGCCGGTTGGTTGACCGCTGGTCGACTCGCCGCACAAATGCAGCAGCGGGAACAGCAACTGCAGATCAGTCTGATTGAGTCTCCCACCTTAAGTACCATAGGTGTTGGTGAGGGTAGCTGGCCTTCCTTGCGCCACACACTACGCCAAATCGGTATTTCTGAACTGACTTTTTTAGTGCGCTGTCAGGCTTCGTTTAAACAAGGTTCAAAATTTATTGGCTGGCGCAATGAAACAGCGACCGGGCACTATTACCACCCCTTCACAAACCCGGCAGGCTATACCGAAATTAACGGCTATCAACATTGGCAAAGCAGCGCCCAAGCGATGCCATTTGCCGATGTGTTTTGTCCGCAACCGGCAGTGTGCGAGGCAGGCCGTGCCCCTAAGCAACTGGCCACGCCCGAATACGCCCAGGTGGTTAACTATGGATACCACTTTGATGCCGATAAACTGGCAGAACTGCTAACCGAGCACTGCACCCAACAATTGGGGGTCAACCATATTCGCGACCACATAGAGCAAGTAGAGTGCCATCCTAATGGCGATATCAGGGCACTGATTGGGCAACAAAATGGGCCAATAACAGCAGACTTTTTTATCGATTGCAGTGGTATGGCTTCCCGTCTGATCGGCCAGCATTACGCCATCCCGTGGCAGGCGGTAACCCAGGTACTACCCAGCGACTCGGCAATCGCGGTGCAGGTTCCCTATGCGCAGAACGATAGCCCCATTCAGTCCACCACCAATGCCAGCGCTAAACCAAACGGCTGGATTTGGGACATCGGCCTTTATCACCGCCGGGGGGTAGGCTTTGCCTACGCCTCCGGATTTTGTGACAAAGCACAAGCGGAGCACACTTTGCTCGACCATCTTCGCCAACAACTCAGCGAGGAGCAGGTAGCCACACTGACGCCCAGACACCTGAAATTCACCCCCGGCTATCGCAAAAAATGCTGGCAAAACAACTGCCTTGCCATCGGTATGTCAGCCGGATTTATTGAACCCCTGGAAGCCTCAGCCATCGCCATGGTGGAACTGAGCATTAACATGTTGTGCGAGGAATTCCCACAAACCAGACGTCACATGGACATACTGTCGCAGCGTTTTAACAAACGCTTTGACTATCGCTGGCAGCGGGTGATTGACTTTGTCAAATTGCACTATGTATTGAATAAACGACAAGACTCTGAATTCTGGAGCTGGCAGCGCCAACCCGAATCAATACCTGACTCACTGCAAACCCTGTTAGCACTGTGGCAATTTCAGACGCCTTCCCGTCTGGATTTCATCGAAAACGAGGAAGTATTCACCTCAGCCAGTTATCAATATGTACTATATGGCATGGGGGCACACAGTCAGCAAATCAAAGACAACAATTTTTATCAAAGCCAACCTCGGGCAAACACACTGATGCAACAAACGCAAAACATGAAACAACAACTTTTGCAGGGACTACCGGAAAACCGCAGCCTGCTAAGCGCTATCCGACAAAAAATGACAACGGAGGTAGTATCGTGAACAGCATTTCTGATGTGGTTATTGCCGGTGGCGGAACAGCCGGGTGGATGGCGGCCGCGTCCCTGTCAAAACTGCTGGGAAAAAGTTTGAATATCACCCTGGTAGAATCAGATGAAATCGGCACAGTGGGGGTCGGTGAAGCCACCATACCGCCCATCAGAACTCTGCACAAATTGTTAGACATAGACGAACGTGCGTTTATGAAAGCCACCCAGGCCACCTTTAAACTGGGTATTCAGTTTGAGAACTGGGGACAACAGGGCGATAGCTATATTCACTCTTTCGGGATCACAGGTCGCGAATGCTGGGCTGGCGAATTTCATCACTTTTGGCTCAGGGCACAACAGGAAGGCATGACCACCCCGTTTGGGGCCTTTTGCCTGGAACATGAAGCGGCACTGGAAAACAAATTTGCATTGCACCAGCAAGTACCACTGAATTTTGCCTATCATCTGGATGCCACCCGCTACGGGCAGTTTTTACGGGAAATGGCCCAACGGCAGGGGGTTACCCGTACCGAAGGAAAAATCGCAAAGGTCATGCAATGTCCCGACTCTGGCTATATCAGTGCCTTGCAATTGCAAAATGGTGACACCGTTCGTGGCGATTTGTTTATCGACTGCACCGGTTTTCGGGGCCTGTTAATCGAACAAACGCTGCATACCGGATACGATAACTGGAGCCACTATTTACCCTGCGATAGTGCCCTGGCAGTGCAGTGTAGCAACCCTGATGCTCCCAAACCTTATACCCGTTCCATTGCTCATCAGGCTGGCTGGCAATGGCAAATTCCATTGCAAACCCGGGTAGGGAATGGTCTGGTTTATAGCAGTCAGTACCAGGATGACAGCGACGCGCAAACCCTGCTGATGCAAAACATCCCGGGAGAGCCGTTAACCGACCCCAGAGTGATCCGCTTTACCCCCGGCAAACGTCGCAAGGGTTGGCACAAAAACTGTGTCGCATTGGGGTTAGCATCAGGCTTTATCGAGCCTCTGGAATCCACCAGCATACATCTGATCATGACCGGCCTGGTCAGGCTGATGCGCCTGTTCCCGTTCAATGGCATCACCGAAGCCGCCATCAATGAATACAACAACAAATTCGACAGTGAAATGCAGTGTATTCTGGACTTTATTGTCATGCACTATGCCGCAACAGAGCGCCGCGACAGCGAGTTCTGGCGTCATTGTGCCAGCATGGAACTCCCCCCGTCGCTGCAACACAAAATCGCATTGTTTAAAGAGACAGGTCGGGTATTTTTAGATGACGGTGATATATTCAGGGTAGATTCCTGGACACAGGTGATGCTGGGACAGCGTCTGAAGCCGCAACAATATCACCCCATCGTTAATGAAATGAGCCAGCCTGAATTCCAGCGCTTCATGCACGGCTTGCAAATGCAGGTAAAGCAGCAGTGCAATGCTCTGCCTGAACACGGTGCCTTTATTAAACAATACCTGGGCTGAGTGAGGCCCCTTTTGGTAAATATTTATGTAAGACATCAGTTTGTAGTTGCGTCATGTGCAAAAGCCTTCTAACTTTTACTGCAATCACAATAAATTTACCGGAACTTTGCATGAAACAGCCACTGAACTTTAAAAACAAAAAACGCGTCACCTCGATATTGGGGGCGGCGTTGCTTCTGGCATTGAGCCACAATGCCCTGGCAAAAGTGGAAAGCCATAAAACCCTGAAAGCGGTTGTGGCAGAGCGCTCCGAAGAAGCCCGGGCCCGCGATCAGCAACGTCACCCGGTAGAGACCCTCAGCTTTTTCCAGTTAAAACCTGGTATGACTGTTGCCGAAGCCTTACCCGGCGGTGGCTGGTATTCCGGTATCATTGCCAATTACCTGGGTAAAGACGGCGCGCTTTATGGCATCAATTATGTGGACAGCATGTGGCCCAGATTTGGTTTTTTCAGTGAAGAACGCATCAAGGATATGATTGCCTCCACCGCTGCCTTTCCAGACATGGTGGCTGAGTTAAGCGACAATGGTATCAGTGCTGACGGCTTTACCTTTGAAACTATCCCTGCTGCAATTCATGGCACGGTAGACCGGGTATTATTTATTCGGGCGCTGCACAACCTGAACCGCTTTGAAAAAGAGGCTGGCACCCTTACCCAGGCCTTAACAGCTGCACACCAGTTGCTGAAACCCGATGGCATGGTAGGCGTGGTACAACACGAAATTGCCGAGTCAGATGCCGATACCGATGGTAGCCGGGGTTATCTGAAAGCGTCGCAGGTCATCGCCAGTTTTGAAGCCGCCGGTTTTGAACTGGTTAGTCGCTCAGACATCAATAAAAACCCCAATGACAAGCCGTCTGAAAGTGACATGGTGTGGCGCTTGCCCCCCACCTATTACGGTGCGCAGGACGACGAAGCCCGTAAACAGGCGCTGGATAAAATTGGAGAATCCAATCGCATGACTCTGCTTTTTAAAAAGAAATAAAGTAAATCATCTTTACGGCGGACCGCTACTGGTCCGCTATATTAACGATATCAACGCCTTAACTAACTGCCCATCATCATAATATTTAGGTTGATGGTCGTGCAGTAGTGGCGTATCAATGACCTGAATGCCCATCCGGGTATAGTGCGCAACATCCAGTTGCTGTTTTTGTGGTAAGTGACGACTGTCGTACAAAATAAAATTTAATAACTGCGTCGTTTCTACCGGTTTATCCAGTTGGCCTTGTAAACGGGCCAGAATAGTATCCACCTGATCATTGATAGTCATACCGATTTGTTCCGGATCGGTACCGCGATTGGGAATGTACACCTTGGGGCAAGGGTTCTGCGCAATGCACTCAGCAACCCCGTAAGGCAATAAATTGGCCACCAGGCTGGAATAAAAACTGCCGGGTGGGTAGCAAATTAACTCTGCGCTTTGGATCAGGTTGCGGTTGCGCTTTTTTAACTTGGTAGTAACCCGGCGCAAACTGTTCAGATCCTTGCTCAGGCGTAGCTTTTTTATGGCACAGTTGATCGGTGGTTGTTCTTTTCCGGTCAGGCAGTGTTGACCGATCACCTGAGAACCATCCGCCAGTTCTGCCGCCAGGTGATAATTGTCTTCGGTTATTGAGCGCACCACCCCTTTTACTTTAACCAATTCAGAAAACAAAAAAATAATAGGGTCCAGTTGACGATGCTGATTGATATAACCGCCCACTAAAATCAAATTGCCGATACTGGCACCGCGCAGGTTAAATGCGGCGGGCATCACCTTTAAAAAGTAGCCTAAATGGTTGCAAATCAGGCTGCGCATGGGGTTGAGGATATCGCGGGTCAGGTCATCTTCCCCTGCCACCATCGACTCCAGACGCGCTCTTAATGTGTCATTGTCTGTGGTTTTGTCAAAGCGGTAGTTAAACAGGCGGAGTATTTCAGGGTTCCCCAATACCGATTCATCGGCCAGCGCCATCATGCGGCTGCGCAGGTCACCCACTGCAGGCATATCAAAAAACTCCCGGATCACCGCTGAGCTGCCACCGGAGTCAAATGGGGTAACCAGGTGAATTGAATTATGGGTGAATTCTTTCAGTTTGCGCGCTACGCCATTCAGGGCACTGCCACCACTGAAAAACAAAATACGCGGGCCGAGTTCCGGAATTTTTTTATAGCGACTACTGCGCATAGGATCAGGGATTGTGCCTCCCCTGGTAACCAAAAAACGAGTCATCGGTTATCTAAGCCTTGTTGTTATTTTCATTTTTTCAACGTTTGTTGTTGCAGATCTATTCCGCTTTCGCCAGCCACCCGTGGTTTCATACGGGTGACATATTCCGATGTCAGTATAGACTAACAGCATAACAGTTATTTTACAGCAGAGGGCGCTTGAGCAAACTTAACAACAGCACTATCGAGCATCTGCATTTCTTGTTGTTAGAGATTGAGCAACAATTGCTGCAAACGGAAGCCTTTTTTGTTGCCCCGGAAGCCAGCGTCGCCAATCGCATTTTGGGTCGCGCCGGCTATGCTGAAAACCTGCGTACCCGCGCCAGGCGCAGTTTGCTGAGTCAGTTGCAGCGTCACCCAAAATCACCCTTACAGTTTAGACTACAGGCCGCAGAAAATCTGGTAGCCGAATTATTCCAGTTTAGTCATTTCGGACGTCAGGCCATCAGCGATAGCTTGCGACTCAAGCCCCGACGCCTTAGCGAGCTGCCTCATAAAGAATGCGCCAAATTGGTCAAACGTATGCGTCTGGCGCTGGGGCAGGTGGAAAGCGCCCTCGTCAATGCGAACTCCAGGGTGGCTATAGATATCGATAATGAACGGCGCAAATTAACCCGTAGATTGTCTAAAACCATGAACAAAGCGGTTTTAGAGCTAGGCGAGGAACAGCGCTTGCAGGAAGCCGCTGAAATGATGTTTCCCATCTATGCTCTGCGCCAAATGATCGCCTTAATGGGCGCCATTGCCGAGTCGGTACTGTCGGCTAATTTGGGCCAGCAAATGAATCTCAGTCGTTATACCTCCCTGACTGATATTGCCGATGACGTGGCAACAGAACCGGAAAACCTGACCCTGAATACCATTGCAGAAACCCGTTCCGGCAGCGCGATTTCTGCAGTATCCAGAAAAGACAACAGCAATGACGACCCGCTGGCCATTTTCAAAGAAGGTGACAAAGGAAAAGTAAAAGAGGAGCGAGCCAGTGTAAAAAGCTGGCATGATATCTACCCGGGACTGGCCCCAAAAATTCTGTCCTATCACAAACGCGGTGATACCGCCTCGATACTGATTGAACACCTGCCGGGTTTTACCCTGGAGCGTATTGTCACAGAACACACAGAGTTGGTTCAGCCAGCGTTAAAAAGCCTGTTAAAGACGCTGCAAAATATCTGGCAGGAAACCCGCACACCCCGACCTGCGCAGGCCCAACATATGCTGCAGTTGGAAAAGCGCCTGCCCGCAGTCTTTCAGGTTCACCCTGAATTCGCCACTCAGAAGCAAATGCTCTGTGGTGAGACCACCGCCTCGCTGCAAACTCTGATGAAGCGCGCAGCAGAGCTGGAAAAGAAGCTGCACGCACCATTTTCCGTGTACATACACGGTGACTTTAATCTTGACAATATTATTTATGATCCGATTGATAAGCGGATCAATTTTATTGATTTACATCGCTCCAGATACATGGACTACGTGCAGGATGTCGCGGTTTTTATGGTGTCCATCTACCGTCTCGGCATTCTGGAAACCCAGCAACGCAGCAGATTACTGACGATCGCTAAGCAGTTCCTCGCTCCGGTCAGACGTTTCGCCAAAAAAGAACAGGACGACAGCTTTGAACTCAGACTGACACTGGGACTGATCCGTTCTTATATCACCTCTACCCGCTTTATCCTGGACCCTACCTTGTCCCGACGTATGTTTTTGCGGGCCATGTATTTACTGAACCAGATCACCACCTGTAAAGCTGATAAACTGGCGAGATATCGCCTGCCACTGGAGGAACTTTTCTTTGAATAAACGCATTGCCGTTGTGGGCATACCGGGAAAATGGTCCACAGAAGTTCTGGCTGATCGGATTGAACAACAAACCGGGTTCAGGCTGGTTATCAGTATGCAGGATGTCCGGCTGGATACTGCCAGCAACGCGCTGTGGTTTCAGGATGTGAACCTGTGTCAGTTAGACGCCATCGTTGTGAAAAAGATCACTCAGGATTATGATCGGCACATGTGGGATCGCATCGAACTACTGCGTTTTGCGGAAATGGCCGGAGTCAGAGTGTTCAGTTCCTGTCAGGCCATGCTGCAATTGGTCAATCGTCTCGGGTGCAGTGTCACTCTGGCTGCCCAACACTTACCTTTGCCGGAAACCTGCGTGACTGAAAATTTACAGGACGCGGAGATGGCGGTTCAGCGTTTCGGTACCGCCGTGCTGAAACCCATGTTTTCCACCAAAGCCAGAGGCATGACGCTGGTCAGTGCAGCACAATCGGATTTAACCCAAAGGTTACGCACTTTTCAGCAACACAACCCTATGCTTTATATCCAAAAGAAAGCCACCCTGCAGGGCTGGGATTTGGGCATGGTATTTGTTGGAGGCAACTATTTGTGTACCTATGCCAGGGTTGCGCAGAATGATTCATGGAATACCACCATCCACAGTGGCGGTAAATACCAGGCCTATCATCCTGACAGTGCTCTGGTGGAATTAGGCCGGCAGGCACAGGCGCCTTTTGGTCTGGATTTTACCACCGTCGATATTGCGCTCACTGACCAGGGACCAATTATCTTTGAAGTATCGGCATTTGGCGGCTTTAAAGGCGCAGCAGAAGGTTGCCAGACGGATGCTGCTCAGGCCTATTGCCAACATATCATTCGCACCTTAACAGAAGACTAAAATGCACACCGGATTCAACACACTTTCACTGACGACACAGGACTTTTACTGTTCGCTACAACTGACTTTTGACCGCCAGAATTATCAGGTAAAGAGTAATTCTCCCGAGTTATTACAGGCACTAGGTCAGTATTTTGCCGGTTATGAGACCAGGGTGACAAGCAGCGCAGTGAGTATTTATCTGTATGATGACGAAGTACAGCAACCCGCTATCCAGTGGCAAAAGTGGACTGCCGAAGCCGGGAAAACTCGTCAAAAAGAACAGTATTGCGATGTTGAAGACGGTCGCTGGATACATAAACTAAAAACCGGCATGGTATTATTCCAGCACCTTAGTGCACCTTTGGCGATTGGCCCCTGCGAACAATTTCTCAGCCAGACGGTAAATTTCATCATTAATCAGCACATCAATTATTTGCAACAACAAGGCGGCCTGATTTGTCACGCCGCCTGTTTGCAGGTACAGCAGCAGGGTATCGCGATTGCCGCTTTATCGGGCGGTGGTAAATCCACTACGATGCTAAAACTGATGGACTTGCCAGATAGCCAGTTTATTTCCAATGACCGTCTGTTTTTATTTGCTGAAAGTTCAGGCATTGTGGCCCGTGGCGTGGCTAAACAGCCCAGAGTTAATCCCGGTACTTTGCTCAACAACCCCAAATTAGTCGATATCCTTTCAGTGAAGCGACAACAAGAGCTGGCCAGCATGCCCGGTAACGCACTCTGGCAGTTAGAGGAAAAGTACGACGTCATGGTAGAGCGGGTATATGGTAAGGCCAGCCTGGGGCACAGTTGCCCGTTACAACAGGTTGTATTACTCAACTGGCAGCCAGGTCACAACGCCCCAGTTAGCATGCAGTCAGTGAGTCTGGATTCGCGACCGGATTTAATCAAAGCTATCGCCAAATCTCCAGGCTCTTTTTATCAGGATGCCAGGGGAGCCTTTTTAAATGCAGCGATTATTCCGCCAAATCAGGCCTATCAGGACAGGCTACGCTCAGTCCAGGTGTGGGAGGTCACTGGTGGTGCAGATTTTGCTCAGCTTACTGACCTACTCAGCCAAAAAATATCACTACAAACGATGTCATCATAGGAGTTGCGAAAATGGCACAGACGCTGATTGCATTGATTCGACATGGCGCCTACCACCAGAAAGTCGATACCCCCAGCGCGCTGCAACCTTTTCCTTTAACAGCCCAAGGCATAAGCGAAGCACGACAACAAGCACAACAATTTTCCAGATTACTGACAGACAAAGGCTGGCGTCTGGCGTCACAAGTGCACTCCTCTCCCCTATTGCGCGCCTGGCAAACCGCGCAGATATACATACAGGAACTCAACGACTTTTTTATTGAGCCACCAGTGCATCTGCAATTTCCGGCGTTAGTTGAACGCTCGGTGGGAAACGTAGCGAACCTGACCACGCGGGAAATAGAGCAGTTGTTGGTTGAGGATCCGCGTTATGCTCCCGCCCCGTCCGGGTGGAAATCCGACAGTGAGTATTGTCTGCCCTTTCTGGGGGCAGAATCTCTGATGGCGGCCGGTGCACGCGTAGCCCGGCATATCGAGTCACAATGCGCTGAGACGACATCAAACACCGTGCAATTAATTGTCGGCCATGGCGCAGCCATGCGTCATGCTGCATGTCATCTAAATGTCATGCAGTTTTGCGATATTAAAAAATTAAGTATGCATCACGCTCATCCTGTCGTTTTGGAAAAAACAGATACAGAGTGGCAACACATTGCAGGCCAGTGGAAGATTCGTAAAGCGGGAAGTGAGGCAAAAGATTAATCAGCGCGACAAGCCGACAGCCATTGAGTCAAACCATGTCCTATAATTCACTGCAAACTTTTCCTATCGATCTCGCCGGATACACCACCATTGGCCAACACTGGTCTCAGTTTCGACATGTAGCAAATGATGAGCAACTGCCTGCAAGAGAACAGCCTTCACCGGAATCCCTGTCAACCGAACACTGGCGTTGGCCAGACAAAGCGGTTATTTTTATCTCAGATCCCCATGCTGATGCGGAAGCGTTTATTGCTTCTTTGCTGGCTTCCGGTGGCGTAACCCGCAACAGCAAGGGTAAATTAAAGTTAACCGCATTAGGTAAAAAAGCCACCTTTGTGATAGGCGGTGATTGCCTGGACAAAGGGCCAAGTAATCTGGATTTATTAGAAAGCCTGAAACAATTTATTGCCACTAAAGCCAAAGTAAAATTGCTGGCCGGAAATCATGATTTACGTCTGTTAACCGGACTTTCCGCCATCAGCCGGGAAAAACACGTCAGCTATGAGCACATGTTCGTGCGCATGGGGACCAAAGTTATCCCGCTGTTTAAAGAGGTCTTTGAGCGCTATCTGGCTAACAGCGACTGGCAACAGAAAACACCTGATGCGCAAACCTGCAAACAATATCTTTACCCCAGAGACAGTTGGTTTGACGCTTTTCCGGTGTTTGCGAAAGAATCGTTGAGTGCCAAAGCCATTGAAAAGGAAGTGAAACGATTGCGTAAAAAGGCGGGCAGGTTCGAACAGGATTGCCAGGCTCAGGGTATGGATATTCGCATGGTGTACGCTGCCGCGCAGCACTGCCAGCAGCTGTTTTTCAGTAAAAAAGGTAAATTCCGCTGGTTCTTTAAAAATATGCAGTTGGCCTATAAAAAAGGCAGCTTCTTGTTTGTACACGCAGGATTGGACGACGACGTTAGTCAGCTGATCAAACGACATGGCATCAAAAAGCTCAACCGACAGTTTAAAACAACGTTGCGCGACGATCTGTTTGCCTTTTATTTCAGCTCTCTGGCAACACCGTTTCGCACTAAATATCGCGATTCCGATCCCATCTTTTCAGCGAAAGGTGCAGAGGCAGTAAAACAGCGCGATATTCACTGCGTAGTACATGGCCATGTAAACCATGGCGACGGGCAACAGATATCGTTGCAAAAGGGCCTGTTGCATGTAGAAGGCGATATCACCTTAGATCGCAACTCCCGTCGCAAGGAAGGTTTATCCGGAATCGGCTTTGGGGCCACCCTAATCCACCCTAAGAAAATGATAATAGGTATCAGTTCTGATCACCCGGTGGCCAAGGTATTAACACCCCGCTGGCACAACATTTGGCCAGTTCAACAATGAGGTAGCGCAATGGAACACAAAAGTGAATTCAGGCACGAGTCTTTACAGGACGGTAAGTCCATTCAAAAACTGCTGGAAGCTATTTCTAAAGGGCTGGGCAAAGGAAAACTGGAATTCAGTGACGAAGATGGCAAGTTAGCACTTACCCCCAAGGGGCTGTTAGACCTTAAAATCACGGTTAAAGAAGACGAATCCCGCCACAAGCTCGATATCCGGGTCAGCTGGAACAAGCAAAATCAACATCTGTCAGAGTCAATTCTGAAAGTAAAATAATCGCCTTAAATCTCAGCACGATAATCCGGTGTTGCTATCAATAAGGGTATCTCAATCCCTGGCCATGTCAGACCAGAAGTTGTTGTTGCTTTTATAACCAGATCTCATCAATTAGTCTATAAACCGCACATTCTATTTGGGATACAGGCAAAGCATTGCTAGTATTTAGGCGAAAGAATTAATCCCAGCGCTAAACAGGAGTATCTCTTCAGAGATCAGCAGATGCCTGAAACATCCAATCACCAAACTAAACTTCGAATCAAATTAAAGTTTCTGGCCGCTGCCGCAGTGTCTGCGCTTTTGCTGCTTTTGGCTTTAGGCCTGTTTGAATTAATCAGTAATGAGCGCCATCGCCAAACGCAGAGTAACGAAGTCACCGCCGAGCTCACCGAGATTAGAGCCTCACTTGAATACACCATCAATCGCAACCTCAGTTTAACCCACGGTCTTGCAACCTACATCTCCCTGAATCCGGAAATGGACCAATCAGAGTTTTCCAGGTTTACTCAACAACTGCTCTCCTCTGCCAATCAAATACGGCACATTGGTGCCGCAAAAGATCTGGTAATTAGCCATGTCTACCCAATGGAAGGCAACGAACAAGCGCTTGGTGCCGATTACCGGAATATTCCTGACCAATACGAAGCAGCATTACGAGCTATTGAGCTTAATCGAACAATTCTGGCTGGTCCGTTAAATTTGATCCAGGGAGATACAGCACTGATAGCCAGAACGCCGATAATTAACGCCCGTTCAGGGGATGTTTGGGGGTTACTGTCTGTTGTCTTGCGCTACGAGGAAATTTTACAGGTCAGTGGTGTTTCCTTGCAGACAAAACTGGATCTCGCCATTCGGGGTAAAGACGCCAGCGGGTCTGCCGGTGACTTTTTCTACGGGAACAGCCAGATTTTAGCGCAGGAGCCAATTGGGCTCCTGATCAGTTTACCTCAGGGGAATTGGCAATTGTTAGCGACCCCCAAAATGGGTTGGCAGGATCTACGCATAAATATTCCGGTTTGGATTGGAGCTCTGCTGCTTTTTTGCTTGTGGTTGCTGGTTTTAAAGCACAGATACAGCACCGAAATGCTGTACCTTGACTCAATTCACAATGTCTTTCGCTCGGAACGCAAATTTCGGAATATATTCCACAATCACAATGCCGTGATGTTGCTTATTGAGAAGTCCACCGGACAGATAGTAGACGCTAACGCCGCCCCCCTGTGTCAGGATAGTTGTCGCCTCAGTTTTTCGTATTGTTAGACAGGGGGTGGATGACAGGTTTGAGTGAAAC
>NZ_JBVTQY010000015.1:0-103859 GCF_055755215.1 Planctobacterium sp. R6
TTCACTCAAACCTGTCATCCACCCCCTGTCTAACAATACGAAAAACTGAGGCGACAACTATCCTGACACAGGGGGTTACTGAGGGCCTGTGGTGATTTAAAACTCCAGTACTGTTTCAAACCCAACTCCTTCATTAAGTCCAGTATTTGCAGCTTAACGTTATCGTCGGGAGAAAAATCCTGAAGACATTTGTAATATTTGCGCAGTGCCCGATATACCCGGCCTGATTGTCTGTGCAGGTCTGCCAGTAACAGATAGCGGGCTTTCTGTTCCGTTTTGGTCAGTGTGCGGGTCATCACTTCAGTATGGGTGATTTCAAAACTAATCAACTCAGGACTGATTTCCAATCTGGCGGCATTGCGTTCCAACATCTTGTGTACTTCGATGGCCTGAGCTTCGAGGTTGTACTTGTGGGCAACATATAACAGGATATTCAACTGCTTGACATCCAACTGGTGTCGCAAATCATAAAGTTTCTCGAAATTGCTCAGCAAGGTTTTACCCTGCAGGGCGGCAAGCCCCAGCAAAATAAAAGGTTTGTACATATTGTATTTGAATGATCCCTTAGACCAGGTGTTGTTGCGAATGATTTCAACCATGTCGTTGTGAACTTTTTGGGCAGAGTTGCCGTCCAGGTTACCACTGAGGGAGGCGAGGGAATAACAAAGCAACCGTACCAATGAGATATTGTTTTTCAGGTCAAACTCATCGGTTTTTATAGCCTCTTTATGATTCAGATAATCCAGTGCTTTTTTCAACCCCTGTACTTTTTGTAGTAATAAGGCGTGAGTTTCTATTTCATTGGATTGAAGCTGACTCTCTTCCAGTTTTTCAAAGCAACGCAGGGCCAGTTCTGGTTCGTTTTCATGAAGTTTTTGCAAGGTTTGATAATAAATACAGCCTTTGCGCAGAATTTCGCAGCCATTGGCATTGTCTAGGGTCGATAAAAAGCGCTCCCTTTGCCCGGTTGAAAAGCTGATGAATAACTGTTCGCGAACTTTATCTGAACTTAAGGCGATTTTTTCTGAAATATTCCATGCTAAATCAGGTCGACGCCCTTGCAGCAACAGCTTAATCTTTAATTCCAATAATTCATCTTTATGAGTTTCATCAAATTTACTTGGGTCAATATTAATGATGCTTTTAATTAAAACACTGGGGGAAATTTGATTGAGGTTTTTTAATATGTTTTGGAAAACTTGCAGAGATTCAATGGTGGCGTTAACCGAATTTTCCACCATCTTGTAATTTAGCGGGAATTCTAATATTTCTGTGCGTAAATGCCTGAAGATGGGGCTGGCGCCGATCTTTTCAGCGCTGTCCGTGATAATCACAAACTTGCACCACTTAGGCACCAGGTTGGAGCGAGTCAGGTGCCTGACCAGGTTCGCACCGGTGAGGCTAAACCCTAAGTCTTCCCGGATGAATATCAGGTCGTATTTAAAAGACTGTTCGCGACCGACTAAGTCCCTGCCATCCTTCATTAAAGTAACGGCTGATTGGCCTAAAGTGGCAAGCATATTTTTAAGCTCACTGCGGGCGGCCATATTTTGATTGACGATCAAAATCTTCAGTTGTTTCGTTACTTTTTGATTCATACCGCGCCTCCAAAAATCCTTTTTGAGTGTTGGTTACTGCTTCAATAAATTAAGGCTCTACTATTGAATCTAGCGGTATCTAAAAATTTAGATGTATGATATTTCTGAAAATATTGTAAGAGATATCTTACAAACATAGGTGAGGAGAAATTAACTTCGCGGCTCGGGGAAAATTAAAGGCCAATAGTAAATGTGTAAACCAGTGCATGTCAATATGAAGGGGGATTAGGCGTTTTCTTGATCTTCGATGAGTAATTCTTCCAGCTCATTAATCAGCAAAATGAGTTTTTCGTGTAATTCGCATATTTCTTTATTCTGAGCTTCTGTTTGTACCGTATCAATTTCGGACACGCCGGATAAGAAAGACTGAGCTCCCCGAAACGTCGGGGGCTCACTTTTTCCCTGGACCTGAAAAACTTGCGGTTTTTGTGTGCTCATCGGTTTTACTGGTATCAGGCCCGGTTCTAAATAAAGAACAGGGAGGCTTATTGTTATTATTTTTGCGAAGCTGACCCCGACTTCGTGCCCCCCACAATTCGAAAAACGAATTATGCCAACTATAAAGGAAGTATCGTGCCAACTTTGAAAAATAAAAAATATCTTTGTATTTCAGTTGTTTATGATTTTATTGTAAAGGCTTTAGCAGGTTTTTGTAATCTGCTGTGAATGATTTTAGTGCGCGTTGCACGTTAACGGTGCTTTTTTGATATGGGCTTGTTTGTCAGCAGTCTGTCGAAAACAAAATTCACCTAACCGGGATCAACTGTTCTGGTGACGTTTCCAGCCCTGAATGGTATCTAAAATGGTGGCCACCATACCTTTGGCTGCGCAGGGATTTTGATCAATACGAATTGTGGCAATCGCGCCCCATAAACACCCGCATAAATATTCTGTCTTGCGTGTTAGCTCGGCCTCACTGGCATCGATTAACTGTTGGTTTCGCGCGTTTTCCAGAGCCTGGTAAAAGGAGGTGTAAACTTGCTGTTTAAAGCGCAGTAACTTTTCTTTTACTGCCGGGCTGGATTTGTTCAAATCCAATAGCGCGTTTACCATCAGGCAACCACAATGATTGGGTTCTTCTGTGTCCTTTTCACTGCTGATTTTTTCAAAAAGCAGTTTGATGCCTTCCAGGCCGGCTTCAGGGACTTCAATCTGAAATAGGTTTTTACCCTGTTCGTGATACATATCTAACGCGGCCAGAAACATGCCCTCTTTGTCACCAAAGGCATTGTAGATGCTGATGCGTTTTAGTCCGGTTGCTGTTTCGAGATCGCACATAGAGGTGGCGTCATAGCCATGCTGCCAAAAGGCATTCATCGCAGCATTAATGACTTTTTCTTCGCAAAAAGTACGTGGTCTCGCCAAAATATAGCTCCCGTCTCAGCCGTTGTCGTTCAAACCCGGAATTCTAACCAGATTAGCGACAAAAAAACAGCAATGTGATTGGCTTTCAGGCTTTCTGATACATCAATTCACAATAACTCAGTGTCTGGATTTGCTGTGCAATGCCCGAAACTCATTGAGTAAGTTTTCAATTTCCTGTTCATTACCCACAAATCTTTCTTCTTCATAGTGGCCTAACTTTTCAGCCAGGGTTACCAAATCGTGTTCCAGTTCGTCTTCCAGGACACTGAGTTTGCGCAGTAAAGTTTGCCATTGTTGCTGGGCCTCCATTTCCAGCATATTGATTCTCAAGCTTAATTCCTGCTTGATATGCAGTAATTCTTTTATTACAGATTCAAGTCTGGACATTTCAATTCCTCCATAAAATGAGTCAGTATCTCTGCCTGCTAAGAATAGTTGTACAGTTTAAAGATAAACAACTTCTGGTAAGATGTTGCTGTCCGCATTGATAATTATGGCGCACCTGATAGAGCATGCCTCAACTGATTTTTCATCCAATTTACAGCCAGTTAAGTTTACCCGTCAAGCATCGATTTCCGATACAAAAATACCAGGGGATTTACGATGTGTTACGCACTGAAGGTGTCGTCGAAACTGACTTTTTAGCCCCTGTGGCTGTGCCTCCGGAAGACCTGATGCGGGTCTTTTCACCCGCCTATCTGAAGCATTTTTTGCACGGGACTATGGACAACAAAGCCATGCGCAGGATTGGATTCCCCTGGTCAGAGCAACTGGTTAAAAGGACGTTGACGGCGGTTGGTGGCACTTTGTTAACAGCGAAGCAGGCACTGGATAAAGGCTGGGCTATCAACCTGACCGGGGGATATCATCACGCTTTTGCGAATTTTGGTTCGGGGTTTTGTATCATCAATGACCTGTATCTCGCGGCATTGCAGATGCGTCAAAGCGCGGATATTGATCGGGTACTGATATTTGATTGCGATGTCCATCAGGGAGATGGAACGGCCAAGCTGGCAGCAAATCATCCCTATATAAAAACCGTCTCCTTACATGCTGAGAAAAACTTTCCTTATCGCAAACAACGATCAGATTTGGACTTTCCATTGCCGGCCAAAATGGATGATTCAGCTTACCTGGAAGTAGTGGATGAGGCACTGCATATTGCGCTTGCGCAATTTAACCCGGATGCAATTATCTATGATGCCGGAGTGGACATTCATATCGATGACGACCTGGGGCATCTGTGCGTTACCACCGAAGGGATTTATGCCCGGGATTGTCTGGTGCGCGCCTACAGTGAAAAAGCCGGTATTCCCATCGCAGCTGTAATCGGTGGGGGGTATCAGCGTGATATCAGCAAACTGGTGGAGGTACACAAGCAGTTGTTTCGGGCCTTTAACGTTGTGTCATAGCCAGACAAAAAAAGGAGCGATAAATATGATGACATCAAAATGATTGGATGTTATTGTGTTTTGACGGTGGAAAACGGGAATGATTATGACAACAGAACAAATCTGGCTGGAAGAACTGAATCATGGTGCTAAAGAACGGCTGGCTTTTATCGATTTTAGTTTGCAGTATTTTGGGCATATTTCGCGGGCGGAATTAACCGAGCGTTTCAAAACGGGACTGGCTGCCAGTACCCGCGACTTTGCAGCATACAAAGAACTGGCTCCTGATAATCTGGCGCTAAATCACAAGGATAAACGCTATTATCGCTGTGATCAGTTTAATGCGGTTTTTCATCATGATCCCGAAGCCGTTCTCCACCAATTGTGCCAGGGCTTTGGCAATGGCATTTCAACCTTAGTGGAATCCAGTGAGGTGTGTCTGGATGCGGTGCGCCTGATACACCCCGACGCTAATATAATTGCAGCACTCATGCGGGCGATCACCAATCAGCAAGCCATTCGCTGTGGTTACGTATCTATAACTTCCGGTGAGACTGAACGGGAACTGGTACCGCATGCGATAGTTAACAACGGGCATCGCTGGCACGTCAGGGCATTTGACCGCACCCATCAGCAATTTAGAGATTTTGTCTGTACGCGGTTTACTTTCGTCTCGGACCTGGAAGAAGTCAGTGCGCCCTACGAGCAAAAAAACGAAGATAAGCAGTGGAATCAGTTGGTCGAGTTGCATCTTATCCCGCATCCCGAAATGGCTCAGACAAGGGCGGTGGAAATGGATTATGGCATGGAAAATAGCGCGTTGATGCTGACGGTCAGAGCAGCGCTTGCCAGTTATGTGTTGCGTCAGTGGCAGGTCGATTGTTCCGCCGATCACCGCATAAAAGGGCAGGGGTGTCAGTTGGCTCTGGCCAATCATACGCAGCTACAAGGTGTCGAAAACATGCACCTGGCCCCCGGCTTTGGTATCGGTGCTGAGTAAACAAGCAAAGTGAACCAGTCAATTGATAAATAAGATTGGTTCGTTATAAACAGGCTTTGTTATTCTATTTAATCATCTCTTAACGGAAAACTATTAACTATGGCAACTATGACAACTGGACTTGTATTTCTCGCCGCCGCCGTGGTGGCTGTCCCGGTGTTTAAACGACTCAAACTGGGCGCGATTTTAGGTTACCTGGTGGCGGGACTGGTGATTGGTCCGTCGGTTCTCAATCTGGTGTCTGATCCCGATACCATATTGCACTTTGCCGAACTGGGTGTGGTGTTGTTGTTATTTGTCATCGGTTTGGAATTAGAGCCGCAAAAGCTTTGGCGCATGCGCAATCAAATTTTGCTGACCGGTGGCGGGCAGTTGCTCATTACTTCGGCGGTGATCTTAGGGTTAATGCTGTTGTTTGGCTTCTCGCTCAACATCGCTATCGTGGTTGGTTTGGCAGTGGCCTTGTCTTCTACGGCATTTGCAATTCAGTTGATGAGCGAACACCGTATTTTAAAGACGCCACCCGGGCAGAAGGGCTTTTCGATTCTGCTTATGCAGGACCTGGCGGTGATCCCCATATTGTTATTAGTAGGGGCTTTATCTGAAACCTCAGGTACTGCCGCACCAGCCTGGTGGGTCAGTGTCCTGGCGATTCTTGTTGTTCTGGTGGCTGGCCGCTATTTTATTAATCCCTTTTTAAGGTTGTTGTCTCGCTATGGCAGTGAAGAGGTGATGACCGCAGCGGCATTACTGATTGTTATGGCCACAGCAATGGGCATGCAGGCATCCGGGTTATCAATGGGCATGGGGGCTTTTGTGGCTGGAATGCTGCTGGCTAACTCAAGCTTTAAACATCAACTGGAAACTGAAATTGAGCCTTTTAAGGGGCTATTGCTGGGCTTGTTTTTTATCGCAATCGGCATGAATCTGGACCTGAGTTTATTAGTTTCTCAGCCGTTGGTGATACTGGGCGGCGCAGTGGCATTAGTGGTGATTAAAGCCGCCGTTATCTTTGCTATCCTCAAGGCGTCCAGCGAGTCGTCTACTGATGCGATGCGCATTGCATTAATGTTGTCACAGGGCGGTGAATTTGCCTTTGTGGTCATGGCTCAGGCGTCGGCAAACAATTTGTTGCCTGGTATCGTGGCTGATCAGGTAACGTTAGTGGTGGGCATATCAATGGCCATGACGGCACCTCTGGTGATCTTGCACAGTCTTTGGTTTAACAGTAAAAATTGCCCCAATGTCTATGAATCGGATGTACAGGATGATCACCCCCAGGTGTTAATCGCCGGTTTCGGACGTTTTGGTCAAATCACGGCCCGTATGTTGGCTGCTCACAATATTCCTTTTACTGCCCTGGATACTGACGCGGAGCACATCGAATTTGTCAAAAAATATGGCAACAAGGTGTATTTTGGTGATGCGTCGCGTTTGGATATCCTGAAAAGAGCGGGGATAGAACAAGTTAAAGTTTTGTTGATCGCCGTAGACAATGAAGAAAAAGCCTTGCAGATAGCGCAACTGGTCAGGGAAGAGTACCCAGATATAAAAGTGGTGGCGCGACTCCGAAACCGTATGAACGCCGCCAAATTTGATGCCCTGGGGATCACTCATTTAGTACGCGAAGTGTTTGAAGGAAGTATTGATGCGGCCACCCGGGTACTGCAGGAATATGGGTTTAGTACTGCTCAGGCGAACTATTATGCGCAGGTGTTCAAACACCATGACGAAGAAATTCTGAAACGCAGTATACAGAATCCGTTAGATGCCCAGGAGGCGGTACAACGGACTCTGCAAAATCGCAAGAACCTCGAATCGCTGTTCAATCAGGATAAAGCCGATATTCTCTAAGCTGAACTTGTGATTTGCAAACATAGCAACGGCCACGGTACTGTGCATGGGCAACACCGTGGCCGGGAACGAAGCGCAGGGATCAGAACGTATAGGTTACCGAAACCCCGAGATTGCGTGGGTCGACAATGGACACGTAACCTGCCGGATATCTGCCACTTACTGGCTCCTGGGATAACAGGGCTTCTTCATCCAGGGCATTATTGATGAAGGCAGAGAATAACCATTGCCCCATTTCATAATTACTTTGTAGTCTGACCAGGGTGTAATCACCGGCAACCCGCTCCGGGGTATTGTTGAAATCACCGTAGTATTCGTCCACATAATTTACAGAAACTCCGACATTCAGGGTATTACTGAGCCAGTATTTGGCACCGAGTTTAGCGGTGATGTCCGGTGCTGAATTAAGTTCATTGCCTTCGACTTCCGGATAGTTTTCGCCGGCATCTTTGATGTCTGTTTTGAGCAGACCCAGGCCAGCATTCAGATCCAGGTTGTCGTTAATTTTGGCGCTAACTTCCAGTTCCATTCCGTAGGTGACCACACTGTTCAGATTGGTGATAAAGCGACTGGAGCTCAGCGCCTGATAGCCCTGATAATCGTTGTAAAACAGATTGGCACTTAAGAATACGTCACCGTCCAGAAAGCTGCTACGGCTACTGAGTTCAAAGGTGTCCACTTTTTCCTCGTCGAAATAGTAGTATTCTTGTTCCGTAAAATTCAATGCACCACCGGCCGCGTTGTAGCCTTTTCGCGCACTCAATGCGAGTGTCGTGTGCTGGGTCCAGTCATATTGTAGTACCAATTTGGGCAGGAAGATATTGGTATCTTTGTCGAGTACTGAATCAATCGGGCCATAGACAAAATTCCTAAGCTGCGATTCGCGTTCCAGTCGGGCACCTGCAATCAGGCTCAGCTTCTCAGTAACATCCACACTCACTTCTGTGTAGAGGGCCACTGACTCACTGTTATCATCGCCATAATAGGGGTAGGCACCGGTGCTGATAACGTCATGCTCTCGTTCAAAATAGGCTAAGCCGACAAAGCCTTTAACGCTGTCCTGGCTTTGTCCAAAACTGAGTCTGGCGTCCAGCGTTGTGTTGTTTTCATCAAAAATCAGTTGCTGCTCAGCTTCTGGCGTCGCTTCATAGCTATCAAATCCCCATTGGTAATCCATGACGGCCAGTAGGATATCCAGTCGAAAATCCTGGTTAATTTGGTATCCGGTATTCAGGCTGGTGGTATGTACATCGGTTTCAATATCTCTGAAGAAAATCCGGTTTTTTTCATCCAGGTTTTCGGCTTCATAATAGATGCGTCCGGTATCACCTTGTTCGTTGCTGACCGAGTGGGATAGCAGCATTTTAAGTTCACTGCTGGGGGTCCATTGCAGTTTCGCCCGGATTCGATTGGTTTTAATTTCATCCAGATCATAATCTGGTGGGTTGCTGGCATAACCCTGGTCGTCAGTGATGGTGTCGGCAACCAGCCGCTGCGCACTGACGCGAAACGCCAGTTTATCTTCGATCAAGGGACCGGACAACGCAACGGAAGTATCGACGTAGCTGTCTTCATTGCGATATCCCAGACGCGCTGCGCCTTCCCAATTTTGTGAGGGGTCTTTGGTTTTAATAAAGACTGACCCTGCAATGCTGTTACGTCCATTGCTGGTGGACTGCGGACCGCGGTACACTTCTATCTGCTCCACATCCCATAAACCGGTATCACCGGTGAGATCTGCCACAAAAGGCTCTGCAACGCCGTCAATCAGTGTGGTAACCCGGCCCTTGGCGCCACCTGATATGGAGTTAAATCCCCCGGCTGCACCATTGCCGGACACACCGCGAATATCGGGTACTGAACCGGACAGTGCCACGACATTCGGGATTTCCGAAATAGCCTGACTTACCGATTTAAACTGCGTGCTGTTCAGGGCCTCTTCGGCAATGACTGAAATGGATGACGTGGTGTCTTTCAGTGTGCGTTCGATTTTTTCACCAATAACCACAATATTTTCCACCTGGGTATCGTCGTTTTCAGGCATATCTTCGGCAATTGCCACAGGACCGGTAAGGCTTGCAGTAATGGCCGCAAGCAGGGGAAGGCGGCGGAAATGATCTGGCGTAAGCATGAGTTGGTGTCTCCAATAATTAAGTGTGTTGCGGGAAATTAATGGACGTGAGTGGTCAGGACCACACGCTGTCCCTCGGGATCTGTTGTTGTCGCTTTTTAAGGTGGGCCTGGGTTGCCCACAAACTTGCCAGTAACGCGGCACAGACAAGGCAAACGCCTGCATTGACCCCGTTATTCGCATTCGTATCCCAATGTAAAAGTGTCGCAGCAATCAGTGCCAGTAGCAGGCTGCAAAGGGTGAGTAACAGAATTTTTGCGCTCTTTATCGGTTTACAGACAAGGGCAAACACTGTTGAACCAAGAAAGCCAACGTAGTAAGCGGTCATTTGCCAGAAAGCAATATCCCAGTCTGCGTGTGGTAAAAGCTTGGCAGTAAGCAGGGCAAGGCCAATACCGGCCAGCGTACCCAATGTCACTCCGACCGTTAGTCTGGCTAAAATCACCACTGAACGCCTTTGTTTTGGGGGTGTCTCACTGTTGTTTTGCTTTTTACGCCGGGCCTCAATCCAGATAATGTTTCCGGTAAGGAATAATAATGACCCTGACAGGCCCATAGCGAAATACAGCCAATGTACCAATCCGCCGCCAAATCCTCCGAAGTGTAAGGTAAAAAAGCCATTGACAATTTTGCCCATAACCCCTGAAACACTGGGTAACATAGCGGTATAACCTGATTCGGCGGTGTAGGGATTGCTCACCCAGAAGGCGTGTTCTGGCCCTCTGATCCATTGTCCGTCAAGGTTTCCACCTACCAGCACTCTGGCCCTTGGGGTTCCCAAACCGGCGTATCGTAATACTTCAGGTTCGAAATCCGCTTCCATCGTCTGAATGGTTTGTCGAAGTTCGTCTACCGGGACCAGGTTGTTAAATGCTAAATCCAGCTCTTTCGGTGCCGGACGACTAAACATAGGGGCATCTTTATAAACCCATTGCTGCATTGCGCCATACAGGACATCGTGATAGGCAAATACGATGGTGGTAACTGCAATAACGATGTGAAACGGTAAGGCGGTAATGCCCAAAATATTGTGGAAATCTACCCAGAATCGCTTACTGTTCTTCCCCTTTCTGACAGCAAACAGGTCTTTAAACCAGCCGGGCAAAAAGATGATCAAACCGGAAACTATGGCAACAAAATACAACATGGAGACAACGCCCATGACAAAAATACCTACCGCGTCATGATCATCACCGCCAGGGATCCCGGCGGTGCGGTGTAAGTGATCTAAAAAGTCGCCAATCGCGGAAATAGCCACTTTTTCACTGACCAACTTGTCGTCAGCGTCTAAAGTCGCTTGCCAATATTCAACGGCATGGGTCTGGGGATCTTCGATGAGCCAGGTTACCGGGGCCTGTTGCGGCATTGCACCAGGCAAGTAAACCGTCATTTCCGCTGCTGCCTCAGGGTGCTTTTCAAGTACTTGCTGAATGAGTTCATCATAGGCGGCATATTCAATCGTGGGTAAGCGGTTGTCAGCCTGCAACGCCCACTGATTGAGAGGCGTTTTAAACATGGTTAACGCACCCGCAACAAAGCAAATAAACAATAAAAGCCCGGAGAGAATGCCCGTCCAGATATGTACCTGTTGATAGTTCTTAAATATTTCCAGACGCATGTATCAACCTCCAATGTTTACCTGCGACAACAGGCCAAAGGCCAAAAGCGTAAACAGACTAAAACCTAAAAATAACCGCCATGGTTTATTGCTAATAAACACCAGACTGATCGGTGTTATCCATAAAGGAACAATCATCCACATGATAAATTGAGAACGCACATCGTTGGGAATGGAGGCCGGTGCCCACCAGCCCAGCAGGCTGCTGGTAAATACCGCAAAAGGGAATCCCAGCAATGACATACCGACAATTTTTAACGTCCACCGCGCTTTGTGTGTGTTGTAACTGTCACCCCGAATCAGCGAGGATTTATTACCAGACTTAATTTTCAGTGGCGTTTTAAAGCGGGTCAAAAACGGTATTGTTCCAAGAAACAACATCTCAGCAGTTAGCAGTGTGAAGCTTGATGAAAGCACTGACATGTCCAGGCGCAAAAGTAGCCAGGCAGGTATTAAAAGTAAAAGGCTGAGGAAAAGTGCCGGTAAAAAAGTGATATAGCGTTTTGAGAACCACTGTTGGTTCGGACAACCGGCGTAGAAAACTACAGCCGACAGCAGTGTGCAAAGGATTACAAGTCCATGTGAATAAATAATCATAATTGAAACTCAAAATGATCATGCCTGGCGCCGCCCGGTTGCGCGCCAAACTCATTGCGAAAACTTAGGGCAGCGAATATATATTAACTGGAGATAAAAATGCAAATGGTTCGTATTAGCAAAAGTAAATAAGATATGCCAATAGAGGGAGAGCTGACAGTGTCGGATACCGGAAGTGAGGCAAAAAAAGAGCGACTTATGCGTCGCTCTTAGTGGGGGCTGAGAAATCCTATTGCCAGGTAATTACCTGTTTATGATTCCGTCAGCAGGAATTGTGTTTTTGCGGGACCATCAATGTAGACAACACAAGTTCCCCAATCGGGTTCGAGCTTTATGCTTTGTTTTTGAACATTCGAGAAGGACTGCTGTTGGTGATCACAACGCAAATGCACAGATTCGAGTTTTTTGCCGTCGGTAACCAATTGTAAGTCTTGGCGCGACGTCGTGTGATGCCATAGTCCGCTTTCTGGCAGCATACCGATTAGCTCCAACGGTTGTTCACCTGCCAGAAAACTCTGAGCCTGCTGGTAGTAGGGTGCCAGACTTTTCAAACCATCGTGGTCGGCATCGATTGCTTCAAAATGTTCATAAACCTGTACTGCGCCCAACAGATTATTGTTCATGATATTGGCGCGAAATGCCTTTTTAAGTACTTCCACATAAACAGCCCGGGGAAGCACCTGGCTACCATTGTTCATGACATGAGAGAATTTTTTAGCTGCCTTAACTGAATCACCGGCTTTATCAAAATAATAACCTTCTAACACCCATAAATAACTGGCTTCGATCCATTTGCGCTTTTCCCGTTCCTGAAGCTCCTTGATTTTTTTGGCTGCTTCTTTCAGGTTACCGCGCTCGATCGCTGTCATGCCCTTTTGAAAGCGCGAAAGGAAACGTTTTTCGACTTCATTGCGTCCGCTGTCTTCATAGTAATTATTACTGGTGTCCAGGTGGAATTCTACCTGCACAGCGTTAAAGCTCTGTGCCACGGGGACGCCATCTTTTGACGCGGGTTGGTATTGCCATTTTGATACTGCATCCAGTGCAGCCTGTTCAAACAATTCATGCCCGGTGGATTCATGAACGAGTGGTTCGGTGACTATACCTTCGGCGTTAACCACGAAACTTACCTGGACCCATCCTTCGATGCTGTCTTTGCGGTATTCAAAAGGGTATACAGGAGAACTCTCTGACAGTAATTTAGCGTCAACCACCGATGCCTGTGACATCCCTGAAAAGAATATTGGTGCGGTTGCTAATAAAGTTAACCAATATTTTGAATTGCTTGTATTTCCACGTAACATATTTATATCCTTCTTGTGTCACCAGATTGTTGTGGTTGTAATTAGCCAGGTACAACAGGGGTTAGTTTGACAATTTTTGACCCGTTAAACTATAGCCTGGCCTATGGCTTTTGTAATTTTTTGTAACTTATGAACTATATTGCACATATCCACCTGGCTGCCTTCACCAACACGTCTTTAGTCGGAAATTTTATTGGTGATTTTGTGCGTGGTAGTCAGCTGGATTACCTGACGAAACCCTTGCGTGATGGCGTCAGATTACATCGTAAGATAGACAGTTTTACCGACAGTCATCCACAGATTTTGGCGTTGAAAGGGCTGTTTCCCAGAGCGTTAAGACGAACTTCCGGGATTTGTCTGGATATTTGGTTTGACCACCTGTTGCTGACACACAACCCGCAGTATCCGCCGGACTTACTACCCCATGTGTTCGATCAGTTTTACAACGAGTTACGCTCCGTGGACATGCCGGATGAGCGTTTTCGGCGGGTTAAATCCAGCCTCTTGGAGACCCGATGGTTACAACATTATCAGCAAGCAGAAACTTGTCTGAGGGCAATGCTTACAGTGCAAAAGCGGTTGCGCGACCGGCTGATTTTCGCACAGCAAAGCTATCACTTTTTAAGACAAAATCAGGCTGAACTGGAACAGGGATTTCACCAATTCTATCCCGACCTTATGCAGTTTTCTCAGGATGCCATACAAGCTCGCTAAAATGTCGACGACATAGCGACTCGTAACTGTCATTACCACCAACCTGTACCTGTTCACCTTGGGTAACAGGTTTACCATTTTCATCACGACGAATCACAAAATTAGCTTTCCTGCCACAGAAACAGACGGTTTTTAATTCTTCCAGCTTGTCAGCCCAGGCCAGCAAATAATGCGAGCCTTCGAACGTCTCCCCTAAAAAGTCTGTGCGCAAACCATAGGCTAATACCGGGATCCTCAGTTCGTCGACAATGCGGGTTAATGCCATAACCTGGGCTTTATTCAAAAATTGCGCTTCATCAAATAACAGGCAGTCGATTTTTTTCTCGTGATGCATCGGGGCGATGATCTGCCACAGATCTGAGTCGTAGTTAAAAAGGTGGGCGTTGGATTGCAGTCCGATACGGGAAGTGATTTTGCCAATGCCGTATCTGTCATCCAGGGCTGCGGTGAATATTTCAACATGCATACCACGTTCTTTGTAGTTGTATGCCGATTGCAAAAGTGTGGTGGATTTTCCCGCATTCATTGCAGAATAGTAGAAATATAGTTGCGCCATGTCGTGCTGTTAACTGTGTAAAAACTAAAGCTGGTTATTGTGCCCAGGTTTTCAGCAAATTCCCATTGAAACTATCTGCTAAATATAATGCCCCGTTCTCTGGACACTGGTGGGGTCTTGGCACTAACCTAGTGGAGATGATGGAGTTTTAAGACAATGAATATCTTGAAAAAATTAGCTCAGGCTACGTGCCTGATGGTGCTGGGTTCAACGCAATTGGTCGCGGCGCAGCTATTTGAAAAAAGCTATGTGTTACTTGCGCCTACCGTCAATGATGTGGATGTTGGTCAGGCCGGCAGTACCTCAGCCGGTGGTGTACTGGCCTTTGGTACTGAAATTCATCCTCAGTGGTATGCCGAATTGGGGTTTAGCTTAGCGGCCGCTGATTTCACTATGCCCGAAGCGCCGCAAAACAGCGAAGATAGTGTAATCGACCCGGGGGTGGACGCTTCCGGAATGTATTTTTCGGTGCTGGGCAAAGCGGCAGGCCAAAGCGGTGAACTCTTTTACAAATTAGGCGTGATGGCGTTGGGGTATGAAACCACTGAACGATTTTCCGGCGAGCCGCAATGTGACGCGGGCAATGCCAGTGTCTTCAATTTTGACAACGCAGAGTCCATAACCCAGTGCCATCTGGATGAAACCGCGATTGCCGGTTTAATTGGTATCGGTTTTGACTTTTATGTGGGCTACCGTTCTCAGGTGCGTTTGTATGTTGAGCATGTCCGGGGTGAAAATGATCTGCAGATCAATAGCGCACAATTGGGCTATCGTTATAATTTTTAGCCCCTGCGAAATGAGGTGATATGAAAAACGAGATAGACAGTAAACTGATTTTGGCCGTATTCGAAAAAATTCGTCTGCATGGTGAGCAAAGCGAAGAAGGGTATCTGCTTGATGGTGTCAGGGCCAACACGGATTTTGATGGTTACACCTTGTATTTAAGTGACGCTCTGGTTTCCCTGAGTTTTGGCTTTCATAACCAGTATCACTTTGATTATGAAAGCCCGGAGCATTTTGAGCAATTTTATAAAAAGCTGAGCAATATTAATCAACAATATTAACTTTCAGGCGCTAATCAAGCGGAAGGCCTGATCCATTTCGCCAGCTCTTCCTTAAGTGCTTCATTCGATATGGGTTTAGTGAGATAACTGTTCATGCCGGCGTCGTAACATTTTTCAGCATCGCCTTTCATGGCATGGGCAGTCAGGGCAATAATTGGAATATTGGCATCGTAATTCGGTGAACTGGAGATGCGAATGGCGCGGCTGGTTTCGTAACCGTCCATGACCGGCATCTGGCAATCCATCAAGATGACGTCGTAGGGCTCAATGGCCGTATTCAGGGTTTGCAGCGCTTCTTCGCCATTTTCGGCGACATCCACCATAAAGCCCATGGTTTTTAGCATTTCAACGGCAACCTGCTGATTAATATAATTATCTTCTACCAACAAAATACGCAATTCGCCGGAGTTTGTCTGCTCGGCTTCGGTGTTGATATTGTCTACCCGGTTGTCGTCTTCCGGCATCTGATCAAACAAAATTGACAGTGATTGCCGCAGCGTCTGACGTTTTACCGGTTTGTGGAATTGATGAACGATATTCAGTTCCTGTAATTCCTCGGCGCCCAGACCCTCTCCGACAGGGGTAATAATGACCATCTTAGGTTGCGGCAATTGCTTATCACTTCGGATGGCTCTCGCCAATTGGTTGCCCTGCATGCCGGGCAGTTTATTATCTATATACAGCGCGTCGACGGGCTGGTCTTTACCGGCCTGTTCCCGCAATACTTTCATCGCCATAGGGGCATTGGCTGCCTTTAACAACTGTAACTCAGTACCCGTCGCGATGGTTTCAAACCAGTCCTGGGCGGATTGATTGTCATCGACCAGCAGCACGCGCTTACCTTGTAAATCTGGTGTCAGCAAGGCTTCCGGCACTTCTTCTAATGCTTCGCCATAGCGGATGTTAAACCAAAAAGTTGAGCCATCGCCAATCTCACTGGTCACACCAATGGTGCCGCCCATCAGTTCTGCCAGTTGCTTTGATATTGCCAGCCCTAAGCCTGTACCCCCAAATTTTCGGGTGGTTGAAGCGTCTACCTGAACAAATTTATTGAACAGATTATTGACCTTACTATCGGGGATGCCGATGCCGGAATCAATAACTTCGAAATGCAACTTGTTTAACCCGGTTTCTGTCACTTTTAAGGTAATTTCCCCCTTTTCTGTGAATTTCAGGGCATTGCTGCACAAGTTGTTGATGATCTGCCTGATGCGGCTGGGGTCTGAGCGAATGTATTGCGGTACACTGCTGTTAACCACACAAATGAATTCCAGTCCTTTTTCCTCTGCTCTTAAGGCAAAGGTGTCGGCCAGCTCACTGATGAGTTTGAACAGATCAAAAGGAATTTCCTCCAGTTCCAGCTTACCGGCTTCAATCTTGGAGAAATCTAAAATGTCATTGATGAGGTGCAGTAGCGATTGTCCGGAAGACTGGGCCAGTGACACATAGTGGCGTTGTTTTTCATCCAACCGGGTTTTTAGCAGCAGATCGTTCATGCCCAAAATGCCGTTGATAGGGGTGCGAATTTCATGACTCATATTGGCCAGGAAGTCACTTTTGGTACGGCTGGCTTCTTTGGCCTTTTCTTCGGCCCGTTTTAGCTGAGTGATGTCCTGAAACGCCCCTCTAAGCAGCAAGGGTTCACCATTAACGTATTCAACAAAGCCAACGGCTCTGACCCAAATGCGGCGGTTTCTGGCAGTGATAAAGGGCAGTTGCAGATCCCAGGATTTGCCGTCGGCAATGGCATCTTCTATGGCTCTTTGGATAATGGGGCGCGCTTCCGGTGCATAAAAATAAATGGCTTCACCCAGATCGATCTTTTCGCCAACCGGAATTTCATGGATGCGATAAACTTCTTTGGACCAATAAATATCATTGGTCTGAAGGTTTAGTTCCCAGCCACCCAGTTTTGCCATGGTACCTGTGGTTTCCATCAGGTCCTGATTGCGCTGTTTTTCTGCTTCCATTTTTTTCAGCTGAGAAATGTCACGGGCCACCGCTAAATAGCCTTCGATATTTTCACTGTCGTCATGGATTGGGGTAATGGACAATAGCGCCGGGAAGGCCCTTTCTGACTTTGTCAGTAGTTGCCATTCCAGCTCTTCGTTATTGCCTTGTTTGGCATTTGCCAGGAAGTTCTCCAGATCCGGCTGCAACAATGAATCGATGGAGCGCCCCAGCTTCTGTGCGCTAAACATCAACTCATGAGGATCGAAAAAATCGGTCAGGTTCATCTGACCAATTGCTTCTTCTTCTGTGTATTCCAGCAGTTCTTCTGCATAGCGGTTAAAGGTTTTTATCTTAAATTCTTTATCCGTGGCAATCAGCATCAGGTTGGCGCTATCCAGCACCGCTTTTTGCAACCGGTTCAGATTGGTAATTTTGATTTCAGCTTCTTTTTGCTCTGTAATGTCGGTTTCCAGCGCCATAAATCCGGTGAGCTTGCCTTCCCGGTATAGCGGCTGGCAATTGATACGCAACCAATAAGGGTTGCCCTCTTTGTGATAATTTATCAATTCTTCGTTGAAGCCATGGCCGTTTTTAACCGCTTCACTCATGCGCCTGATCACTTCCGGATCGGTTTTATCGCCTTGCAGGAACACACCGGGGTGTTTGCCTATCACCTCTTCAAAACTGTAACCTGAAATCTTTTCAAAACTGCGGTTAACCCAGGTGATATTTTGGTGAGCATCGGTGAGTATGACTGCGTTATCGGTTTCCTGGGCCAACTTTGCCAACATGGCATTTTCTTCGGTACTCTCAATCAGGCGCTTTTGCGCGGTGTATCTGTCCGTCAGGTCGTAGTTCACCCCGATGACGTGCAGGGGGGTATTCTTTTCATCGTAGGTGACAAGGCCATAAGCTTTTAGGTAGCGTTCGTCGCCATTCGGGGTGGCAATGCGAAAGCTGGTATCGAACTTTGTTTGTTGTTCGATACAGTAGTTAAACATGGCTTCGGTGGGGGCAACATCATCCGGGTGTAGCCTGGAAATCCAGTCATCATAGCTGCCTTTAAAGTCACGCTCAGATACCCCGTACAGCTGATGCATTTGCTCATCCCACTGCAAGGTACCTGTCTCAAAGTCCAGCTCCCAAATACCGATACCGGCGGCCTCTGTTGCCACCATAAACTTTTTATTGAGCTCCAGCAGGTTTTGTTCTGCAGATTTGAGTTTGGCAGATTCATTCAGGGTAACGACAAAATGTCCGGTGTGGCTGACTTCACTGACCCCGATGTTGGCAAAAAACACTTCACCATCTTCACGAAATGCGGTCAGGCTGGTGCTTTCGTATATACGTTCAGCTGAATAATTCTGAATAAAGTCCTGGTAGAAAGGGTCGCCGGGTTGTAAAAAACTGCCAGGAACCAGATCGCTGAAATTGAGTGATAGCAGTGTTTCATTATCATAACCAAACAGCCGCTCACAGGCCTGATTTGCGTAAACAATGTCGCCCTCAGAGGTGAGTTCCATAATACCGGCTGCAGCCAGTTCGACCATGGCTTTAAAAGCACTGTCGCCTCTGGATGTTGAGTTGCTCAATCTGATTATCTCTTGAATGATCCTTCGAAGTACCAGCTACTTTATTATCTTATCGCGCAAGGCGCAAACTCTGCTATAAAATCGCATTTGTAACAGAACTCAAGTAAGATCCCCCGACATTGACGTTGTAGAGAGAGTTATCTTGAAGGTTATCGACGCCCCCAAGTTTGAATGGCGCTTTTTATTGCCCAAATATTGGCCAATCTGGTTTGGTTTTTCTTTATTGTTTTTACTGACCTGCTTACCTTATCCCCTGGTGCGGAAGATCGGGGCTGGTCTTGGCAGACTGCTGGCCCTGTTCGGTAAAAAGCGAGTGGCGATAGCCAGGCGCAATATTGACTTGTGTTTTCCTGACTGGGATGCATCCCGCAAGGCGCAGTTGTTAAAAGACAACTTGTCTGCTTCAGGCATGGCTGTGCTGGAAACCGTAATGGGCTGGTGGTGGCCAGACTGGCGAGTAAAGCAGTTGCTCAGTATCGAAGGCTTTGAACATGTTGAAGCCATACAGCAACAGGGGAAGGGCGTGTTTGCTATGGCGATTCACTGTCTTAGTCTGGAGTTTGCCTGCCGGGGACTGGGCTTTTACCAGCCAAGCATCGCTTTTTATCGCAAGCACAACAACGATTTGATGGAATATTTGCAATACCACGGCCGGGCCAGATCGAACAAATACATGATTCACAAACGCGATGTTAAAGGGATGTTTGAAGCCCTGAGCAGTGGTGAATTGAGCTTGTATTTGCCGGATCAGGATTATGGGCGCAATAAAAGTGTGTTCGTACCGTTTTTTGCCGTTCCTGAAACCGCTACCACATTGGGCTCAATGCTGTTCATGAACAACAGTGATTGTGGCTCGGTGTTTGTGCAGTCAATTTCTTCACCGGCCGGTTATAAAATAAAAATTTGGCCAGGGCTGGATAATTTCCCCAGTGGTGACGATGCCCATGATGTTGCCAGAATCAATAAACGGGTTGAGGAAATGGTGCTGCTGGCGCCAGAACAGTATTTGTGGATGCACAAGCGTTTTAAAACACGCCCCGATCCGGATGCGCCGTCGTTGTACCTGTAACAGCTGCAACGACAATTTATTACTATAAAAGCCACGGATTTGCAGTAAAGTTATCAATTAGGATAACGATAAATGGATAGAATTCTGATATATTCTGTCAAAATGGTTAGGGGGTGCTTTCCTTCGGGTTTTAATGTATGGCAAAGAAAAAGAACTTTTCACCGGCAATGTTTTGGGCCAAACAGTTTGGCTTTGCAATTATTTTGATCATCGGTGCGGCTTTGCTGATTAGTAATCAAAACGAAAAGGCCGAGCAAAAGAAAAACGCTGAGCAGAAAAACATCAACTCCAGTTTGAGTGATTTTTATGCTCAACACCGCATGTCTCAGAGTAAGCCTTATGAAGAAGACAAGGGCGATTTTGTCGTGGATCTGAACAAAGGTTCTGAATCGTTGCAAACCCGGTTAAACAAGATGGCAGCACAACAAAGTGCGCCTATTGAAGGCCGCTGGGTTGGTGAGCACAAATACCGTACTTTTTCTGCCGGTTCAACTCTGCGCGAGTCAATTACTAATTATGCCCAGAGCGAAGGTATGCAGGTGATCTGGGAGCTGGATCAGGATTTTATCGTAAAAAGTCAGTTCCAAATGGAAGATACCCTGGTGGGTTCTTTGTATAAAATCGCGCAGGCAGTTGACAGCAATTTTAATGGCCAGGTAACCGCCTACGTTTGTCCGAAACAGCGCTCTTTGGTGATCACCGACGAAAATACCGACTTTCTCCGGGAAAACTGCACAGTCGCCAGGCCCAGTTAACCTCAGTCCCGGTAAACATCGGCCCCGCAGGGGCGGCTGGTCCCGGGCACTATGAATGTCCTGATGTCTAAAACGCCTGGCATCGTAGCAGTGTTACTGGCCCTGTTCTGATTTGGCTTCAGCCGCTAACGCATCAGCAAACACTTGCCGCCAAATTTGTATCACCGCCGTCCGGTGAGATTCCAGTTCACCTTTTATCATCAGGTTTTCATCGCCATCCAGGGCCTTTTGATGGGACAGGTTACGAAATGCCAGGTAGGCATCAATCAGTTGCTGACACCACTGCTCATTTATCAACTGATATTGTTTTAACGCCTCAATGATGCGGACATTATCTGACCAGGTGACAACTTCCGGTACCCGTTGGCCATGCAACAGGGACCAGTACTGAGTCAAAAATTCGATATCAGCGATTGTGCCTGCAGCTTGTTTGAGGTCGATTTTGTTGTCGGTACTTTTATCCAGGTGGTTACGCATTTTCTGGCGCATAGCCACGACATCGGACTGCAGTGTATTGCTGTCTCTGTGACTGCACAGCACCTGTTGCCGTATTTCGTTAAACCTGTGTCTGAGTGCGTCACTGCCGGCAATCGCGCGACTGCGCACCAATGCCTGATGTTCCCAGGTCCAGGCTTCTTCTTGTTGGTAGCTTAAAAAGCTCTCGATTTGAGCGACCAGTAATCCGGAATTACCGGAAGGCCGCAATCGTAAATCCACTTCATACAACTCGCCGGAACCGGTTTTGGTGTTGAATAAGTGCATAATACGTTGCGCCAGTTTGGCGTAGAATTGTCGGGAATCAATGGCTTTCGGGCCACTGGTATCTGCTGCACTGGTGCAGCCATGTAAGAACACTAAATCCAGATCTGAACTATAGCCCAGCTCTATGCCCCCCAGTTTGCCGTAGCCCACCACTAAAAACTGTTTGTCTTCATCATCTGCACCCACCGGATAGCCATATTTTTCTGTCATTTGATGCCAGGCAGAATTAATCACTTCGGCAATAATGGTTTCTGCCAGGCAGGTCAGGTGATCACTGACTTTCATGACGGGCAATGTGTCCTGAATATCGGCGGCCGCAATGCGCAACTGATGGCTGAGTTTAAACTGGCGCAATGCTTCCATTTGCTGTTCCAGATCTTCTTCCGGAATGCGCAGCAGCGATTGTCGGAGCAGGTCCGGATAGTGGGCCAGAGGCGTGGGGTTATACAACGCCTGAGGGTTAAGTAACTCATCCAGCAACAATGGGAATCGGGCCAGTTGTTCCGACACCCATTCACTTTTTGAACACAGCCGTATCAGCTGCATCATAGCGCCTTCGTTTTCCAGTAATAATTCCAGATAGGCGGTGCGCTTGAGAATGGCACTGATAACCTGAAAAACCCGTTCAATTAGCACGGCATTGTCGGCATCTGACTTGGTATAGAAACTCAGACAGGCATTGAGTATCCGCGGCACCAGTTTGTCCAGTGACTCACGGCCCCGGGCACCAATCGGTTTTTTCGCAAACTCCTTTTTGTAAGACTGCAATTGCTGATACATTTTGTGAGCATCACTAATATCGGTGACTTCTTCCAGGAGTTGCAGGGCCTCGTCTTCACTTAAATCCAGGTGCCAGAAATCATTTAATGGCGTATCAATCTCACTTTCTTCTTCCGGACTATCGCCGATTAACTCATCAAACTGGGCGCTGACCATTGCAAAGGTGTGTTCCAGCTCGGTCATAAAACCCTGCTTATCTTTGTGGCCCATCACCTGAATCAGCCGTAAAAAGTCTGTTTCGCATTCCGGAAGCTCCTGGGTTTGTTCGTCATTAAACTGCTGCAGGCAATGTTCTGCTTTGCGTAAAAACAGGTAAGCCTGGCGTAGCTCATTGACATCCTCGGCGCTTAAAATTTGTTGGGTTTCGAAGGTGTTTAGCAGCGTCAGTAAGCGCTTTTGCTGCAACAGTGGATCCCGGCCACCGCGAGTCAGCTGGATGCATTGCACAATAAACTCTATTTCACGAATGCCGCCACTACCCAGTTTAATATTGTTGGTTAGATTGCGCCGCCGGACTTCCTGACGGATCAGTTGTTTCATTTTGCGCAATGATTCCAGAACGCTGTAATCGATATATCGTCGATAAACGAATGGCCGCAGTATGCTTTGTAATTCGTCGCTAAAGTCGCTGGCCGGATTGAGAATTCGGCCTTTAACCATGGCATAGCGTTCCCATTCCCGCCCTTGCTGTTGATAGTAATCTTCCAGCGCGGCAAAACTGGCCACCAAGGGGCCACTTTCACCAAAGGGTCTGAGTCTCATGTCCACCCTAAACACCTGACCGTCGACGGTTGTTTGATTTAATGCCGCAATCAGTTTCTGGGCCAGCCGGATAAAAAACTGTTGGTATTCCATGGATTTGTTGCGGTATTGCAACTCGCCATTGCAGGGATAGGCGAAAATCAAATCAATATCCGAGGAAAAATTAAGTTCTTCACCGCCCAGTTTACCCATTCCAATGATTAACATTGGCAATGCCTGACCGGCTTCCTGTGGCGTGGCGTATTTACTGCAAAAGTGCTGGTATAGCCAGTCGTATGCGCCAACTATCAGCGCATCTGCCAGTGCCGATACCTGAGCTAAGGAATCCTCTATGATTTGCTCATTGAGTAGATCGTTAATCGCAATGCTGACCATTTGCTGATTGCGAAAATCTCTGAGTATTTTATGAAACCTCGCTTCATCGCTTGCATTATCCAGTTGCTCTCGCAATCGCTGTTTTACTGAACCTGGTGATTGTGGCGATAAGCAAGCCTCGATCCAGTCAGGGTGAGATTGCAATTGCTCTGCAACATAATCACTTAAGGCAAACGCCCGCTGCAATCTGTCACTGTTTTCTGGTGTCAGTGTCTGCAACCAGGAATCACCATTGCGCTCGATAAATCCTTGCCAGTGCAACTGCGCGACCTTGGTCAGCTCAGCGGGAAGTGAATTGCTTGTTTGAAGTGTCATAAGGGATTCAGATAAATCTTTGATTTAATGCAGCTTAATGTACTATAACTTTACTTTAAACCCCCATTTTCACTGAACATTTATGTCTGCATTGGTAAATCTGATCCCTGTTTCCCCTGATTTGTGGATTTATTTGGTGACGGATATGGTTATTGCCATCTCCCTGTTAACGATGTTGCGTTGGATTTCTGGCCGTTTACTGGAAGATGGCAAGGACAATCGCGGGCGTGCGAATCACGACAATTATGCCTACGGCATCAGTGTGGCGGGCAGAATGATGGCCCTGGCAGTGGTACTTGCCGGCGCGGTAGAAACGTCCAGCAAAGGTGATATTGAAAACTCCATCGTCACTATGTTGGTGTATGGTGCTATTGGTATTTTACTGATCAAAATTGGCCGTTATGCACACGATAAAATCGTGTTACACCGACTGGATAAAGAGTTTCATATTCAGGATCGCAATACCTCTATTGCCTTGGTGGATGCGTCCAGCTCTATCGCAACGGCGATCATTATTAAAAGTGTGCTGGTGTGGGTGAGTGGCTTTGATATTCAGGCCTTTATCGCCATCTTTTCGGGCTTTTTGGTATCGCAGACGATTTTGCTGACGATGACCCGAATTTACGAACGTCGATTTCGGGAGAACAATCGCAGTGGCTCGCTGCAATCTTCCTTAACCAAAGGGCAAATGGCGCTGGCAATCCAGCACAGCGGACACCTGCTGGGTACGGCCCTGGCCGTAACAGCCGCCAGCAATTTGCTGGAATACAAACCACTTGGATACGTCAGTAACCTGACTGGTTGGCTGATTATTGGTCTGGCTCTGACGTTTGTACTGACCGCGCTGGTGACGATAGCCAGGTGGTTTATTTTGTCTAATGTGAATCTGGTGCAGGAAATTGACCAGCAACACAATGTCGGTGTTGCCAGTATTGAACTGGCTCTGAGTGTTGGCATCGCCCTGATTCTTTCCGGTTTAATCAGTTAGGCGCAGCTGGTGCCCTTTATGCGCAGTCGGCGCCCCGACAATGATTCCAAGCAGATAATAGTGGTTGAATTAAACCAGGTGTTGAAAAAAGCCTGTCAATCAGCAAACTCATCTAAGGCGTCTTAAGGCTGGTTGTGATAACTCGTCATCAATTCAGGGCAAACCAAATTAAATAGCTTTTGGCTCCGGGTAGAGCTGGCTATGTTCGGATGTTGCTTAAAAAACGTTCGCCATCCCGCCGGGGCATGGCGCCGAAGGGAATTGAAATTCATTAACGCCGGGTAAATATTATAACCTTGTCGGCATTGTCTTTAAATTGTCACGATAATTTCATATTCGCTTGCCACACTTTTTTCAGGAGTAAAATTCCAACGGTAATCTGGAATGTCTGTGGAAAATTTAGTGGCCCGGGGCTCATCCCGCCCCAGGGAAAATATCAAAACGGAACAATTTTTTCGCTGTCTGGCGGATAATTTACGGGTCCGCATTCTGTTGTTGCTCATTCACGAAGGAGAAAAAAGCACAGAAGCCATCGCTGCTGAGCTGGATTCAACGGATAGTATTGTGCGACGTCATATGGCGTTGCTCAGTAAAAACCAACTGGTCACTTTTCAGCAACGTGGCTTATCCCTGTGCTACAACCTGAATATGGATATCCCGGTGTGGAAACAAAAGGTGTTAAAACATACATACAAGGGCAATAAAGCGTTGTTGGATGAAGTACAGCAAGACTAACTGGATTTTTGCTGACGGCCATAATCCTGATACACTTAGCATCTTTATTTTTCGATTACATTGAATTTGTCTGATGCAAGTACCTGATTTTACTCTTTCTTCTGTTTTAATTGTGGGCGATTTGATGCTGGACAGGTACTGGGTTGGGCCAACCAGCCGGATTTCGCCTGAAGCGCCTGTGCCTGTTGTTAAAATTGATGCCATCGAAGATCGCCCCGGTGGTGCTGCGAACGTAGCATTAAACATTGCGGCTTTAGGCGCAAAGACAGCGCTCTGCGGATTGTGCGGCAATGACGAAGCCCAGCAAATCCTGAAAAATGCCTTGCAATCAGTGCAGGTGGAATGCCAGTTTCATAGCGTTCCCGACAAAGATACTATCACTAAATTACGGGTGTTAAGCCGCAACCAGCAACTGATCAGACTGGATTTTGAAAAAAGTTTTCACAGTGTTGATAAAGCGCCCATGCACGAGCAGGTGGTGGCGCGACTGTCTGCCTGTAGTGCTGTAGTGTTATCCGATTATGCAAAAGGTTGTTTAAGTGATCCTCAGACCCTGATAACCGCCGCCCGCGCTGCCAATAAACCCATTATAGTGGACCCCAAAGGCAGTGACTTTAACAAGTACCGCGGTGCAACGGTACTGACCCCAAATATGGCTGAGTTTCAGGCTGTGGTAGGCGCTTGTGAATCTGAACAGCAATTGATTGACAAGGGCCTGCAATTGCTTGATGACCTGGATCTGCAAGCCTTACTGGTCACGCGCTCTGAACACGGTATGACCCTGATAGAAAAAGGGCGTAAGGAATTTCATTTACCTGCCAAAGCACGAGAAGTGTATGACGTAACGGGGGCCGGAGATACTGTGGTTGCCACTATGGCAGCAGCGATTGGCACCGGGGCCAGTTTGCGTGATGCCTGCATCTTAGCCAATGCCGCAGCGGGTGTGGTAGTGGCTAAATTAGGTACCTCTACCGTCAATATTGAAGAGCTAAAACAGGCGGTCAGTAAAGATGAGCAGGTTGGTACCGGCGTGATGTCTCAGGCTCAGCTGCAAATTGCTGTTCAGGAAGCCAAAAGCCGTGGCGAGCGTCTGGTGATGACCAATGGGTGTTTTGATATATTGCATGCCGGTCACGTGTCCTATCTGGAAGCTGCTGCCAGACTCGGCGATCGTCTTATTGTGGCAGTAAACAGCGATGCGTCAGTCAGGCAACTGAAAGGCCAGGGGCGTCCGGTAAATAACCTGGAGCGCCGCATGGCAGTACTTGCCGGACTTGCATCAACCGACTGGATAGTGGATTTTCACGAAGACACCCCGGAAAGACTGATCAGTGAAATTTTGCCGGATATTCTGGTAAAAGGCGGTGATTATAAACCGGAAGATATTGCCGGTGGCAGGCAGGTTATCGCCAATGGCGGAGAAGTCAAAGTACTCAACTTTGAAGATGGCGTATCCACAACGAACATTATTAATCGCATCAAGGATCACTAAACAGCTTTGTTAACCCGGCCTGCAATTGCGTGCGGGCCTGTAATCCCATGTGGGTTAATATCGGCGTCGCGTCAGCCACCCAACATTGTGGTTCGCTGCTTCGCTGGTTAATGATGGATATTGGCTGCTTTTTGATGTCACTGAGCAACTTCAATACCCCTGAAACGGAGGTGCCTTTACCGGTACCTAAATTAAATATTTGCCAGGGGGCGTAGCTACTGCTCAGGTTATCAGTTTGCTCCTGCCAGTTTGCCTGTGGCCTGGCATTGTGTTCCATCGCTCTGACGAGAATTTTCGCCGCATCTGCAACGTGAGTGTAATCCAGAATATGATTTTCAAACTCGCTGACATTAATCGCTGCAGCTTTTGTCAGCGCGATACTCAGCCGGCTAATCAGATTGAGTTCGCTGGCGCCTTTTCCATAGAGTTCAAACATTCTTAATACCGTAATGGGGAGCTGCTTTTGTGCGCAATAGCCATGCAACAATGATTCTATTGCTTTGACAATCGCCGAAGAAACACTGTGTGGATGGCCGGTAGCGGTATTGTGAGCTTCGATAGGCAACGCCGAGGCTTTATAAATACAATAGTGTGAGCCAAACACCAGATGCGCAGGGCGAATAGTATCCACCAGACTCAGTACTTTCAGTGTCAGGTGCAGGATAAATTCCTGGTGTGCCAGTTCGGCATTAAATTCCGGAAGAAAATACACTTTGTTGATGTGTACTAGCTTGTTTTCTACTTCCTCAGATAAATTGCCCAGATTGCCGACATAAGTAAAATGGCGGGCATTCACATTGCTTTCCAACTGGGTCAGACGACTGGTGCGGGTCTCACTTTGTTCCCAGGGAAACAGCGAGAGTCCGGTAACAGAATCCCCTGATGCCAACAACTGACGTGTTAATTCTGCACCTAAAAATTCATCACATCCAATGATCAATGTGGCCATATCACTTCCTTTAATCGCAAATTGCGATTGTTATGATTAATTCTAATCACTGGAATAAATAACTACAGTGACTATTATTGTTCTCAGTTGAGGCGCAAACGCGCAACGTTTATTTGTAAATCTAAGGAGTATTTTATGTTAGAGAATAAAGAAGGTCAGAAAGTCCCACAAGTTACTTTTAAATTGCGCCAGAACGAAGAGTGGGTTGAGCGCTGTAGCAATGATATTTTCAAAGGGAAAACAGTTGTACTTTTCTCCCTGCCAGGTGCGTTTACACCCACCTGTTCGTCTACTCACCTGCCGCGCTTCAATGAGTTAGCAGATACGTTCAAGGCAAACGGTGTGGATGAAATCGTCTGTGTTTCGGTAAACGATACCTTTGTAATGAACGCCTGGGCGAAAGATCAGGAATCTGGCAATGTTACCCTGATTCCGGACGGCAATGGTGAATTCACTGATGGCATGGGAATGCTGGTGGATAAAGCTGACCTGGGCTTTGGCAAACGCAGCTGGCGTTACTCTATGTTGGTGAAGGATGGCACGGTAGAAAAAATGTTTATCGAGCCAAATGTTCCGGGCGACCCGTTTGAAGTGTCAGATGCCGATACCATGCTTAACTATATTAACCCGGAAGCGGCTGTGTCGTTACCTGTGTCTGTTATCACTAAACCAGGTTGCCCTTATTGCGCCAAAGCTAAGGCCTTGTTAACAGAAAAAGGCTTTAACTATGAGGAAATTGTACTGGGCCAAAACGCGTCATTAACCTCGTTAAAGGCAATTTCTGGCAGAGAAACGGTACCTCAGGTGTTTATTGATGGTAAGCACATTGGTGGCAGTGATGATTTAGCGGCATACTTCAGCTAATTCACACTGTACTGCGTTTTGCAGCAGGCACTCACTTTGTGCCTGCTGCACTTTATTTCACTGTTAGTAAATTACCCTGCAACTGTCTTCAACGGTGTTTTGGTTCAATTCTTGCCTTATTGCTATGTACAACCCCTGCCATTAATTTGCGATAACAGGAATTACCATGGAAATAAATTTATTGAGCAATCGCTATCAACAGCCTGATGCAACGACAAAAAGTGCCAGCCAGGGCAGTGCGTTTGCGGAACTATTTAACGCGAACTTGATAACCCAATCAGCCCACAAAGAAGCCGCGCACGAGCCCTCAGGCAGTGTGCTCATGGATACTAACAAAGGCCAGCAAGATATCGATCTTGCAGGTTATTTTTCCTCTGAGCAAACCCACACGGGTAGCAGTTTGCATGATGTTCCGTTGCTACTGCCGACGCAGCACAACGTCGATACCCTGGCTCAGTATTCAGAACAAGCGTTTAAACAACTGCTTGAGGAATACAATATTCCTTCTCCTCCGGCGACGGTGGAGTTTGATGCGCAGGGCCAGTTGTTGCTGCCTTCCGACTACCCCTATGCCGGACAGCTAAAACAGGCCTTTGCGGAAAAGCCCCAGGTCCAGGAGGCACTCAGAACAACGGCAGCATTGGCCAGCCACTACGCCGGTCTGATGGAGGCAATGGCTTATCAGACCGAGATGCTGGCAGCAAAGAACAAAGCCGAAGAAGCCAGAATTACCGATAAATACAGCTATTTATTTGATGATAACCGCGCTAAAACGCAAATCGTTTTGTCATTTAGTTCCGCGGGCGATATGTTGATTGCAGGACGAAACATGGCCGGTGAGCAAGGGCAAAGCGGCCAAAATTGGCCCTTTTAGGCGGCTTTGTGCCGCTTATCCTGAAGTCATTAGCCATAGGATTCGCTCAATTGCATGATTTTGGCCTTTAGCCAGTTAATGGCACTATCATTCGCTGAATTCTCATGCCAGTAAAGATGAATCTCTATGGGGGGGACGTCAAAAGGCAATGGCAAAATTTGCAGGTCATCATCCAGTAATGATCGACCAATCAATTCAGGGACTGTCAGTAAAAAGTCCTGATCTTTGAGAATGGCCTTGGCGGTGTGGTAACTTTGACAGCGTATTGCTACTTTGCGATTAATGCTTTGCTGTTGCAAGGTAATATCTTCGATTACCCGTCCGGTGGGACGATTAGAGACGGTTAAATGCCTAGCGCAAACATAGTTTTGTCTGGTGAGCGTTTCTTTTGTTTTTGTGGTCTTTTTCTTCAGAACCACAAAGCGATCAGCAGCAAGGCGACAGTGGTTTACCGGGCTTTGCATGGGCATCGCAACGTCTATGGCCAGATCCGCCTGGCCACTGCCCAGTTGACGTTGCATTTGTTGTCTCTCTAATTTAATGCAGGCCAATCCCAAATTCGACGAGGTATCCGTCAAAGCCTGAAACAGGGGCGGGATGTACAACGGTTCCAGCGCATCATGTACCGCGATTGTAAATTGTTGTTCGGCATTCAGAGGATCAAAATCACTAAATTGTTGCAATGATTTACGCAAGCTGTTCAGGTTTTCAAGGATCTGCGGTGCAATTCTGAGACACGCGGAGGTGGGCGCCATTTTATTGCTTTGCCGTTCAAACAAGGGGTCCTGCAACGCATCCCGCAATCGTTTTACCGCGTGGCTTACCGCTGATGGTGTCAGATACAGTGATTCCGCAGTGCGCGACATGTTGCGTTCGTAATACAGCGACTCAAATACCCTGAGCAGGTTCAAATCCAGTTTTTGTAGCTTTTTGTCTGTCATCAGTAAGCGGTAAAGTCAGAGTCCTGTATGTAGTATAGTTGTTGTGAATTTGATTCATAGTTGCAATGTAAAAATATTCACTTCATTCAATTTTAAGTCACGCATACACTGTGCCTAATCTTTCCTTAACTGTTTTATCGGGAACGTCACTATGAACTTTGAACACAGCGCTATTTGTCAGCAGTATCGCGCAAAAGTCCGGGACTTTATGCAGCAACATGTATTTCCGGTTGAAGCGCAAATAATGCGTGAAAACCATGAAAAAAATGGCCATGGTGACTGGACTCGCTGGCAGGTGCCGGCGCAAATTAAGGCGCTCAAAGCCGAAGCTAAAGCCGCTGGACTGTGGAATTTGTTTTTACCCGATGCCGAATTAGGACAGGGGTTAAGCTGTGTTGACTATGCCCCGTTGGCAGAAGAAATGGGCAAATGTTTGTTTGGCGCAGAAATTTTTAACTGTAATGCGCCGGATACCGGCAACATGGAAGTGCTGTATCACTTTGGCAGTGACGAGCAAAAAGCGCAATGGCTGACGCCGTTACTGGCCGGTGAGATTCGTTCCGTATTTGGTATGACTGAGCCAGATGTGGCTTCTTCTGATGCCACCAATATGCAGGCCCGCATTACGCTGGAAGGTGACGAGGTGGTTATCAATGGGCGCAAATGGTGGACGACAGGGCTGGGTCATCCGGATGCCAAAATTGCCATAGTCATGGGATTGACCGATGCCACGGCAGAAAAGCACAGTCAACACAGTATGGTACTGGTACCACTGGATACACCTGGAGTGAAAATCGAACGCATGCTGACGGCGTGTGGTGATTATGATGCTCCCTATGGACATGGAGAGATGTCTTTAACCAATGTCAGGGTACCCAAATCCCATATTATTATGGGGCTGGGGAAAGGCTTTGCCATTGCGCAGGGGCGCCTGGGGCCGGGCCGAATTCACCATTGTATGCGAGCCATTGGCGCGGCAGAGCGGGCACTTCAGCTTATGATTCAACGGGGAGCCAGCCGCGAAGCCTTTGGTAAACCATTGCTCCGGTTAGGTGGTAATCTGGAGCGTGTGGCACAGGCCAGAATGTTGATAGACCAGGCGCGGTTGTTAACGCTTAATGCAGCCTGGAAAATTGATAATCTGGGCGTAAAAAATGCCATGACAGAAATTTCGGCCATAAAAGTAGTGGTTCCAAATATGTTGCAAACCGTGGTAGACATGGCGATTCAGATGCATGGTGGCATGGGCGTGTCCGGGGATACGCCATTGTATGGTTTCTCCGTTATGGCACGTAGTTTACGCCTGGCCGATGGACCGGATGAAGTTCATATGGGCATGGTTTCCAGATTGGAACTGGCAAAATACAAATAGGAGTTTCAGATGCAAAAGCGCGTATTAGTAACCGGGGCTGCCTCGGGATTAGGCAGAGCGATAGCACTGCGCTGGGCAGCGTCAGGAGCAGACATTTGCGTTGCCGATATTCATCAGGAGCGAGGTGAAGCGGTTGTTGCTGAGCTGGAAAAGCTCGGTGCAAAGGCGTTTTTTCAGCGTTGTGATATCACCTCACAAGCGGATATCGAGGCCACCAAAGATGCCATAACAGACCAGTTTGGTGGTCTGGATTTGGTGGTTAATAATGCCGGTGTCGCCACGGCCGGGGCGTTAGCTGAAGAAAGCATTGAACAATGGCAGTGGGTTATGGATATCAATGTTTTTGGTGCGGTTCGCATGTTACAAAGCGTTGTGCCGCTGTTGCAGGAAAGTCGAGGTTATATTCTGAATGTGGCGTCTCAGGCAGGCGTTACCACTGTGCCATTACTGGGATCTTACGCTGCCAGTAAAGCCGCCATGGTGAGTTTTTCTGAAACCATGCGTTTAGAGCTGGCAGACGAGCATATAGGGGTCAGTGTCTTGTGTCCTGGCTTTTTCAAAACCAATCTGGATGAATCTGTGCGCAGTGGCAATCCAGCCATGAAAGCGGTGGTGACCAAGTTGCTGGAGCGCTCTGACATCACCGCTGACGATGTCGCCGACGCTGCTTTCAGGGCCGTGCAAAAGCAGCAATTTATGATACTTACCCATCCGGAAGGACGAAAAGCCAGTTTACTGAAACGCCTGTTTCCGGGCTACTACCTGAAAATGATGACCAAAGGTACCCAAAAGTTTCGTCGCAGTGTGAGGAAAACCTCGTGACTCAGGAGCAAAAAATGGCCTCAGGTACGTTGTTAGATAAAGCCAATCAGGTGCGTCCCGGAGAAGAATTAGATATCGCCAGGGTCGATGCCTGGTTGCAAGTCCATGTGGATGGATTGCAGGGCACCCCTGCAGTAACTCAATACTCAGGAGGCGCTTCCAACTGGACCTATTGCCTTGCTTATGCAAACCGGGAAATCATCCTGCGCAGAGCGCCGGCCGGCACAAAAGCAAAAGGAGCCCATGATATGGGCCGGGAATATCGGCTGCAAAAAGCCCTTAAGCCGGTTTATGACTTCGTACCAGAAATGCTGGGCTATTGTGAAGATGAGTCGGTCATTGGCACCGACTTTTATGTCATGGAAAAACTCACCGGCATTATTCCTCGTAAAAATTTGCCACGTGCTTTGTCTCTTGATAGCACCACCACCCATACCCTGTGCAAAAACGTACTGGATTGCATGATCCAGTTACACAAAGTCGATTACAAGGCTGCGGATCTGGCACATTTGGGCAAAGGGGCAGGGTATATACAGCGCCAAATAGAAGGCTGGTGCCACCGCTACCAAAAAGCCAAAACCTGGAATGTGCCATCGGGTAAATTCGTGATGAACTGGCTGCAAAACAATATGCCGGCCAGCGAACAGATATGTATTACCCACAATGATTTTCGGTTTGATAATGTGGTGCTGGACGAACACGATCCCACCCGCATTCTGGGCGTGCTGGATTGGGAATTGGCCACGCTGGGCGACCCGCTGATGGACCTGGGCAACACCCTGGCTTACTGGGTGCAGGAAGATGATGACTTTCTGGCACAACAAACCCGCAGACAACCTACGCATTTACGCGGCATGTTAAGTCGTGATGAGGTGGTGGCTTATTATTGTCAGCAAATGGATATCGACATAGATGACTTTACCTTTTACGAAGTCTATGGCTTGTTCCGTCTGGCAGGTATTGTGCAGCAAATTTACTATCGCTATCACCACAAGCAAACCCGGAACCCGGCCTACAAGCAATTTTGGGTATTTGTGCATTATTTGCTGTGGCGCTGCAAAAAAGCCATCAAACGGCAGAAACGCTGATGGCCAGTATTTATCTTGTTCGGCATGGGCAAGCCAGTTTCGGCGCAGAAGATTATGATGCCTTGTCAGAATTGGGAATGGCACAAGCCCGACAACTGGGGAAAGTGTTGTTTGAACGCATTGGTACACCGGATATTGTGCTGAGTGGAACCATGCTGCGGCACCAGCAAACGCGAGATTTGGCGCTGGCTTCGGGCCACATTCAGTCCGCCTCTGAGACGCAATCTCTATGGAATGAATATGACCATCAGGCGGTACTGGCGGCATTTGAGCCACGACTGAAAACAGCAGCGGGAACCCGCGAATTATTAGCCCAATCTGACAATCCGAAAACCCAGTTTGCCGGTTTATTCGCGCAGGCGATGGCGCGTTGGCAAAGTGGGCAATATCAAGATTATCCCGAGTCGTGGCAGGCCTTTAAGTCCAGGGTTAAAACTGCATCAACTTCGCTGCTGGCGACGCTGAAACAACACCAGGTGGCTGTCGTTTTTACCTCCGGCGGTCCCATTTCTATCATCGCGCAGCAGTTGTTGGGGCTATCTGATGATAAGATATTGTCTTTAAACTGGACGTTGACCAATTGCGGCCTGAGCAAAATTGTGAAAACGCCTAACCGGGTTATTCTGGCGACACTGAATGAGCACAGTCATTTTGAAAAGTCCGATCTGCGCCATATGATTACCTATAAATAATAAGAGTGACGTTTTTATGAGTACGAGAAAAAACATACTGATCACCGGCGCCAGCTCGGGTCTTGGCAAAGGCATGGCAATTGAGTTTGCCAAACAGGGCTGTAATCTGGCGTTGTGCGCACGCAGAGTCGAGCGCATGGAAGCGTTAAAAGCCGAACTTGAGCAAATTAATCCCGATATTAAGGTGTTCCTGCGGCCACTGGATGTGAACGACCATGAAGCGGTATTCGACACCTTTAAGGCGTTTCGCGATGACATGGGCAGCCTTGACCGGGTGATAGTCAATGCCGGGATGGGGAAAGGGGCTTCAATTGGTACGGGTTACTTTTATGCCAATAAGCAAACCGCCGAAACCAATTTTGTCGCCGCTATCGCGCAATGCGAAGCGGCGGTAGAGATTTTCAGAGCTCAAAACAGCGGTCATCTGGTGACCATTTCCTCCATTAGTGCAGTAAGGGGATTTCGCCGGGCGATGACGGTATATGCTGCCACCAAAGCGGCTATTACGTCACTGTCAGAGGGGATACGGCTGGATTTGATGAATACACCTATTAAGGTGAGCTGTGTTCACCCAGGTTTTATTCGCAGTGAAATCAATGAGAAGGTGGAAAAAGTGCCGTTTATCGTGGACACAGAAACCGGATGCCGGGCGATGGTAAAAGCCATTAATCAGGAAAAGGCCAATAGTTATGTCCCTTCCTGGCCCTGGGCTATTCTGCAACGTTTAATGCGCATCGCACCGGATAGCATGATTCGCAAAATGAGCTGATTGGTCAGCTCCCCCCGGGTGTCCGTGTCCTGCGTTACCGGGCACCTGTATAAACCATTTCTGTCTGCTGCATATTCTGCACAACCTGCTTAATTACAACTTTAGCTAAGCGTATTATTCATTTAGAATAAAAAATAAGCTGTTTGTTAATAAAACACTCAAAAATTGACGGTTTACTGGAATAAAACTTGTATTCAGATCGTCACCTTATGAAACTCGCCAATGCTTTGTTGATGTTGAAAACCAAATTTTGTTCCACAATTTTACTGCTCTTAGTGTACGTGAATGGTGCGTTCGGCCATGCTGCGGACCCGGCATCTGTGTGGCAGATATTAAAGGTGGAGGAGCAGAACCGAGTGCAAAGTCGCAGCTCAGCGACAAACCAACCAAAAAACGCCAACGTAGTGATTCATCAGTCAGTGTTAGCGAGCCTGACCAAAGGGCAAAAATATGCTTTTGCCACTCCCGAAGGTGAACTGATCTTATATGCAGAGTCGCAAAGCCGCACAGCCAATACTGACATATGGACACTGCGCCATAGTGAGCAACAGAGTTTGTTGCAGGCAAAACTATTTATCGGCCAGAATGGGGTCAGTGCCTGGATACCCACGCAAAACGGTGTCTGGCGATTAGAAGATGGTGTACTGTCCAAAGAAATGCGCTGGGCCAGCAGTGAGTCTGATGTTAAACGTCGTCCGGTAGATAATACTTCGGTAGATAATACTTCGGCAGATAGCACTTCGGTAAACAATTCTCCGGCGTCTGTTGATTCAGCAGCCAGCACACTCAGCGAAGCCCCCGCGATTATAAAAGTCCTGTTTGTGACCACCCCCGAATTTGAGGCTTATCAACTTGCTCCTGATGACTATCTGACGCAATTGGTCACGATAAACAATGCGATTTATGCCGCCAGTGGCGTCAATATAGAGTTGCAAATTGGCGCCCGTGTCAGTGCCGACCTGGATGATTACAATGCTGATCAAATTCTGGATAATTTAGCCAAAAGCGGTGCAGATGACAGCACCTACGGTGATATTGACGACGCACTGATGATGCCAATATGGCAAGCCCGCCTGGCAGCCGGTGCGGATATTGTCACCGTTATGCGCCATACATTGCCAGATGGCTTATGTGGTAAAAGCTGGTTAAATGGCAATGCGCTGCAGGCGTTCGACTACCGCTTCGCGGTAAACCTGGTGGCGTTAAATACCCGATTTACCAGTGGTAATGTTCAGTTGTGTAGCAGTGATACTCTGGGCCATGAAATTGGTCACAACCTGGGCCTGGATCACGCCGAAGCGCAAGGTGGTGAAGGGACGGTGTTTAGCTGGGGACGCGGTTACGGCGTCGCGGACCAGTTTAGTACCGTTATGGCTTATCCTCAGGCGTTTGGTGACGCAGTTGCTGTGCCGTATTTTTCGTCCCCCGAATTACCCTGTCTGGCCGAATTGCCCTGTGGTCTACCAGGTGACGGCGCTGATGGTGCCGATGCTGTGCGCGCAATGAATGCGGTGGCTTTACGGGTAGCTCAAACTCATAATGAATCTGTTACTTTGCCGGCAGACCAGGCCATTGCCGGGTTGGATAGTGCGTTAATCAGCTGTCTTGAAGAAAGCGAAGACAGTTGGCTGAGTAATGAAGAAATCGATGTCATTAATTGCCCTCAGGCGAATGTCGCCAGTTTGTCGGGAATTGAGCGTTTTCCCCGCTTGCAGTTTTTATCGGTTAACAATACCGAGGTGGTTTCCCTTGAGGGTTTTAAATATCTCAATGAAATTATTGCGCTGGATTTTCGTTACACTGCGATTGAAGATTTACGCCCCATCGTACACCTCAAAGACCAGTTGCAGTTCTTGCAGTTCTTTACCACCAATATGACCTGCCAGGATGAAGCCGTGGTAGAGAGCTGGAATATCGATCGTTTGCTGAGCCATGGTGAATGTCTGCCGCTGGAAACTGACTTGCAGGATTTTGATGGTGACGGGCTGAGTAATTTACTGGATACCGATGACGATAACGACGGTATTGATGATTTAAGCGATGCCTTGCCCTTCGATGCCGCTAACGCCGATGACAGCGATGCTGATGGTGTACCGGACAATGAAGACGCGTTTCCCTATGATAGCAACGAGTGGTCGGACGCTGACGGTGACACCATTGGTGATAATCAGGACCCGGATCGGGATAATGACGGTATTTTGAACGAGGCTGATTGTGCGCCATTAGACAAAACCCGCGGTGATGATTGCGCGCCTGTTACTCAGCACGTTGCCTTTGACTACGATGGTGATGGCAAGGCGGATGTGGCGGTCAGACGCGCATCTAATGCCATGCAATACATTCTCAATTCCACTGATGGCGAGATTCAACGTATTGAATTGGGCAAAGATCCAGGTGATATCGCAGTCAGTGGTGATTTTGACGGTGATGGCATCGCGGATGTGGCGGTCAGACGTCCATCTAACAAGCTCTGGTATATTGCCCCTTCGTCCGGCGGCGAGCTGATGCGCATTGAGTTTGGCTTACAAAGTGAAGATATTCCGGTGCCGGCTGACTATGACGGCGACGGCATCACAGACATCGCCGTTCGCAGGCCGTCTACTCAGCAGTGGTTTATCAGACTGGCCTCAGATCAACGAATTTTACGGTACAGTTTTGGTCAGCAGGCGGAGGATATTCCGACTCCCGGTGATTATGATGGTGATGGCAAAGCTGACATTGCAGTCAGACGCCCATCTACCAAATTCTGGTACATACTCAGCAGCCGAGACGAGAGCATATTGCGCTATCAGTTTGGAATGCAGGACGAGGATATTGCCGTGCCTGGAGATTATGACGGTGATGGCCAGACAGATTTGGCGATTCGTCGCCCCTCAGAGCACGCCTGGTATATCCAGCGTTCCAGCGATGAGCAAATCATACGAATCGAATTTGGCCGTGACCAATACGACATCCCTGTTATTGCGGATTATGATGGTGATGGTAAGGATGATATTGCGGTTAGACGCCCCGCCAGCAATATGCAGTACATTCTGCGCTCTTCTGATATGGAAATCGAGCGGGTTCTGTTTGGCCTGGACAACTACGATATGCCGATTGCGGCGCCGGTGATGGTACGTTTTGCCAATCAACTGCAATTTGACAACTATGTCGAAGAGCAAGAAGTCGCGGAAGTTCGCACTCTGTCTATCGTTGAAGCACAGAGTGCGGGTCTGATAAAACCTTAATTGGTGCTGGTTTCACCAGTGAGTTGTTGCAGCTTTTCAAAGACCCTGAGGGATGGAAAACCATCTGCAACCAGCTTATGCGCAACCTGAAATCCCTGAATGCCGTTGCGGGTAGCAGGTCCAAGGATCCCATCTGGCTCACCCACATCAAATCCAAGCTGGTTCAGGTTAACTTGTAAAGTACGCATGTCTGCAATGGTATAAGTGGGTAGCTCCGGGAGCGGCTGTACCAGTTCTCCGCTACCTATCAGACGATCTGCCAGATAGCCCACCGCAATGGCGTAAAATTCCGAAAAGTTCCAGCGCATAATGACAGAAAAGTTATCATAAATGACAAATGCAGGTCCTTCATGGCCTGCCGGTAGCAAAACCGAAGCTTTGATTTCGGCGGCACCCAGCGGGCTGCCATCGGCTTTGGTTAATCCCAGCCCCTGCCATTCGGTTAACGATTTTTTGGTGCTGCGGCCAATGAGTTGGTAATTAAAATTGTCCGGTAACTTTACCTCACGGCCCCAACGAAAGCCGGGTTTCCAACCCAGACCTTGTAAAAAGTTTGCCGCTGACGTGAGCGCATCGGGTACGCTGTTCCAGAGGTCCGCTTTACCATCATTATCGCCATCAATCGCATAGTTCAGGTATGCACTGGGCATAAACTGAGTGTGTCCCATGGCGCCAGCCCATGAGCCCACCATTTGCTCCGGGTCAATGCGCTCTTTTTCAATGAGCTGCAACGCTTTTAACAGTTCTTTGGTGAAGAACTCCGAGCGTCTCTCATCACAGGCCAACGTGGCTAAAGAGGCCACAATCGGCATTTTGCCTTTGTATTGGCCAAAATTAGTTTCCAGCCCCCAAAAGGCTACCAGGTAATGTGCCGGAATACCGTACTGCTGGTTCAGGGATTGCAATAAGGCGCTGTGCTCCTTCAGCATTTCCCGACCTTTGTTGATACGCCAGTCATTGACGCGTTTGCTGACATAATCCGGAAAGGTACGCACAAACTCCGGTTGATTGCGATCATATTCAATCACCTTCGCCTGCAAGCTTGCCGGTAGCAATGCGCGGGTAATGGTGTCATCGGTGACGCCTTGTTGCTTTGCCTGAAGCGCGAAATCCGCCTTACATTGCGCAAATAATTGCTCTGTGACTTCGGGGTATTGGGGCGTTGGTGTAGTTGCCGCCAGCAGAGAAGTCGGGGTTGCCAACAACAGAGTAGCCAGTACAGAAAGCTTGTATTTCATAGAATTAATAGTTTGCCTTACTACGCATTAAACGGGGATCTCGGTAGCAGTCATGCTACCCGTTAGAAGCGGCTAACACCATAACTAAAATGTTTCAGTCAGTAAACACATTGACCCTGCTAGCCGCTATTTTACACGGTCTGAAATTGGCGCTAAGGAGCGATAGACCGACTATTGCAAAGATTGGTATTGGTGCTCAACTTTCAACAGGTGATCTGAGTTGCTCAGGTGCAGCTCAACCGGGCGCTGCAGAATAATCTGTCCTTGCACCACAACATCGGCGTCGATAACCAGGGTGGGGCGCTCATTTCGCAGTGCGCTGTTGTCTTCGTTGCTCTTAAAGACAATGTCACCGGTGATAACACTGTTGGCATAGATTGATACATCTCCGTTTACATTGGAAATGTTGCCGGCAACGGTGACTGTACGCAGAGTGATATCGCCATTAACTGACGTAATGTCACCATTAACCTTGCTCTTGCCATCCAGTGTCAAATCGCCATTGACGGTATTGATACTGGCTAAAACCCGCAATTGTTTGCCACCATCTATGTCGCCATTTACCGTAGAGATACGCTGGCTGCTGACATTATCACTTAGTTCAATATCGCCATTCACTGAGCTGACATTGGCGACGGTCGCGCCGTGACCTATCTGAATATCACCATTGACAGTATCAACGTCGCCTACTGTTTGACCACTGGCCACTTCAATATCGCCAAATACGCTGTCCTCTCCGCTGTTGGGAGAACGGTAACTGCCGGGGCCAACGTGAATAACACAGGCGCTCAGCATACTGAGCAATAGTGCCAATGGGATGATTCTTACCATAGTGTATCCAATATCAAATTTAACGAGCTGCGTTAGCAACAATTCAGGCGACACATTATGGACAGGTTTTGGCGCCAATACCATCGCCAACCGGATACTGATTGTAAATGAATGTGTGTCACCTTGTGGTTGTAATAGTGTTAAAAACTGGCAATCTTGCTGTCATGACATAAATTTATAGTTGTATGCATTGTGTCGCCACCTGTGAATTGCGCTGGCGGCGCTCAAAGATACAACCTGACAATAACCTGACAGGTTATTGCTAAGTCGAATTTTTTGTCGGAAACCAGTTTGAGTGCGCTAAAACCCATACACCACAGAATCCGGAGCCGTTATTTGCTGGCGCTATCCGCGATTGCCATTTTGGTAACCGCGTCAGCGTTGGGAATTCAATTCTTATTGGCCAATCAAAAGGACGATGCGCAAATCGTCAATATAGCGGGCATGCAGCGCATGTTGTCGCAAAAAATTGCGTTGCATATCAATCAACTGCAATTGGTTTCGGACACAGATGAAGCATACGCACCAAAACAAAAGGCGAGTTTAAGAGCCGCCATCGACCAGTTTCAACAAAATCATTGGTTTTTAATTGGTTCTGAACAACCCAACGACAACGAGGTTTTAAGTCCAACACTCAACGCATTGTATTTTGAGTCAGCAGAAAATGGCAGTCTGCACGACAGGGTACTGCATTACATCGCCGAAGCGAAAAAAGCGGCCAACAGAAATGACTATCAACGCACTGTATTTCAATCCGACAATACCGAATCATTGTTGCGCCAATTGAATGAGGTGGTTACCCAATTTACCCGCGAGGCTGAGCAAAAGGTACAATTGCTCACCCGTGTCGAGTTATTACTCTGGTTGCTGACGTTGCTCGTGCTGGTCATTGAGCTTTTCTATATATTCAAGCCCATGGAACAGGCAGTGGAACAAACTCTCGCTGATTTGCTGGCAGAAAAAAATCGGGCTGACGCATTGCGCCAGGAAGCAGAGCAAGCGAATACTGCAAAATCTGTGTTTTTGGCCACTATGAGTCATGAACTAAGGACCCCCATGAATGGCATTTTTGGCATGATTGAACTGGCTAACAACGAGGCGTCCCAGGAAAAGCGCAGAGAGTTTTTGTCAAAAGCGCGATACTCAGGCGAGCAATTACTGCAACTGATCAATGATATTTTGGACATTTCCAAAATTGAAGCCAGTAAAATGCAGTTGGAATGCAATGACTTTGAATTGCCTAAAATACTGGATAGCTGTTTGGCCCCGGCCGCGGTAACCTGCGAAAACCGCGGTTTAGAATTTGAATATGTGTCCCTTTCTGCCATACCTCAGTGGGTCCGTGGGGATGGCATTCGGCTTATGCAAATTGTTAATAATCTGCTTAGTAATGCGATTAAGTTTACTGAACAGGGCAGAATCAGTGTCTCAGTCAATGTCGAAGAACTGGATTCGGGCTATCGCCTGTCACTGCTGGTGGTAGATACCGGTATTGGTATGACAGAACAACAGCTGCAGAAAGTATTTAAAAAATTTGTTCAGGCCGACGATTCCACAACACGTATGTACGGAGGAACAGGGCTGGGATTAGCAATAACCAAAGAGTTGCTGAAAATGATGGGCGGCAACGTTGAAGTGCAAAGTGAATTTGGCAAAGGTACCACCTTCAAGGTTTTCCTGCCGCTGCAAAAGTCTCAACAAACCGTGAAAGAAGTGCGCTTTCAGCCTGATTTCAAACAGAAAAAAGTGGCGGTGATTGATGATTTGGAAAGCAGCCGTTGCTATATCGAATTATTGCTACAGCAAATTGATATCCCCTGCGATTGTTACGAAAGTGGTACCGCGTTTTTGCAAGATGTCCACAAGTTGCAGGAATACTGTGCCGTTGTAGTGGATTTGCACATGCCAGACCTGGATGGTTTCGCACTGGTTGGAAAATTGTCTGATAATGCCACCACACCCTGTCCCCCCTTTATTTTGGTTTCTGCCGCCTCAGATATTGCTCATTTTAAAGGTCAGTTACCTGATCAGTTCTCAGCGGTGTTTAACAAACCCATCAATGAACAAATGTTTCTTTCTACCATGCGCCGCTTGTGTGACAAAGACGAAGTAAAACAGTTGTCCTTCAAGATATTACTGGCGGAAGACAACGAGATAAATGCCCAAATTGCGATGCACATTCTGGAGTCAGAAGGACATTCGGTAACACACGTAGACAATGGTAAAAAGGCAATAATGCAGGTAGAACGCCATCATTACGACCTTATTTTAATGGATATCAATATGCCTGAAATGGACGGGCTCACAGCCAGCAAAATCATACGGTTCGAAATGGGCATGGCGATACCGATTGTTGCGTTAACAGCCAATGCCTATGAATCGGATAAAACCGCCTCACTGGAAGCGGGTATGACGCACCATATCACCAAACCCTTTAATCGAGACATGATCTTATCTGTTCTGGATAAAATTCACGAGGCGGAAGCTGCAATCAATCAGACTTAACGCAATGATTAATCGGGTTATCTGGTCTATAAATATTCAGGGTTTTTGCAGCGACCATAAGGGATGCTGAGCAGGTATTGAATGGCGACTAACCAGGCCAAAAAAACGAACGGGAAAACAGTATGAATCTTTTCAATTCCATCAGTAAAAAAGTGATGTTGGGGTACGCAGGCATAGTGATGGTGCTTGTTGTTACGTCGTTTTTTATGTATCGCGAATCGTCTATTATCTTTGCCCAAAAAGAAACCTTTGTTCAGGAAACGTTACCCACGTTACGCGCTGTGGAACAAGCCTCCGCTAGTTTGAGTAGTGTTCAGGTGGCGTCTTTTGGTTTGTATGGACTCACCATTGAACTGGAGGGATTTCAACGGGAAATTAATCAACTCAAAAAGCAACTGGATAATCACCTTCAGGATATCAGCCGGGCGGGTCTGGCCAGCAGTCAAAAATTAGAGAGCGAAAAGCAAAAAGTATGGCGGGATGTAACCCGTCTGCAAACCATTATGACGGCGTCTAATATTGACTGGGATGGTGCCAGAACGGCACTGGCCGATATTCAGAAAAACATGCAAGGGTTGCAAAAATTGCTGACTGAGGTCAAAACGCAGGCTTCCAATAATGCCACCGATGCCTCAGATAACATCAGCGCTGAGATTTCCATCATGCGTACTTTGATCGTTTTGTCAGTGTTGTTAACACTGGCGATTACGCTGGGATCATTTTTGATGGCGCAACAAAAAATAGCCAGGCCCATCAAGTCATTGTCAACGCAACTGGACCGCATTGTCGCAGAGCATGACTTGTCTACTGATGTTTCCATGACCTGTGATGATGAAGTGGCAGATGCGGCAAACAGCGTCAATGAACTGTTGACGGCATTTCGTCTAGGCAACAAAGAAATTCAAAGTTCGGCTACCGTGCTGGTGGATTCAGTAGGACAGTTAAATCATTCTGCGGAAGTATCAGAAGAGCAGGTTCAGTTGTTTTCCCGTCACATTCGGGAACTGCTGGACAAGATCAGTGCGCTGGAAGCCTCTATTGAGGATTCTGCAAACCGCTCGTCTGCCGCCTCAGAAACCGCGCTGAAAGGGGCCGGGCAGGTTCACGAAGGGGCCAACAGTGTCAGTAATACATCCGACAGTATTGGCGCGCTTGCCCGCGATATTGAGAAATCCGCAGAAATGTTGTTAAGTTTAAAAAATGCCGGTGATCAGGTAAGTTCAGTGGTTAAAACTATCGCAGAAATCGCCGAGCAAACTAATTTGCTGGCATTAAATGCCGCCATTGAGGCTGCCCGCGCCGGTGAATCTGGTCGAGGCTTTGCGGTGGTGGCCGACGAAGTGCGTACACTGGCATCCAGAACTCATGATTCCACCCATGAGATCAATACAATCCTGGATAAAATTGTGTCTTCAATTACCTCCACCGTTACATCGATGGATTCCAATAAGGAAAAAGCCACCGAAGCAGTTGCCCTGGCAGAGGCAACAGTGAATTCGCTGGATGACATACAAAAAACAGTAATGCGACTAAGTGATGAAAATGGCGCTCTGGCGTCTTTAGGCCAGGATATCAAAGGTGATGCCGGAGAAATGCGCAATAGTATTGACGTGATTCAGGAAGCCAGCGAGCGGGTTACGGAAAGCAGTAAGGAAACCAAACAGGCTGCCACCTCGTTGGCTGATATCTCAGCGTCCTTAGATGAAGTGGCCCGGCAATTTAAGGTGTGAGAATCAGTAGCAAATCTAAGCTCGCTGAACGCTTTGTGGCCCGGATTAAAGCAAAACGGCGAACCATAATAAAACACTGATCAGGCCAAACACAATCCAGGACAAGTGTTTGCCTCCGGAGCCAAGTAGTGAAATTAAAAAATGGACGGCAAAAGTTGCGGCGATAATGTGGATCACTGACAGGTTTTCTGCACCGGGATGACTCATACAAACAATAATGGCGGCAAACCCCAGCCAGGCAACAGACGTGATATGCCACGCAAAGCGCAACGTTCGTTTGGTAAAATCATCGCTGCCAAGCAGCTTAGGGAGGTTTGTGCGGGTAAACAGCCGCGATAAAATAAAGCGCTCACCGAGATATGAGTGCGCTGCCGCAATAGCCACCAGTAATATTGCTGCACCATAATATAAAAATTCCATTCCCGCTCCTTTGTATCCAGATTACCGCAATATACTGTAACAGGCTGATAGCCATCAATTCCCTTCGGCCACCACACTGTTAAAGAGTGATTCGGTGGCAGCGCGACTCAGTTTTTCAGACTTCGCGATTTCCAGGTATTGTTCCGGCGACAATGGTGAGTTCTGGTGCAACATCACCAGCTCACTCACCAGGTTAGCTTCGTATAATACCCGACCCATCTTAGTTTTTGCCGGGCGTTTTATGGTTAAAGCTAAATCCTGAATGGCCTGTACCACGGCCTCAGGCATCTGCCATTCCTTAGCCACCATCACACTGATCTGCATCGATTTTTCATTGAGTAGTTTTTTGAATATCAGGGAATTTGGGCTTTCATCAGGACTGGCATTGCGAAACGCATTAACCATCAACTGAAAAATCATGATTTTACCAATGTCGTGAATGAGTCCGTTCAGATACGCGGCCTCATGGTTTAGTTTGTTTTTAGCAGCGATATGTTTAGCGACCATCGCGGTACTGAGGCTGTGGTCCCAGATTTTTGCGCCAAACATTTTAAAATAGATGGGACGAATATTGAGAAGTTGTTTAAAAAAGCGCATCAGAATGTGCTCTTTAACGCCTTCTGCACCGATTAACATAAAAGCATGACCGAGATTGGAGATTTCTTTTCCGGAGTGGTTGTACATCGGACTATTCGCCACTTTTACCATATGACTGGCCAGCGCCGGCTCCCGTTGCACAATTTGAGAAAACTCATCCAGATTAAAATCCTGAGTCTCCAACATGGATTTTAACTGAGTGACAGACTGGGGCAGTTGTGGCAAATGCTGAATCATCACCTCTGGTCGGTTAAGCATTTTATTGGTATCAATCAGGATCTTTTTTTCCAACGCATTCACCGTTTTTTGTTCTGATTCTTCTCCCAATAAAAAGGTGTAAAAGCGAAAGGATTTCTTATTCATAAAATCCTGGGCAGCGTCTATTTCCTGTTGCGTGATATCACCGTACTTTTTTTCTAATGTTTCAATTGCGCTATATTCTGGCTTGTTCGCTTTTTTTGTCTTGGCTTCGGCAGGAGCAGGTGTACTGTCCAGAAATTGCAAAGGGGCCTTTTTGGGAGCCGGAGATAAAAATGCGAATAATTTGCCTAACATAATCCTGACCTGGCGGGCTGCTGCGTAACGATGGCTGATAAAATTGTGGCGTTGAATGCGCCCGGGTGCAACAAAAAAACGCGAAAAAGCCGGGAGGTGGCGCAATAGTGCGTATTGCGCCTGTAATTGTCACTATTCAGGTATCAGACTGTTTACCGCAAACTCACCGGCATCGCCAGCCAGTACCCGGGTTAATTCCGGTAGCAGGCGCCTGGCCTGTTCCGCCATTGTCCAGGGAGGATTAATCAGAATCATGCCCGAACCTGTCATGCCTTTTTCGTCACTGTCTGGCGCGATGCATAGTTCTAACTGCAACACATTGCGCAAAGTGGATTTTTGGATTTTGCGCAGCATCAGGTTTACGTACAGCCTGTCTACCACCGGATACCAAATCAACAGGCTGGTTTGTGGCATTTTTTGACGGGCTTTTTCCGCAGTTTCGATAACTTTTTCGTAATCTTCTTTCAGTTCGTAGGAAGGATCAATCAGCACCAACGCACGTTTACTGGCAACCGGTAACAAGCTATTCAAACCCACAAAACCATCTTCCTGGCGAACAAATGTTTGCCTTTTTCGGGTACAGTGCTGCGCTAACTCCGCAAAGGTTTGCGGGTGTAACTCAAACAACCAGCTCTTGTCGCCGCGGCGTAACAGCTCATTGACCAGGCCTGGTGAGCCGGGATATTGCCCCTGAGCGACAAAGCTTTGCAGTAATGCTACAAAATCCTGCATTTCCGCTATGGGCTCAGCCAGTAGCCGGGTGACACCTGTCTCGAATTCTTTCAGCTTTTGGGTTTTACTGTCGTTGAGCCGGTAAATGCCTGCACCGCCGTGGGTATCAATATAGTCAAAGGGTTTATCCTTTTTTTGCAGATAACTCAGGCACTCAAAAAGCACCCAGTGCTTAAGGATATCGGCATGGTTGCCAACGTGATAATGATGTTGATAACTTAGCATTCCTGCAGACTCCACTGACCGGTTTGATGAAAGTGTTGCAATTGTTGCTGGTACTTTTCCTGATCGCCGGACAACCCCTTATGAGCCAACCACTGCGGATTGTAATAGGTATTTTTGTATCGGTTGCCCGAGTCACAAATCATACTAACAACACTGCCGGTTTCTCCTCGCTCGTACATTTTGGCGATCAATGCGAATGCTGCGTAAAGGTTGGTTCCGGTCGATGCGCCCACCTCTCTGTTGAGGGTTTTATTGACCTGTTGCATGGTGGCAATTGAGGCGGTGTCAGGGACTTTTGTCATTTCGTCTACCACGGTGCGAATAAAAGACGGCTCTACTCTGGCACGGCCAATGCCTTCAATATTAGTGGCAAGACAGGAAGTGATACCGGCATCGCCATTGTGGAAATAGTCGTAAAATACCGAGTTGCTGGGGTCAGCAACCAGCATTTTGGTGTCAAATCCCTGAAACCGGATGTAGCGACCAATAGTGGCAGACGTTCCGCCGGTACCGGCACTGACCACTACCCAACTGGGTATTGGATTGGGTTCCCGTTGCATCTGACTAAAAATACTTTCCGCAATATTGTTGTTGCCTCGCCAGTCGGTAGCCCGCTCGGCATAGGTAAACTGGTCCATATAATAACCGTTAGTTTGCTGGGCCAGCGAAGCTGCTGCCGAGTAGATTTCAGCAGGGGGCACAAAATGGCAGCGACCACCATAAAATTCAATTTGCGCGACCTTCTCTTCAGAGGTTCCTTGCGGCACTACTGCGATAAAAGGCAACCCCAGTATTTGCGCAAAGTAGGCTTCGGAGACGGCGGTACTGCCGGACGAGGATTCGACAATCGTAGTGCCTTCCTGAATATTGCCATTGCACAACCCATACAAAAACAAAGACCGCGCCAAACGGTGTTTTAAACTCCCGGTGGGGTGGGTACTTTCATCCTTTAAATAGAGCTGAATACCCTCAACGGCTGGCAGTGGGTATTTTATCAAATGGGTGTCGGCAGAGCGTTGATAATCCGATTCAATTTTATTGATGGCTTGTTTTACCCAATCCGTCACTGGTGTCTCCGATGTGATTTTATCATTATTGTAGAGTGATGCCGGAGTGTAGCACAGCCTGACCGGCGGCATATCTGACAAGCCATAATTTCCCCTCGGATTTTGTAAACCTGTGTTGTCTTGCTGGTGGCTGCTAAAGACAGCGTATTGTCTTGAAAAAAATTTAAGCGTGTTTTAAACCTTTTTGACAGGGACAACGACAAACTCTGGTAATAGCAATCAGTCATATATGCCTGAATCCACAGGAGCGGGCAACAAAACTCAGGTTAAACAAGGGGAAATACAACATGATGCAACAAATTCAAACCATAAAACGCAGTATTGTGACTTTAGCAGGCGCGGTGATCTTCACCGGATTAGCCCATGCCGCTGACATTGAACATACCTACGAGGTGAGTAACGGCGGCACCCTGGAGCTAAAAACGGATGTCGGTTCATTGCAAATTCAAACTCACAATAAAGAAGAAGTAGAGATTGAAGTGGATATTCAGGGAGATGACGCAGAGGATTTTAAAGTGTCCCACTCAGCCAGCGGTGGTGATGTGTCGATAGTGGGCACCTTTGATCGCGGTGATCGGTTTTGGGGTCGTAATATGCGGGTTAAATTCACTATTACGGTGCCTAAAGACTACCACTTAAACCTGAGAACCTCTGGCGGGTCAATTGATATTGAGGATTTAAACGGCAACGTTGATGCCCATACATCCGGTGGCAGTATCGAAATAGCGGATGTTACCGGTGACGTCGAGCTACATACCAGTGGCGGCTCCATTTCTACAGGTTCAGTGAACGGAGACTTAAACGCGCACACTTCTGGCGGTAGCATCAATGCTATCTTTGCCAAACAATTGACCGATGATGCTAAGTTAGATACCAGTGGCGGCTCGATTACTGTGCGCATGATTGAAGACATGAAAGTGGACATCGACGCCAAAACCAGTGGTGGCAGAGTCAGAACTGACTTCAACGTTAATGGCCGCATTTCGAAGAAGTCAATTCGCGGTGAAATTAACGGCGGTGGACCACGCCTGAAACTGCATACCTCAGGAGGCAGCATCAACATCAGGGAGTACTAATTCCCGGTTTTTAGATGACCTCGCAAGCCCACTTTCAGGTGGGCTTTTTTATGTCTGTCAGGTACTAAAATTGGGTAAGAGAATGTTATTATTCTTCTTTATATACGCAAGATGGGGGAGTTCCATTCCCGAGCGTATCTCTCATTCAGACCCCTGTTGAGTCAATGATTAAAAGGGGAATAAGCGCCAGACACCAGCTGGCCTTATTCGGCTGGCTGAACTAATTACTTAGATTGAGAAATATTTACTCAATAACGCCATTAGTGTTGGGTAGCCTGAATCAGTTGCTAGTACACGACCTTTTGGATCTCCGCCTTTACCTCCTGTTCTACCCTGTCCATTTGATGGATCGCCACCTTTTCCGCCAGTGCTGTTCAAAGTAACAACTGGATCACCACCTTTTCCACCAGTACTGTCAAAAGTAATAAATGGGTCACCACCTTTACCACCAGTAGAGTTGAAAATACTAATTGTGTTAATAGCTCTTCCATTTGGCTCGGGGTCACCTCCTTTCCCACCAGTAGCCTGAGCGGTAGTTGAAACAGAAAGAGCGATGAAAAAGGATACAAAAGTTAGTTTGTTATTCATAATAAGCCTCAAAATTATCTAATTTGTTACATTGTGGGGGAAGATCCACAAAATGGATTATGAAGACTTATTGGGGATTGAGCAATTTTGAATCAGATTAAGCGTCTAGTTCGACTGTTCTCAAGTGTTCAACACTTTGCACTATGATTTGCCAAAGCGTATAAAGGGATAAACATGAAGCAATATATGGATAGGCATAATAGATGTATGTTATTTCTGTAAATCCAAGTAAGTGACGGACGTAGTATTCTAGTGTATATAAGGAATATAGACAGATGAACGCGTAAAATATCATTATTAATTGGCTGTCCAGTGCTATAGGTTTAACTTCAAGTTTCGGATTGAACTCAATAATCCAAAATACCCGCATTTTAAAGAATCTCGCTAATAACACGGCTTCCAATAATGTAAAACACGGCCACAATATGTATGGTGCGGAGTAATCTGTGTAATACCAGTAGAGTTCTGAGGCAATTGCCATCAGATAAAATACCATTAAGTAAACCCGTAGTTTGCCTCTTGATAGGGTATATCCAAGAATTACGAGAGCAAAATAGCATGGAATCTTAAACCAAAGTTCATTTTCCAAGAAACGCCACATGAGTTCCTCAAAAGTTCTTTCTGCAACTATTACGGAACAAATGGTGAGTAAATCTAGATTCCTGCGGAAAAAAATAGCAATAGCAAGTATTGCTATTAAAACAATTGGATCGAAAATAAAGGGTTGGCCAAAGTAAGTGGCGATGCCAATTACCAGGGCTGAGAAAACCAGCCCTGAGAGGGTTTTTTCCGCAAAGGCTAATGCCAGCATTAAAGCCTAAAGGATTTTAGTACAAAGTCTTTGAAAGCTTGATAAGTGTTTGGAGTTGCACGCGGACGGCAGATCTCCCACCACTTTTCCTGCAAATCAGATTCGATCGTTTCTATAGTGTTTAAGTGACAGTTCTCTATAGCGACCACGGTTTCTCTGGATATAAAAAGTCGCTCCGCCATCTCCTGTTGGGTAAGTCCAGCGTCCTTGCGCATTTGGCGCAGCAATTTAGATTTAGCCAGATGTTTTGGATTGTTACTTTTTACTCGCATGATGTTTACTATCGTTGAGACATTGATGAGTTATTAATTTACCGATTGATAAACTGTAACACATGCTTGTCGGTTAGTGAATCTCCTCCCACAAAATAGTGCATTTTGTCACCAGTCGGAGCAATCATACTTTGGTCTAAAAATTTGACCTGAATGCTTAAAATATAATCGAAAGATGATTATGTTCAACAAAATTGTTAATTTTGCGCCACGAAAGTTTATTGTATTACATATATTGGGTCGGGTTTTGCAATCAACAGAAACAAAAGAGAAATACAAAACAGGCAGGGGTGGCTCGGATTATGGGGTGCTCTGTATAAATTAGAGGGTATTTGAATTTGTCTGGCAGAAAATTCATGGAATAATCGTGACCTTTGCATCGTTTCAACTTATTTTAATCCGTTCTTTTCACGAGCGTTGTTCTTTTCACGAGCGTGTTAGTTTAGTGGAAAGGCAGGAAAAACAAGTTTGTTTCGAAGCGGGTTGGCGCTTTCAATCCTCTTCCGGCACTAAGGAGATTCATTGAGTTTTAAAGCTTTTTCAGTCGCAATAATGGTATGTGTGTTGTGGTGCACTAAAGTAACCGCACAGCCTATTATTGCTTACACCGAAATACTGTATCCATTTCAGTACCGTGACGATAATCAGCAATTAACCGGTTATTCGGTTGAGGTATTGCGTCGTCTTTTTCAGTTGACGGAACAGCAGTATGAAATTCGCGTATTGCCCTGGGCGCGGGCATTTAAAAACAGCTTGAATCAAAAGAATGCATTGATTTTTTCCATTGCACGCACGGCGAAACGGGAAAACATGTTTAAGTGGGTTGGTAAAGTAGGAGAAGAAAAAGCCTGGTTTTGGGGCTTAAAATCTCGTTTCCGGCAACCTGTTGCGCAAATTGATGAGTTACGTGACTACCATGTCGCCGTCACCATTGGTACTAATGCTGCGGAATATCTGGACGGACTCGAATTTAGCAATATCACTCGCTCCGTAGATGCAAATAACAGTCTTAAAATGCTCTTTATGGAACGTACCCACCTGATTATCGAATCGCGCAATGGCTTGATGGAAAGAACCCGGCGAAATGGCCTGGACTTTAACGCGCTGCAGCCAGTTACAGCCTTTCCGTCACTTAACAGTGAGCTGTATTTTGCCTTTAATGTGTTGACAGACGAAGCACTGGTACAACAATTCAAAGATGCCTTACAGCAATTAAAAGACAACGGCGAGCTGGCGCAAATTCAGAGCCGCTGGGGCGTGCAATAAATATCAGGTTTGCTTAAACGGCAACAGGCTGCATGCCTGCGCCTGATACTGTGCGATGTGCTGTTGCTCATTGTGCACAAAATCCTGAACCGCCCGATTGAACTGCGGATTTGCCAACCAGTGTTGTGAGTAGCACAAGGTGGGTTCAAAACCGCGTTGAATCTTGTGCTCGCCCTGGGTACCCGGATTAAACAACGATATTTGGTTGGCAATCGCGAACTCTATGCCCTGATAGTAGCAACATTCAAAATGCAGTCCGTCAATGTCTTGCAGTGACCCCCAATAGCGCCCGTACAGGCCATTCTTGTCGTAAAAATAAAGTGCTGCCGCAACAGGATCTCCGTGCTTTTCCGCCTGCACTATCAGCAAATTATCCGCCATAGTGGCAAATAGTGTTTTAAAAAAGTCCAGGTTGAGGTATCCCTCGTGACCACTGCGTTTCAGATAAGTTTGTTGATAGCAGGTGTAGAAAAATTCCAGATGTTCCGGTTGCAAACTGTCCTGACAGAAACGGCGAATAACAATGTTGTTGTCGTGGATTTTGCGTCTTTCTTTGTTCACATTTTTCCGCTTGCGTGAGGCAAAGTGACTCAGAAAATCATTAAAATCACTGTAACCCCGGTTATACCACTGAAACTGAACACTGTGTCTTGTGCTCCAGGTTGCATTGTCGCGTGCCGGTAACGATTCCGGAAATAACACATGGATGGAAGACAAACCTAACTTTTGCGACTCCTGATGTAATGCGCTTAATATCTGTGCTTCGATAGTCGCCTTATCGGTTGTTGCTGATGTTATTACTCGCGGCCCCGTTACCGGTGTAAAAGGAATAGCGTTTACCAGTTTGGGGTAGTAGTTTAGCTGATAGCGTTGATAGGCATCAGCCCAGGACCAGTCAAATACGTATTCACCGTAACTATGGGTTTTGATGTAAAGCGGCATGCAGGCTACCGGTGTGCTATTGTCTGTGACCCATAAATGATAAGGTTGCCATCCGGTTTTTGCGGTAACTGAACCTGATGTTTCCAGCGCCTGCAAAAACGCATAACGTAAAAATGGATAGTGATGGCGTGTCAGTTGATCCCACTGCTCACTATTAATTTGAGTTATTTCAGGACAAAATTGCAATTTTAACGACATTAAACGGCCAACTGATTTCGTGTTTGAAGAATCCCAGAACAAATTGACTGCACCGATTCGGGAAGCGGCTATTCGCTTACTGAGCAGGCGCGAGCATAGTCAGGTTGAGCTTATACGCAAGCTGACGCAAAAGGGCTTTGATGAAAACGCCTGTCATCTTGAAGTATTGCGCCTGAAAGAACAAGATTATCAGTCGGATTCCCGGTTTGCCCAGATGTTTATCCGGTCCAGAGCTGCTAAGTATTATGGGTTTGCCAGGATCAGAGACGAACTGCAACTACACCGGGTGTCGGCAGCAGTAATTCAGACAGCTGTCGCAGATGCACAGGTAGATTGGTTTGAACTTTGCCGTCAGGCGCGGCAACGCAAGTTTCGCGACGCCGAGCCACAGGACTGGCAGGCTCGTCAAAAACAAAAACGTTACCTGTGGCAGCGGGGCTTTTCCGAAGAGCAGATCCAATACGCATTAACGAGCAACGACGATGATTAAGTTTGCTCTGAAGCTCACTCATTTCATGTTGTAGAGAAATTTGCCGCCACCCTGAATCAGCGTAAAGCGTTGAAATTTATTGGATTTCAGGCTGTCTGCGTCATATTTAATGACAATACCGGCAGGATCAAAACGAAATTCCAGTTCAGAATAGGCAGTAAGCGGAAATGCGCCTTGTCCGCTGGCCTGAGCCATCAGTTTTTGATTTTCAATAAAAACACGGATATCCAACGGCAGGTCCTCACTGTTGAAATCGCCGGTCAATTTCGTCATCGTTGTTTCGTTCAGGGCCTGGGCTTTAGCGGAAAAGTCAGGAATCAGTAATTCTTTGCCATACAAGCTACTCAATACCGCAATGAGAATGTCGTTGAAACTGTAATTCATGGCGTTGGTTAGCACAGTGATGGCTACGTCATCTTCCGGGTTATAGGCGTTGGCTGATAAAAAGCCGTCGATTGAGCCGTTGTGACCCAAAAAGGTATGTTCGTGAAAGGGCAGGGCATATAAACCAAATCCATAGCCATCTTGCAGGCGGATCATGGCCTGTAAGCTGTCATCTGATACCAGTTTGCCCTGAAATAATCGACTGATAAATTGATTAGCTTCTTTGGCCGTTGACACCATTGCCCCGGCGCCATGAGGAATACTTAAATGGGTTTCCGGCGATAATTGCCAGCCATCGGCGTAATAATAAGAACTGGCCTCTGCCTGGCTATCTATGGCGTCGCCATAAAGTGTAGCCGTGAATTTCTGAGGTTCACTGAGGTGTTCCGCGATGATGTTAGCAAGGGGTTTTTGATACACAGATTCCAGTATGTAACCCAGTAAAACGTAGTTTGAATTGGAGTAGGCGTGGCGTTCATCCGGCTCAAAATCAGCGGGGTATTGCACCATGATATCCAACATTTCAGCCTGCGTTTTGGCTTTGCTCATGTAGGTTGGGTAATCGGGTTCATCGGTAAAACTGTGTATACCGGAGCGATGATTCAACAAGTGCTGGATTGTGATGCCATCTGCATTGGGAATATCAGGAAAATAGTGACTCAGGGGGCTGTCCAGGCTTAATTTCTGCTGCTCAATGGCCTGCATTACCAACACCGCCGTATAGGTTTTAGTTACTGACCCGATACGAAATCGCGTAGTCGCGGAAAGCGGCACCCGGTTGACCACCGAAGCACTGCCGGCATAGTGTTCAAAAACGGGTTGTCCCTGAACCGAGATATAAACCGCAGACATGGCTTTGTGGTTTTGATTCAGGGCATCGAGGTATTGACTAAGTTGGCTGCGGTTTAAGTTCATATTGTTGTGTTCCGTCGCTTTTGTTTGTGTCATGGTGGTGATGGTTAACACTACGCCCAGAATCACGGCTGTGTAGAAATTCATTGGTCTTTCTCTCGTCCATGGGGTTGCGATGCAATAACCACATGCTAACAGGATTTTTACCAAACTGTCATTGCCCAAAAAACGGCCATGTGTGGGATTTTGGCAGCGCTTTTACCCGGCAACCATCAAAATTCGGATTAAAGCTGTTTATTTATACTCAGGTAAAACTAATCAATTTTAATTAGCCCTTGATTCATGCTATCTTGCGCCCTATTTCAAAACAATTCGCGAATTTTAATTAGGATGCCCGATGACCAAAAGTACGGCTGAGATCAGAAACTCGTTTTTTGAATATTTTCAGAGTCACAACCACCAATTAGTTTCCAGTTCCTCACTGGTGCCTCATGACGATCCCACGCTGCTATTTACAAACGCGGGTATGAATCAATTTAAAGATGTTTTTCTTGGTTCGGATAAGCGCAGTTACACCCGGGCGGTAAGTTCGCAGCGCTGTGTGCGTGCCGGTGGTAAACACAACGACTTAGAAAACGTAGGTTATACAGCCCGTCATCATACCTTTTTTGAGATGTTGGGTAATTTCAGCTTTGGTGATTACTTTAAAAGTGAAGCGATTCGTTTCGCGTGGGATTTTCTGACTCAGAATCTGGGCCTGCCGGAAGAGAAACTGCTGGTTACTGTGTATTCCGAGGATGATGAAGCGTTCGACATCTGGAATAAAGAAATTGGTGTACCGGCAGAAAAGATAATTCGCATTTCTACCTCAGACAACTTCTGGTCAATGGGCGATACCGGCCCCTGCGGTCCTTGCTCCGAAATTTTTTATGATCACGGTGCGCATATCTGGGGTGGCCCACCGGGATCGCCTGAAGAAGACGGTGATCGCTTTATTGAAATATGGAACCTGGTTTTCATGCAGTTTAACCGTCAGGCTGACGGCACCATGGAACCCCTACCTAAACCGTCTATCGATACCGGCATGGGACTTGAGCGAATCTCAGCCATTTTACAAAACGTACACAGCAACTATGAAATAGATATTTTCCAGAATCTAATTGCTGATGCCGCCAGGATTGTCGGGGTTAGCGATCTGGAAGATAAATCCTTACGGGTTATTGCCGATCATATTCGCTCCTGTGGCTTTTTAATCTGTGATGGTGTTATGCCGTCTAATGAGGGCCGTGGTTATGTGTTGCGCCGAATTATTCGCCGCGCGGTTCGTCACGGTAATAAGCTGGGGGCCAAAGATGTATTTTTCTATAAGCTGGTGGCGTCTCTGGTTGCGCAGATGGGCGAAGCTTATCCAGAGCTGAAAGAGCAGCAAGCGGTGGTAGAGAAAGTACTGAAGCTGGAAGAAGAGCAGTTTTCCCGTACTTTGGATCGTGGCATGAATATCCTGAATGACGCTATCGCACAGTTGCAAGGAGACACGCTGGCGGGTGATGTGGCGTTTAAGTTATACGACACTTACGGTTTTCCATTGGATCTGACCAACGATGTGCTGCGGGAAAAATCATTAAAAGTAGACGAAGCGGGTTTTGAAGCTGCAATGGCAGAGCAACAGAAACGCTCACAGCAGGCCAGCAACTTCGGTGCAGATTACAATAACATGCTGAAATCAGAACAGGTTTCTGATTTTACCGGCTATGAGCAGGAACAGGGCTCAGCTAAAGTTGTCGAGTTGTTTAAGGATGGTCAGGCAGTACAATCACTTAACGCCGGAGATGAAGGTGTTGTGATTTTGGATCAAACACCGTTTTACGCTGAATCTGGTGGTCAGGTTGGGGATACCGGTTATCTGAAAGTGGCAAATGGCCAATTTGTTGTCGCAGATACTATTAAGTTAGGTAAAGCAGTTGCTCATAAAGGCAAAGCGGAATCGGCGCTGAGTGTCAACGACACAGTAACCACTGAAATTGACGCAGAACGCCGTCAACAGATTAAATTAAATCACAGTGCCACTCACCTGTTACATGCTGCACTGCGCACAATTCTGGGTAGCCATGTTAATCAAAAAGGCTCCCTGGTTGAGGCTGACAAACTGCGTTTTGACTTTTCTCACCTGGAAGCGGTCAGCAAGGCTCAGTTGCGTGAGATTGAAACCATGGTTAATCAACAGGTTCGGGCTAATAACAGTCTTCAGACCAAATTGATGGAACTGGAAGAGGCGAAAGCGTCCGGTGCTATGGCGTTATTTGGTGAAAAATACGATGAAAAAGTGCGTGTAGTTTCCATGGGCGACTTCTCCGTTGAGTTGTGTGGCGGTACTCACGTAGAGCGTACCGGCGACATAGGCCTGTTTAAAATTACCTCTGAAGGTGGCATCGCTGCGGGTGTCAGACGTATAGAAGCCATTACAGGTGCAGCCGCGCTGGCCTATACGCAGTCTGCCATTGAAGCAGTAAGCACCATTGCTGATAAACTTAAAACCGATCCGAACAAGGTTACAGACCGTATAGACGCGATAACACAACAGCAAAAATCTTTGGAAAAAGAAGTTGCCCAGTTGAAACAGAAGTTGGCCAGTCAGGCGGGGAACGATCTTATTTCAAAAATTGTTGAAATAAAAAGTACCAAAGTGCTGGTCTCTGAATTAGAAGGGGTTGAACCAAAAGCTTTGCGCGGCATGGTGGATGATTTAAAAAATCAAATTGGTTCAGGAATTATCTTTCTCGCTGTGAAAAGTGATGACAAGGTTAATTTGATTGCTGGCGTTACCAAAGATTTAACCAATCAGGTAAAAGCTGGCGAACTGGTTAACTTTGTAGCGCAGCAAGTGGGTGGTAAAGGTGGTGGACGACCAGATATGGCCCAGGCAGGTGGCACTCAACCCGAAAATCTGTCAGTTGGACTAAAGTCTATCTCGACATGGTTAGAAGATAAGCTATAATCCAAATTACATACCAGTTTTTTAATGACGCAAAAAAATAAGGAACGGTATCGGGTGCGCTGAACCGGATGATTGGCGCACTTGGAATTTAGAAAAGGATTTACCATTGGAATAACGGAACGGGAGCAAGAGAATGCTAATATTGACCAGACGTGTTGGTGAAACCCTGATGATTGGTGATGAAGTGACAGTCACTGTTTTAGGGGTTAAAGGAAACCAGGTTCGAATCGGTGTGAATGCACCAAAAGAAGTATCTGTGCATCGTGAAGAAATTTACATGCGCATACAAGCAGAGAAAAATGCTCAGCTGGCAGCCCATGAATCGGGCGCTGATAAGAGCGAAGATTGATCTCTAAAAGCAGGCTGGTTATCCAGCCTTTCTTCTTTATGTGGCCATTGCCGGCTTGTTATTAACATCGCTAAATATTGACTTTTTGGTTAATTATTAGCTTCATTGTTCAAATAGCCAGCATCCAAATAATTTCCTTAAAAAATTGTTTGACTTCGCCACACTAATCATTAAACTTCGCATCCACATTTTGGCACTGACGCTGTTATTCGTAACGGAGTTGGCGACAAAGTTAGGAGAGGTGGGTGAGTGGCTGAAACCAGTTCCCTGCTAAGGAACCATACCTATTACTGGTATCGAGGGTTCGAATCCCTCCCTCTCCGCCATTTAGTTTTTATGACTAATTGGTAGATTTTCAAATATCTGCGCGTGTGTAGCTCAGCTGGATAGAGTACCTGGCTACGAACCAGGCGGTCGGAGGTTCGAATCCTTCCACACGCGCCATTCCTGAAATGGTTTCCAATATTTGAAGTATCTGGCTCACCCATTATAATGAGTTTAGTTTAGCGCTAAACAGAGATGCAGGTGCATCTCAAAAACTGAACAAGTTTTAAAAAATTGAACAAGTTTTAAAGCGTGTGTAGCTCAGCTGGGTGAAAACCGAAATTGAAATTGCGAATACCTGGAGCAATTTCCGGTTTGAACGCGAGGCAAGCGGACGCCGAGCTGGAAGCCTTCACCAGGGAAGGGTTAAACTACCTTAGGTGGAAGTTTAAGCTGAATTAAATAGATGCTCGTACATCTCAAAAATTGAACAAGTTTTAAAGCGTGTGTAGCTCAGCTGGATAGAGTACCTGGCTACGAACCAGGCGGTCGGAGGTTCGAATCCTTCCACACGCGCCATACCAGAGAAAGCCCGAATCGAAAGATTCGGGCTTTTTTGTTTTGTGCGCCAAATTATTCCGGCCTGCTCTGTACATCTGTTAGTTTCGTACTGTATGGTAGCTGTGATGACCTACAGGACTGTGACCTATGCCTAATTCACAATACAACTATCGCATCCTCATTGTGGAAGATGACGCTGCCAGTCAGCAAATCATTGCTGAAAAGTTGGAAGAAAATTATCGCCTGACCATCGCCGCCAATAAAGCTGAGGCGATGCAAAAGCTCCAGACTCAACCTTTTGAAATACTGCTACTGGATATTGGGTTACCGGATGGCAGTGGTCTGGATATCTGCCGGGAAGTTAAAGCCAATCACGATCTCTATGGCGACCTGAATATTATTTTTATCACCGGCAAAGATAAGCCATCAGACGAAATAGAAGGCCTCAAATTAGGCGCCAGTGATTACATCTCAAAGCCAATCAATGTCTCGGTGCTAAAAGCGCGTGTAGACCTTCAGGCACAGCTTATTCGCAAAACTGAATTGCTGGCAAATTTGGCACGTATAGACGGCCTGACAGAAATTTCCAACCGACGTGCATTTAATGACTATTTAGAAAAATCCTGGAGTCACGCCCGTCGCATTTCAGCGCCCATCTCACTGGCATTGATTGATATCGACTTTTTTAAACAATACAACGATATTTATGGTCATCCGGCAGGGGATGAGTGTTTGAAGTCCATGGCTGATTGTTTACAGTCCAACATCAAGCGTGGTTCAGACTTTGTGGCCCGATACGGCGGTGAGGAATTTGCTGTCATTTTATTTGATTGTGACCTCGAGCAGGCCACGAAAATAATGCAGGGGCTGTTACAAGATTTCGCGGCGCTGGCGATTCCTCATGCTGCTTCAGCCGTGGCCGACTACGCTACCTTTAGCAGTGGTCTGTGTACGGCCTTTCCGGTAGACCAGGCTGCAGATACATTGGTCAAAATGACTGACAAATTACTGTACAGGGCTAAAAGTGAAGGGCGCAATCGCATCGTCGGTGAATACTTCCATAAACTCGAAGGCTGATGTGACTTTCTGCAAGCCAGGGCCGTCTGTATTGCATCAATGTCAGAGGGGTTAACATGCGTTTATTCAATTGTCCGGTTTGTCGTAATTTGTTGTATTTTGAGAACGTTGTCTGCACCCAGTGCGGGCACCAGATAGGCTTTGCCCCTGAGATTCTGAGTATTGTGGCCCTGCAGGACGATGTCACTGAAAACCGCATTCCTGTGGGGGCATCTGCTGCGTACAGGAAGTGTAAAAACTATTCTGAACACAATGTCTGCAACTGGTTGGTGGCCGAATCGGACAACGAAGAATACTGCCGCGCTTGCCGACTGAATGACACCATCCCCAATTTGGCCACTGAAGGTAACTTATCCCTGTGGCATACGATGGAAAAAGAAAAGCGACGCCTGATATACAGCGTCATTCAGCTGGGGTTGCCATTAACGGGCAAAGAGCAGGATACAGTGGCCGGTTTGTCCTTTTCGTTTTTAAGTGATTCTCCGGCGCAATTTTCTGAACGTGAGCGGGTTATGACGGGGCACAGCCAGGGACATATTACCATCAATCTTGCAGAAGCTGATCCTGCTGAGCGGGAGCGTATGAGACATCAAATGGCGGAGCCATACCGGACCATTTTGGGTCATTTCAGGCACGAGTCAGGGCACTATTACTGGGATCGACTTATCGCAAATAGTCCGCTGCTGGAGACTTGTAGGGCGGTGTTTGGCGATGAAACCCGCGACTATTCGCAGGCGTTGCAATCTCACTACGCGTCAGGCCCACCTGAAAACTGGCAAAATGACTATGTCAGTAGTTACGCCAGTAGCCATGCCTGGGAGGACTGGGCGGAGAGTTTTGCACACTATTTACATATTGTAGATACACTCGAAACCGCGTATCAATTTGATTTACAGGTGCGACCAAGAGCGGCCAAATCGGAGGGTTATGAAGCCGATGTTGAGTTTAACCCCTACAATCAGTCAGATTTTAAAATCATTATTGAGCATTGGCTGCCGCTAACCTATGCCTTGAATAGTCTGAACCGCAGTATGGGACATAGTCATGCCTACCCCTTTGTACTGTCGCCTAAGGTTATCGCCAAGCTGGAATTTGTGCATCAGAGTATTAGAGCCTGTTGAGCCAGGCATGGGATTAATCTTCTTCAGACTGCTGAGGTGGCAGGATTGGAGTTTCCGGGTTGCTGCGGATCACGCGCATCAGATCCCAATACCATGTGGTTCGGTGTGAGCCTTTACTTACCTTGTTGCGCAAGCTTTGCTCTGAGATAGGGCGGCCTAATTGGCACATTCGCTCAGCGAGATCTTTATAAGTTAAACCCGCCAGCGCCATTTCAGCTTTAATATGGCGTTTGATTTCTGTAGCAGCGATTTTATCCAGGTTTTTTTCAATCCTGCTCTTTTCTTTCGAATCTTTGCCCATTGCTGTCCTGCCCGAAGCCTATAATCGAAAACGATTATAACTATAATTCTATAAATGCCTATAGCTCACCTCCAAATTTAATAAAAATGTTATATAAATCAGGTGCTAAAAGTGGCTTTTGGGTAAATTATCTGGACCTGCTGTATTTTTGGCAAAATATCACTATCGCTGTGTTAAACGGGACCGATAGACAATCAGAGTTTCTGCAACCGCGTATGGCGAATTGTAATTGTGACATTAACCCTGAGGGCACAAGGATTTTTACCGGCTGGAATTGCTGGCCATATCCTGAATGTACTCCTGCAGTTTGGCTTCTGCTTCGTCACCAAATAAGATATCACAGGCTTCCCGCAGTCCCGGAGCCGCCAGGATCTCTTCGTGACGCACTACCAGCGAAATTTTGGAGCGGCGGCGCAGAAAATCTTCCAGTTTAGTCACCATTTCCCTACGGGCTGCATGCTCTATTTCCACTCTCAGGTACTCAGCATTGGCGATCAGTCGTTCGGCTTTGCTGGCGTCTTCACGAATACTCTCCAACATACTAATGGCGTTACGTCCATAGCGCCGCCAGAATCGTTGTGTCAGCGGTTCTGAGGCACCTTCCGGTGTCATAGCATCCAAATCCATTAACCGGGCGCGATGGAGAAACTCTTGCTTTACTGCATCCCCGGGTTCACCGTACCATTTCTGTTCTCGGTAGGGGAGATGGATCCCGAGCTTCTCGACTTCGTGCGCGATTTCATCGCCGACATTAATACAATCGGTTAGTTTACCGCCAAAAATGGACAGGTGCTTGTATGCAGGATTGATGTCCACTGCGTGTTTTCTGCTGAGTTGCACCCAGTCCGCCTTGCCATTTTTGCCTTTGATGGCCAGCGGTCTGACCCCGCAACGTTCGGCGATGATATCAGCCTGAGTCAGGGGTTCATCCAGGTCCAGCAAGCGGTTTACATTGTCTAAAACAAATTGTCTGTCAGCTTCGGTAACGCTGGAATAGGGCGAGTCAACCTGGGTATCGGTGGTGCCAATACAGGTGCGTCGCCCCATCGGAATGACAAAAAACAAACGGCCATCATCAGCAAAGAAGGTCAGCACTTTACCGCTATCGGTTATTTGCTTCACAATTAAATGGATGCCCTTTGAAAATACATGGTGATGCTCAGTTTGTTGCCGGATGGTTTGGTTGATGGTATCGACAAACGGGCCGGCGGCGTTGATGAACACTTTTGAGCGAATAGTAAAGGTTTCGCCGCTGATCGTATCTCTTGCCTGGGTTTGCCACAGGCCATCTTCGTAGACGGCATTGCTGGCTTCCACGTAATTGGCGGCGATACATCCGTAACTCATGCCCTGGCGAATAAAATTAAATACAAAGCGGGCGTCGTTATCGTGTAAATAGCAGTCAGAATACTCAAATCCACCGGCTACGTTTTGGGTGTTGACCACCTGTTCTAATTTTTTGATGTTTCCGGCGCTGAGAAATTTAGGGGCGATTGTGAAAAACTTGCCAATCATCCAGTACAAAATGGTGCCCAGGAATACCATAAAGGGCGGGAAGCGGAAGCCTTTTTGAATACTGGTTAAAAACCGAATTTCCTGCACTGTTGAGGGATACTGGCGCATAAGGTGATTGCGACTCTTACACAATTTGTAGACCAGTCCATATTCATGGGATTCGAGATATTTGATGCCTCCCCAGGCCAGGTTTGAAGAGTTAGAGCTGGTGAATCCGGCAAAATCGCCTTTGTCGATCAGAGCCACTTTGGCCCCTTTGGCAGCCAGAGACGATGCGGATACTGCGCCATTGATGCCACCGCCAATGATTAGCACGTCAAAGTCTTGTTTACCCAGTTTTGTGAGATTACTTTTGCGAAGATTCATCATTCCAGCCACTAAATTGATTAAAACATGTATCTTATATAAGACTGTCTAGTCTACGTAACCGTGCACAGAAGGCAAGGATTATTGAAAAATATTAATGCTAGCCGAATTGGCTGGTGATACCAATCAGAATAAAGAATTGCTCGCTCAGAATACTGCTCTATATCTGGCTGGTATCAGGTGATTAGTAAAATGAGACTCAGAATGAAAAATTTTAACAATTTTGTATTGCGCAGGTGTAAAAAGGATTACACCTGCGAATTGATTCGAAGGGAACTAAAGATTCGATACGCTCTCAATATCAAACCACAATTCTTTTTCGTCCAGCGGTGTTTGCGGCGACAAACTGGGGTTATCTATGCGAAATACCTTGCGACGGGCAACATTTGTTTTTTCCAGTGCAGAGCGAATATCCGGGTTTTCAAAAAACATCTTGTCGAAGGTACCGTCGGCGACACTCTTGCGCAACCCGGATTCAATTGCCGAAGCCAACTCAATATTGTCTATTGCCGTAAAGAAATACAGGGGCATGGGATAAATGAGCATTAAATCGGTTTCAATGGTCAGCGATAACTTAGGATCGCGGTTCACTTCTGACCAGGGCTCGTGAACAGCTCTTGGAAAATAATCAAATCGGCCGCCATCTAACATATGAAACAGGTTGATGTATTTGACTGGCTTTACCACCTCAATACCTGCTGACTCCAGTATCGGAGTATCTGACCAGAATCGCCCCTGGCCGGCCTGCAGTTGTAACAAGTCTGACATGGTATTGACCCGGCTAAATTTTGCCTGGTCGCCTTGCCGGATAATAAAAATACGGTGACCCAGCAGGCCTTTAAACAAGGGAACTCTTACCGGTCTGAATTCTTGCTCAACTTCGGTGGAGGTACCAATCCAGAAAACGTGTAATGAACCATCGTTCATCATACTTTTTAATCGCGCCTGGTTGACCTCCTGCTCAGCAGCCGGAGAGGTGTTATAGGTATTGGCGGTATCATAGCGCAACGCCATTTTGAGTAATTCTACGGGCCAGTAATCGCGCGGTGAGTTGGGGTCAACGTTAGGGTGTTTAACGGCAATTTCTGCCGCAGAGGTCGTTATGGAGATGCACATCGAGATGATGATCAAAAACGCAGAATTTAATCTCATAGATTGGGCCGTCTTATACTTATTCAATTCACAGTTAACGTCTGCACACTGTCAGACCTTGAGTAAAACGAAAACAAATTACAGTTTTGGCGCTTTGTCATGGAATTATAGCCAATATTTAGCGATTTTTGCGCTGAAACTGAAATATGTTTACATTTAGTTTACGTTTTATCGTATTTCATTAACTTGAGCAAGGGGAAAGGGCCTCAATCAGAACCGGAGGCCGAATTCAGTGGGTAGTTGCTGATTATTCGCTGTAAAATTTGTGTTTAAACTTCAGCGTTTGTTGTTCGTTACCGTGTTGGATATTGATGTTAAAGCGATATTGTTCCTGATCCCTGAAAGGCAGTACCGCCAGATAGTATATGGCATCACCTTCTTTAACTTCTTTAAAGGTGAGTGATTTTTTGGTGCCCAGGAGGTTGGTGGCATCACCCATTACCGAGACGGACTGGGCTTCATGGCTATCTTTATCCAATACTGATATGTTCACCAGCCCCTGAAACTGACTGCGTTGAATGCCGTAAGCACGGGCTACTTCCGGAGTCAGAAAGCTGGTGTTAATCACAATATAGTGCACATCCCAGTTGCCCAGAGTTTCGTACTGCTCGGCGTTAGCGGCATTAAATAATGCCGCGACGCTGCACAGCAACAACGTAAGTAAGCGCACTTTAATCAATCTAGCCATGATGGTTCTCCGAAGCGTTAAAAGAACGGAATTAAGTCTTGCAGCAATAGCTGGATAAACTGCAGCCCTAACAACGCCACCAGTACCGATAAATCCAGTCCGCCCATTGGGGGAATGATCTTTCTGATGGGGGCTAACAATGGCTCTGTTAACTGGTGCAGCACGAGTTCAACCGGATTGTAACCCTGACTAAACCAGCTTAATAACGCCCGGATCACCAATACCCAAAACAGTAGTGAGAATATTTCCTTGAATACTACAATGGCACCCGAAAATGCTATCGCAACCGGGGTAACCGGGCCGGTGCCAAACATCAGTGCCAGCACGGTTACCTTGAGCATACCTATTGCCAGAGCCAATACTAAAGTGGCGGTATCCAGTGAGCCGATAGAGGGTAAAATTCGGCGCAAAGGAGCCACAATGGGGTGGGTGGCTTTAACCACAAACTGACTGAAAGGATTGTAAAAATCAGCCCGAACCAGTTGTAACCACAGGCGCAATAAAACCACCATCAGGTACAAATCAAACAGGGTACTGATTAAAAAATAGGTTGCGTTCATAGAGTTTCCTAAAACAATTCCGACATTTCCCTGGCCCGGTCAATAGCTGCCTGCATTGCGCCTGCAACAATATCTTCTAAGCCGCTATTTTGTAAGTGTTCTACAGCCTTAGCCGTAGTGCCGCCCTTAGAGGTGACTTGGGCTCTAAGTTCGGATAATTCAAGTTGTGGGTTGTGACAAACCATTTCTGCAGCGCCCAGCATGGCTTGCTGCACCATCACCCGTGATTGTTCATTACTGAAGCCCAGCTCAATGGCTTTTTTCTGCATAGCTTCTAAGAATAAAAAGAAGTAAGCCGGACTGCTGCCTGCCGCTGCAATCACGCCGTCTATCATGGACTCCTGGTCTACCGTAATCACCTCTCCGGTGTTGGCCATCAGAGATTGTGCAAACGCCTTTTGTTCGTCGCTAACCTCAGGTGAAGCGTACAAGCCTACAACCCCTTTACCCAGTGCACAGGGGGTATTGGGCATAGTGCGGATCAGCGGGTACTGACCACCTAACATCTCCTGCAATCTTGCAGCATTGATGCCTGCCGCGACGGAAACGAATAACTTGCCGGTCAGGTCGCACTTTTCACTGAATGCAGCGCAGACTTCGGCCATTAATTGAGGCTTTACTGATAGCACCACCACATCGGCAAAATTAATGGCTTCGACATTGTCCTGGGTGGTCAGAATGCCAAATTCAGCTTTCAGGCCGTCGAGTTTGGGAGTGGACGGGTTGCTTGCCATAATTGCGTCAGTGGGGTAGTTGCCGGATACCAATCCAGAGATGATGGCACGACTCATATTTCCTGCGCCGATAAAGGCAATAGTAGATTTTTGCAAAGCGAAACTCCGTTAACGGTTTATAGTTTTGGGGAGCGGGCGCCAAATATTGCGGTGCCGATACGCACCATGGTGCTGCCTTTAGCAATGGCCAGCGCCACATCGCCGCTCATACCCATCGAAAGGGTGTCTACCTTATCATAGCTTAGTTGCAGTTGGCTAAAGAGTTGCTGCATTTGTTGAAATTCAGCACACAATTTTTGCTCATCATCGGTATTGGAGGGAATGGCCATCAAACCCCGCAATTGCAGCCGTGGCATGGTTTGTACAATGCTGTCGGCCAAAGACAAAACCTCTGATTCAGACAGACCGGATTTACTGCTTTCAGCGCTGATGTTCACCTGCAGACAGACATTGAGTGGCGGCAGATTTTCCGGGCGATTGTCATTGAGGCGTTGTGCAATCTTAGCCCTGTCTACACTTTGTACCCAGTCAAAATGTTCAGCCACCGGCTTACATTTATTGGATTGCAATGGCCCGATGAGATGCCATTCGATGTCTTCTAAATGGCGGGTATCAGCAATTTTTTGCAGTCCTTCCTGCACATAGTTCTCGCCAAATGCCCTTTGCCCAGCCTGCCAGGCTTCTTCTACCATAACGGCGGGTTTGGTTTTGCTGACCGCCAGCAATTTTATTTCTGTTGCTTGTCTATTGACCGATTGAGCAGCCTGATGGATAGTTTCCAGTGCGCTTTGCAGGCTATCTGCTATTTTTGTATTCATATACTCATTAAAAATTAAACTGTACGGAGTTAACACCGTGGATATTACCGAACTTTTGGCTTTCAGTGTCAAGAATAAAGCATCCGATTTACACCTTTCTGCAGGGTTGCCACCCATTATTCGGGTTGATGGGGAAATGCGAAAACTCAATATCGATCCTCTCAATGACAAGCAGGTTAAAGCGCTGGTCTATGAAATCATGAACGACAAGCAGCGCAAAGAGTACGAAGAAAATCTGGAAACGGATTTTTCTTTTGAGGTCAAAGACCTGGCCCGTTTTCGTGTAAACGCATTTGTGCAAAACCGCGGTGCTGCAGCGGTGTTGCGGACCATTCCCAGCGAAGTGTTAACGTTGGATCAGTTGGGTGCTCCGGATATCTTCCGGGAAATTATTCAGCATCCCACTGGCATAGTATTGGTTACCGGGGCCACAGGTTCGGGTAAAAGTACCACGCTGGCAGCTATGATTGATTACATCAATAGTTCCAAGCGGGAACACATACTGACCATTGAAGATCCCATCGAATTTGTGCATCAAAACAAACTGTGCCTGATCAGCCAGCGCGAAGTGCACCGCGATACCCATAGTTTTAACAATGCATTGCGCTCTGCGTTGCGGGAAGATCCGGATATCATCCTGGTGGGTGAATTGCGGGATCTGGAAACCATCCGATTAGCCATCAGTGCGGCAGAAACCGGTCACCTGGTGTTTGGTACACTGCACACCAACTCTGCGCCAAAAACCATAGACCGTATTATCGACGTGTTCCCGGCGGAAGAAAAAGCCATGATACGTTCCATGTTGTCGGAATCTATCCGTGCGGTTATTTCACAAACTCTGCTGAAAAAGGTGGGTGGTGGTCGTGTTGCCGCCCATGAAATTATGGTGGGTATCCCGGCTATCAAAAACCTGATCCGCGAAGACAAAGTGGCGCAGATGTACTCGGTAATTCAGACCGGTATGCAACACGGTATGCAGACTATGGATCAGTGTTTGCAAAAATTGGTGGCTCAGGGGCTGATTTCTCCTCAGGATGCCGCATCGAAGAGCACCAATAAACAAAGTGGCTTCGGCGGATAAGTGCTGGGCTGGCTTTACTAAAATGGACTAATCCGGAACGGCGAAAGCCGTCCGGGAATAATGAGAGAACAGAACAATGGCAATTGAGTTAGACGCATTTTTGAAGTTTATGGTGGACAAAGGCGGTTCCGACCTGTTTGTGACCGCCGGTTTTCCGGTAAGCTCAAAGATTAACGGCAAAATGACCCCGCTGCAAAAGGGGGCACAGGATGAAGCCGGTGCCCTGAGCCTGGTACATCAGGCCATGAACGAAAAACAACGGGCAGAATTTGCTCAATCGCGGGAGTGTAACTTCGCCATCGTGCGCGAAGGCATCGGGCGTTTTCGTTGCAGTGCATTTTGGCAACGGGATCAGGCGGGTATGGTAGTGCGTCGTATCGTCACCCAAATCCCCAATGCGGAAGACCTTGGGCTACCGCCGGTATTAAAAGACATCATTATGGCCAAGCGCGGTCTGATCTTGTTTGTCGGGGGAACCGGTACCGGTAAATCCACCTCACTGGCCGCCCTGATTGGCCATCGCAATAAGAACTCCTATGGTCATATCCTGACCATTGAAGATCCCATCGAGTTTGTGCACGAACACCAGAATTGCGTCATTACGCAACGGGAAGTGGGTATTGATACCCTGTCATTTGACGAAGCCCTGAAAAGCTCCTTGCGTCAGGCACCGGATGTTATTCTGATTGGTGAAATTCGCTCCATGGAAATCATGGAATACGCCATGTCTTTTGCTGACACCGGGCATTTATGTGTGGCCACCTTGCACGCCAATAACGCCAACCAGGCGATTGAGCGTATTATGCATTTAGCGCCACCAGAGCAACACGCCAAATTGCGCTACGATTTGAGCCTGAATATGCGGGCGATTGTGGCCCAGCAGCTGGTACCCACCGTGGATGGTAAAGGGCGCGTTGCCGCCATTGAGATATTGCTCAACTCGCCACTGGTGACGGACATGATCCAGCGCAGCGAAATCTCCGGCCTGAAAGAAGCCATGAGAAAAGGCAAAGAGATGGGGATGCAGAGTTTTGATATGGCACTGTATGATCTGCTAAAAGCAGAAAAGATCACCATGGATCAGGCGCTGCATCATGCTGATTCGCCCAATGATTTGCGTCTGATGATCAAACTGGACAGTGATGCGGGTAACACCCTGGGCTCATTGAGTGACGTAACAATCGATATGGACTGATAGATACCATTTCTATTGTATATTTACCCTCTCAGCGCAGCCTCAGGGACATTAGTTCGAGGCGTGCGAATGAAAGAATACTGGTGGTCTTGTGAACTTCGCACAACAAAGAAATAATGTTCCTGAGGCGCGTCTACGATGGGGCTGAAAAGCATTTATACTGTGTTGGATGTTTTTGATTTAGGCCCACTAGACCGGCAAACATCCGCCTTGTCTACCAAATGCTGTAGGAACAGCATAGAACAGCTTTAGCTGGCCTGCGAAGCAGGTGAGCTACAGGGATGTAGCGAATAAATGCTTTTCATCACCCACTGAGGTGGGCAAATATATAATGGAAATGGTATAACAACTTGGTAAAAGTGTTTTGCAGTGAAAATCGTTTACGCATCCAGCAGATTAAAGATCTGCTGGATAGTTACGGTATTCCCTGCTTTATCAAAAACGAATTTGCCATTGGCGGTGTCGGGGAAATTTCCCCGTTTGATGCCTGGCCAGAAATCTGGTTAACCGACAATGAGTGGTTTAACCGGGCCAGCAAATTGATTGCTGAATTTGAAGCTTCTGAAGTGCAGGGCAGCCCCTGGATTTGCCGCCAGTGTCAGGAAGAAAACGAAGCCAGCTTTGAAATCTGCTGGCAATGCGGCACTGAATTTCCACCCTGATGGAGTGATTCAAGGAACGGAGTGACTAAATTGGCAGCTTATTCCTGATAATAGACATTCTCTAACCAACTTTCTGCAATCAAACAGGCAGAAACACTGTCTATTTTGCCTTTCTGCAGTTTTTTATAGCCGCCCAATTCAAATAACTTTTCTTTGGCGGCGGCGGTAGTCAGGCGCTCATCGTAGGTATCTATTGGCATTCTGAAGCGATTGGACAAGCGGTTGGCAAACTTCTGGGCGCCATAGGTTACCTGTTGCCAGGTGCCATCCATATTCAGCGGTAATCCCACCACCACGCGATCAGGTTGCCACTCTGCAAATAAGGCTTCCACTTTCTGCCAGTCGGGTATGCCATCAGTGGCTTTTAATGCCTCCAGTGGTGCTGCAGTACCTGTTATCGCCTGCGCAACGGCAACGCCAATACTGCGGGTACCAAAATCAAATCCGAGAAGTGTATTCATGGTGAACTGGAATTTTTGCCATGGGGTAGTTTGTCATACAGCGAATTGTAATCAGACTGTGCTCTGTATTAAACCAGTTTTTGTTAAAACCGGATTAATAGGACCGGTTTTATGCGAAGGCGACCGGATCAATGTCACAGCTTCTGGCTTCATTAGAGCGCAATCTATGGTTTACTGCGGCGCCGCAAATAATGGTCGCCAGGTGCCACCGTAAGACTCGTCTTCTGTTCCAATGCTCATCACACTGCCCGGAACCGTTGCTGCGGGAGCGGCTAACGCTTCTACCTTAAATCCATCAATCTGCCAGAATATTTTGGGGGCATTGACCCTTTGCAGCGGCTCTGAGTGTGTCGCATCGGTAACCGACGCTGCAGGGTATACAATTGAACGAAATGGGCCTTCATCACCAGCATCCTCGGTGGCAACGGCCCAAACCGTACCCTGATTGTCCAGATGCAGATCTGAAATAGTACGTCTGAGCTGAGGATTGCCCCACGATTCAGGAGCGACAACAGTGACAGCTTTGTCCTGATATTCATCCCAGGAAAGCAGACTTCGATCATAATCTAAAACGCCGATGCGCAGCACACCATTTGGGTAGGCCTCACTTCCGCCTCTTTCTCCTAACACTACATAGAATTTACGGTTGTGTTCAAGGCAGACGATACCTTCGAAGTTATCACCATCAATTTTGTCATCGCTGCCTATTAACATCGGTAATTGATACACGGTTTTGACAACGGCAGTGGGTATAGTCAAGGCAATGTGAAAAAGTCGGCCAAATTGACCCTTCCAGTAGCCGGATTCCGCCAGCAGAAACTCGTTACTTTTCCCCGGGAGCTGGCAGACCGACTCCAGATCGCTGGCCTGGCCGTCGCTGTGCTTCCAGTCGGCAATGCTGATGGCAGTATATTTCGGTATCGCATCGGTTCGGGTTTTTAACACGCCCAGGCGGTCCCCCTGTTGATAGCCTTTTTTGTCGGTGACTACCAGAAAAGAGTCGGCATTTATTCTGGCCATGCCACTGAAACCAATTTCAACAGCTTGGACCGGGCTGAAGCTCCACAGCAAAATTATCAAGGTTAAATATGCGATTTTCTGCATCATGATCTCCGGAAACTATCAGTTTGTGAGGCGGTGCCCCGGTACTACTGAAAGAGTGTTATGGCCCTAATTACAGCTGTATTTTCAGCGTTTTTCAAAGTGAATGTAGGTATTACTGGTCCAGTTTCCCGAAAATTACCGGTAAATCCAGATTTATTGACCGTTGCAGTCGCCTGCAAAAAGAAAATTACCAGGAAATTCATGTAATTATAAAATAGGACGACCGTCCTATTGTGTTGTTGGGACGATCGTCCTAAACTCAGGGTGTAGTTGCATACTAATAAACGCATTTAATGTGTAAGTACCAGCTCAGTTAATAAGCTGCACCAGAGGCATCGACTGTGAATGTGAATACCCGGGAAAAAATCATTGCTGTAGCCAGTGACCTGTTTTATGAGCAGGGATTTGAGGCCACGTCTTTTTTGCATGTTGCCAGTCGGCTTGGCATCTCAAAAGGAAACTTGTACCACCACTTCAAATCTAAAGACGCTTTATTGAATGCGGTGGTGGGCTTTCGGTTAAACGAAACGGCGAATATGTTGCAGCACTGGGAGGACGCCAGCACCGGGCCGCAAGAAAGGATCAAACACTACATCAATATTGTTATTCAAAACTGGGACAAAATCAGATTCTTTGGCTGTCCGGTAGGTACGCTGTCTAATGAATTGGTAAAACGCGATCCTGAAAATAAAGACGCGCAAAAAGTATTTGCGTTATTTCGCGTCTGGTTGCGGCAGCAATTTACGGAGATCGCCGAATCAGACAAGGCTGATGAATATGCGATGCGGGTGTTGTCATGGAGTCAGGGGGTCGCGGTTTTAGGCAGTGCCTTTGGCGACTTTAATTATGTAAAACGCGAAGTCACTGCGATGTGCATATGGATTGATGAGTTACACCGCAGCGACACAGCGAATTCAGCAAACGAGAGGAATAACTAGATGTTTATCGTATTTTTGACATTTTCGGAAAACAAGGCTCAGGCCGGTGAGTTGATGGCGGCACACAACGCCTGGTTGCAACAAGGATTTGATGATGGTGTATTTCTGTTGGCGGGTAGTATCAAGCCAGGCAAAGGCGGGTCAATCATTGCACACAATACTGCGGTGGATAAGTTACAGCACAGGATTGCCCAGGACCCATTCGTAGAACAGCGGGTGGTGACCGCTGAAATCCATGAGATTGCACCGTCTAAAATTGACAGTCGTTTAGCATTCTTAGCCTGAACCAGGAGCCGGAATATGACAATAGCAGAAACAGAGAATGACGCTGTGATTCGTTGCGCTTGGGCTGCGACGACCGAGGAGTTTGCGGAGTATCACGATACAGAGTGGGGCTTTCCGGTAAAGGATGATCGCAGGTTATTTGAAAAAATTTGCCTTGAAGGTTTTCAGTCAGGATTGAGCTGGCGCACTATCCTGGCGAAAAGAGATGCGTTCAGAGTCGCATTTGCTCACTTTGATTTTCATGCCATATCCGGGTTTAACGACAACAATGTTGCTGAACTACTGCAAAATAAAGGGATAGTCAGGCACCGGGGTAAAATCGAAGCGGTCATTAATAATGCCCAAAAAGCCATTGACATGGAACGGGAATTTGGCTCACTGGCGGCTTACTTTTGGTCTTTTGAACCGACAGATACAAGTGCTCATGAGCCGCAAACCCGATCCACTTCAGCGGAGTCTGTGGCGTTGTCTAAAGATCTGAAAAAACGTGGCTGGAAGTTTGTTGGGCCCACGACCGTGTTCGCGTTTATGCAGGCAATGGGATTGATCAATGATCACCAAATCGGATGTCACTCTCGTGAAAAGGCAGAGAAAGCCAGACAAAAGTTCGATCGTCCTTAGCGGTGCAGAGCCGTGTATACAGGAAATACGCAAGCTTTGGTAAACTCTGCAGCGAGAGATTGTAGGGAAATTCGAGTCTTAATATTGCCGGTGCTGTATGCTGGGACCGGATTTACATTTACTTTTCAGATTAGTAAAAAGGATTGAGATGAAGTTTTTGATTCTTATAGTAGTTTTTATTTTCAGCCTTCATAGTTACGCATCTGGTTGGCAGGAAAACGCAGAGGTTGCTGAATTGTTCCATGCAGCCCAGGTTAATGGCACCTTTGTTCTGTACGATGTGAGGACAGGCAAAATGACAGGATATAACCGGGAAAGAGCCGTTAAACAATATGTCCCCGCATCTACCTTCAAAATCCCTAATAGCATGATAGGTCTCGCTGTTGGTGCTGTGCAAAGCCCCGATGACATCTTGCCTTATGGCGGTAAACCGCAGCCGTTTAAAATTTGGGAGCGAGACATGAGTTTAAGGGAAGCGATTAAATTGTCCAACGTTGCGATTTATCAGGAGCTGGCGCGTCGAATTGGCATGAAGGATATGCAGAAGTTTGTAGATAAAATGGCTTTTGGCAATACCGAGCTTGGCTCGTCAGTTGATACTTTTTGGTTAGAAGGACCGCTAAAAATAAGTGCTCAGGAACAAGTTGAATTTCTTGCGCGCTTTGCTCAAAACAAGTTACCTGTAAGCTCGGAAATTCAGAATACTGTCCGCAATATGGTGTTAATGGAACAGTGCGATGGCTGGACTTTATATGGTAAAACTGGCTGGCAAAATGCTCCTGATCCAGGCGTTGGCTGGTGGGTGGGTTGGGTAGTGAAAGACCAGCAAATTTTTAGTTTTGCTTTAAACCTGGATATCAAAGAAGTGGCTGACAGCAAAAAGCGTGTAGCAATCGGCAAGGCGAGCTTAAAAGTACTGGGAGTATTGTAATCAGAATCACCGGGTTGCTCGATATTTTCTGCAGTTGTTTTATTAACGTTAAGATGGCTGTCGGGTTAACACCCCTACAGACAATTTAAGGGCCAAAAATGAAATGTTGTTGCTTAAGGTAACTTTTTGAGTACTGAGCTTGTTCTGGGTTTTATCTCACTGTGCACCTCCGCGATAGCAGGTGTGGTGGGGTTTGGCGGTGGTATGCTGTTAATTGCCATCCTGCCTGTATTTTTAAGTCCCGCTTTAATCATCCCGATACATGGCATAACCCAAATTGCCAGCAATTCTTCACGAATGGTGTTTTCATTGTCTCATGTCAGGTGGGCACTGTTTCCTAAGTTCTTCATTGGCTCACTGTTTGGGGGTTTGTTATTTGGTTACATTTTACTCAGTGTACCCACCACTTATGTACCACTAGCGATTGGTGTGTATATTCTGCTGAATCTGTGGAGCGCTCAATTCGCGGACTTTATAAAACGGTTTGAGAGCTATTACCTTATCGGTTTTTTGCAAACGGGTCTGGGCTTAGTGGTTGGTGCAACCGGGCCATTGTCGCTATCTGTGTTAACGAAAGAACTGGATTCCAAAGATGACATTATCGCCACCAGTTCCATGTTTATGACGATTAGTCACCTGGCGAAAATACCGGTGTTTGCCTATGTAACCACTGAGCTTTTTAGCAACGTAGAATTACTACTCTTTATGGTGGCTGGCGCCATACTTGGCTCTTTCATTGGTACTAAATTACGACTTGCTGTACCTAATGAACACATCATTCTCGCCATTAAAATACTATTGACCTTGCTGGCTGTCAGAATGATAGCGGTGGTGGTTGTGTGACCAGCGAAAAGTACAAATTGATTGAAATTTATGCCCCTGCACCTTACGCTGTAATGCTGCGCTAATTTTACCGCACTAACTGCTTTTTGCAGTTCTTAACCTTACATCACAGCAGGTAAAATATGAGTTATCCAAAAACGCTTTCTGCGGCACATGAGCGCTTGCTCAATACAATAATCACCGAACTTTCAAAAGACGCCAGGATCCTGGGAATTGGAGCCGGGGGGTCATTCGCATCCGATAATATGGATCGATACAGTGATTTAGATTTAGTTATCGCGACAGACCCATCAGATTTTGAAGAGGTAATGCATGCACGCTTAAAAATGATTAACAGCATCAGCGGGTGTTTAGTCAGTTTTACGGGCGAACATGTTGGGGAGCCTCGTTTGATTATTGCGCTTTTTCTGCCGGAATTGCTCCATGTTGATTTTAAGTTTGTGACAATAAACGACGCGGCTAATCGGGTGGACAACACTAAGGTATTGTGGGAGAGACAAAATTGTTTATCTAAAGTCTACGCTGCCTCTGATTATCAGTATCCCCAGCCTGATATAAATTGGATTGAAAACCGATTCTGGGTTTGGGTGCACTATGCTGTTGGTAAAATAGCCCGGGGAGAGTACTTTGAGGCGATTGAATTTTTATCTTTTCTAAGAACGACGGTGCTTTCGCCACTGGCGTTGCAGCAAAACGGGCTGGTGCCATCGGGTGTCAGAAACCTGGAAACAAGGTTACCGAGCTTTGCAGATAAATTGAAGACGACATTGGCAGGTCACGATAAGGCGTCTTTGGTGAATGCTCTAAATAACGTGATATCAATCTATCTTGAGTTAAGAAGTAATGAAGAGGTATCAGTCAATGCTGATGCTCAGGAATATTGCTTAAAATACTTAAACACCGAACTGGCAATTAAATAAGTAACACATACGGCACAACGGAGGGGGAGCTCTCCGTTTTACTGAGTTGCAACCGCGGTTTACGTTTCACTCTGACAATTCTCCCTTCTAATTCTCTCTGTTAATTCTGACATGGACTACAGCTGACAAAATCGCATATCTGATCGGGAAAAACGTCAACCAACATTCTGCTTAAAATCCTCGTTTAGCACTATTCAAACTTAAATGCTGCGGTAGACAGAAGATGTAAAATGATACATATTGTATATATAATGTAGTTAATGGTATTGCGAATGGGTATAGTTAAAATTTCAGACGAACTTCATGATGAAGTCAGAAAAACGAGTACAGTAATGGAGCGTTCAATAAACTCTCAGGCAGAGTTCTGGCTCAAGATAGGACGATTGGCGGAGCAAAACCCAAAACTAACTTATGAGCAAATTTTAGAACGTGAAATGCTTGCTCAAAACGTCACCACAATAAGACTGATCAATGAATAGCAATAACGTTAAATCGCAACAAGAAATAGAGTTGATGCGTGAATCCGGAAAACTGCTGGCGCAGGTATTCAGCGAGTTAGATCGATTTGTGGTGGCAGGTCGGTCAACGCTTGAGATCAATGATTTTGTTGAAAACTATATTGTCGAAGAATTACAGGCGCGTCCTTCCAGTAAAGGCCAATATGGTTATGAGTATGTACTAAACTCTTCAGTAAACGACGTCGTTTGCCATGGGGTACCGTCGGCAGCGAAAAAGTTGAAATCGGGCGATATCGTGAACATTGATATTACCCTGGAGAAAAATGGTTACATCGCGGATAGCAGTAAAATGTACCTGATAGGCCAGGTTTCTCCCGTTGCCAGGCGATTAGTTGACGTTACCTACCAGGCAATGTGGAAAGGCATTGAAACTGTTAAACCAGGCGCTACCCTCGGTGACATTGGCCATGCGATTCAAACTCACGCCAGGAAACATGGCTTTAGCGTAGTACGCGAATATTGCGGACATGGCATAGGGCAGCAGATGCATGAAGAGCCACAGGTGTTGCACTTTGGTGAGCCTAAAACGGGGCAGGCGCTTGTGGCGGGAATGACCTTTACAATCGAGCCAATGATCAATCAGGGCACTCACAAAACGAAAATGAAAAAAGATGGATGGACTGTGGTGACACGGGACAAAAGATTGTCGGCACAGTGGGAGCACACAATACTTGTCACCCAAAATGGCTATGAAGTTTTAACCTTGCGCAGCGAAGAAATATGCGAAACAACACCGGAGTTCCGGAAAACTAATTAACGGAATTAACGAGGACACCCACTTTAAGTAGTCGATCAATTTGTGTGATGAGACTGACTCCTGCCACACCAAAACGGACCCTGCCTAGCTTAAATCTTTACTGCCGCGTATTGGCCATTATCCGATCACTTATTCTGGGCTTAAATATGATCGCTATATTTATCCGCTTCGAGACGAAGTTGGCAGATGGTTCAGTATTAGCTTGAGCAATCAAATTCAAAAAGAATTAGCTGACGATAACGGTAAATACCGTGAATGCTTTGATGTGCTAGTAAAATATAACCGTGATATTTAACTAGCATATTTTTCTGATGAAATAGAGATATCTATGGGATTGATGCAAAAACGTGATTCGAAACTGCTCAATTACGTTGGCATTTTTTACTCCCAAATGCGGACTATATTAGCCACTTACAATGAGTCGACCTGAATAAAGTTACATAAGGGTGTTGCGCTACCTTGATGTATGCACTAACATTTCGTTACACCCTTTTGTAACCTTATGAGCTTCCTATTATGGCACCAAGAAAATCATATAGTGATAAACCAATGACATCAGCAGAGCGAGTACAAAGAGCGCGCTGGGCAAACAAAGTCGAGGATACAGCTTTTAAATTACTAGACCTGTTGATGGAATCTCCAGAGCCTTTGCCCCGAAGACCTGAGATACCATCGGAGTTATTAGAGCTACTGAAACCCTATGCGGTTAAGGGTGATCTTGAAAAAGTCAAGGAGATCGAAATGGAAGAATTATCCGATAGGATTTTATATCTTGGAAATGGCAACCAACACAGAAATAAAAAAGTGGCTATGCAATTTCTAGTCAGTTATTTCGATGCTTCTCAGATTGATAGTAAAACCATAAAATCTTCGGAATTTGGTTCGTGCCACGTTTCAGCCTACACCCACGCCAAAGGGGCAATGATAAGTACACCCAATCGTGACGACCAAAATTATGGAGGAGCAGATTGGCATAAAAATGATCATCTTGTTCTTTTTAGAGATGTAGGAGATGGTCGCTGCATTGTCTATGTAAATGAAATTGAACCACTCTTTGGTAAAAGAACAATTGGTCATCACGGGGTGACTTGGCAAGATATAGAAGAGCTAGCAAAAGTTTACCAAGTGCTGACGTACGCCCAAGTTCGCGAATATTTGAATTAGCTAGAGTGAATTAGTGTAATTACCAAGGGTATGTGACAGTCTAACTACCGAGCGATTTTAACGTAATCACACTGGTGCATCTAAGCAGATACCTGAGATTAATCGCGTCCATCAAAGAAAGGCAGCGAACACACTAGAACGGACAGTCATTAACAACGCCGCATTCAGCGGTTTATACGCTGCAATGCTTTGTTACGCGATTTACATACCATAGTATTTTGAACTGAATGCCACTGTAAGCGGCGCCCCATCATAAAGGCATGAGACGCTGACTTTGAGCTTTCTTCTATGGTCGTAGTAGGTGTGGTAATGGGTTTTCTTCCTTTCTAAATCAAGTTCCGTCAATCCTATGCTTAAAGCACCAAGAACAGGTTCTGAGTCGAATTCTTGATTTTGGTTATGTGGAGCAGTGGCTTTAAGATCAACTTCTACAAAGCTAATAAAGTTCCCTTCTGCCTCTAGGAGCATTCTGCAATCATCATTTTCGACAATAATGTTACCTACAGAGTTCGCAGTAGCTCCAACCTCAGCTTCAGCCTTGTGGATGGGCATTCCCATATATTGAAATGGTCGATGAAAAGGTTTTGACATAAGAGGCAAACTTTTCGAGAAAGCTTTATCTAGCGCAGTGCCGAGACTGCTTGAGCTTCTTTCAGAGATCATTACGCTCTTATTGAAGACCAAACCGATACTATTAATTAGTTTTCTAAATGAGTCTTCGTAATGAGCTTCGTTCTGAAAGTCCCCATACAGCTTCCCAATCAGAAATCCGGGAAGCTCACACTCTTTGAGCAGAATAGGGAGTACTTTAATAGGCTTACCGTTTATCTGATGATTCATAGCAACATCAAGTTCATTTACAACCCAAGGTGCTTCAACAGAATTAGGAGACAAGACAACGGCGAAGAAGTCGACAGAATCAATACCTTCTCGTATTTTCTTTATCAATGAATCGCCTATTTTCATTTCCGCTTCGTCAAGCCAATAGCGAACACCATGACTCTCCAAGTCTCTTGCAAGCTTTCTTACAAAATCCTTGTCGCGATGGTTATGACTTAAAAACACGCTTACCGTCATCTAGAAATTTCCTTTATTCGCATAACATTTGATATGTGCGCAAATTGTGTGTTTTTCTACTTTAACTTGGGTCGATTATATACTTTGTGCCAGTGATAACAAATTTACCCAAGCAAAGCCGTTTATGAAGGCTAGAGAATTCTCAATATCTGATCTGAGGACAGAAACAACCAATTGGGTTGTTTTTCTGAATATAAGAGCAAACGATTGTTTGAATTGGTCAATTACAAAATTTTTTGATGACCGCTTTTGGCACGAAGCAGCCCATGAATCGTCAATATCTTAATAACCGGATTACGGTATCAGCCGCCACTAGAATCTTAAACTGGAATGTCATTTCGTTTAGTGAACCTGAGTCTGGTATTGTCTGAGCGAGTCTGAACTACTTCAGTTCATTAAACTGCGGCCAAATACTCGGACTCTGTTCCGTGCTTGCGGCTTAAGCTGTTTCGCACCCAGGATAATGGGGAAAATCTGAACCGAAAGGTGTTAAGCTGCCTTTTTTAAGTGATCAGTGCCTAAGTCTGCAGGAAGCTGGATGCTGATCTTTAGTCCGCCTAAATGGCTAACTTCAGCGTTAATTTTGCCGTTGTGGGCCTCCACCAAACTTTTGCAAATAGACAGGCCTAATCCCGAACCATGTTGATCATGATCTTTAGTGCCATCGGCGCGATACATTCTTTCGAATAATCTGGGAATTTCTTCCGGTAAGACACCGGGAGCGGAGTCTTCCAAAATGATTTGTACTTGGTCATTCTGACGTGAAACACTGCAGTTGATGGTGCCTGGAGCATCCGTATAATTGATGCTGTTGCGCAGTAAATTGGCAATTACCTGCTTTAGCCGTGTGCCATCCACATTGAATTGTTCGTCTTCAGTAATATTCACAGAGGTGGTGATCTTAAGGCCTTTGTGCTCCACGACTTCCCGATAGCCCTCTGTGATTTCCAGTAGCAGTGCCTTGACTTTGACCGGTTCAAAATTGAGTTTCAGCAAGCCATTGTCTGCTCTGGCTAAATCGTACAGATCTTCGATCAGGCTGTTCAATTCATCTATCTTGTTGTTAAGCCGTTGGTACGCGACTTCAGGTTGATCTTCAAGGTTGTATTGCAAGGATTCAATTTGCAGTTTAAGCGCGGTCAGGGGGCTTCTGAGTTCATGCGCCACTTCCGCCAGCATGGCATTTTTTTGCTGCACTGAATCGGCCAGTAGCTTTTTCTCTATTGCTGCGAGTTTGCGCCGGGTTCGTTCTTTGTAGCCGAGTATGGCCAGTAATAAAACGACTATTAACAAACCGGTGATCCACAGCTTTTTCTCCAACTCTGCACTTTCCAGTTGCAACTGTTTTAAGTTTGACTGAGTTTCCAGCAATTCTATGCGGTGCTCCTTTTGCAGATAGTCCATCTGGTTTTGCAGTTGCGCCATAATGCTGCTGTGATTTTCTGCTTCATACTGATCTTTCAGGCGGTAATAATCCTTGTAAGCCTGCAGTGCTTTTTCTGCCTGGCCTGAACGCTCATAGGCCTCGCTGCGCAGCGAAAAAAGGGTACGGATATGCTCAAAGTTTTTTTGTTCCAGGGTGTCGTCGATTTTGTTTTCCAGGATGCCTAAAGCATCGCTAAAACGACTTTCTGCAATCAAAATTTCCGCTTTAATCAGTGCGCTGTGAGCCAATTGGTTATCCTGGCCGACTTTTTGATTGAGCGCTGTTGCCCTGTCAACATAGGTGGTTGCTTCTTTGGTATTGTTGTTTTGTAAGTAAATTCTGGCCAGATTGTTGTACACCTGTCCCAGGTGGCCTTCGGCATTGATGGATTCGAAATACTGTTCGGCCAGCTTTGCATTTTGCAGTGCGGCGTCGATATTTTGGCTGGCAAGATCAAGTTCAGCCAGCATATTGTAGTCGTGACCTAAAAAGCCAGGATTGTTGCCGGGTAGATCCAGAGCCAAAGTTTCAAGGGTGAAGAATCGTGCATTTTCAAAGTCTTTCATCTTTTTGTAGATACTGGCGACATTAAAATAGCTGGTGGCCAATTCATCAATATCGCCCCGTTGTCGATCCAGCTCAATGGTTTTCATGTGTGCGGCAAGCGCATCTGATAAATTTCCCATACGGTCATGTTGCATGCCGATACTGTTGTAGGCGTTGGCAATGGTAGCCAGATCTTCAATGTCTTCGCCGATTTTTAGCGATTGTTGCGCATAGTTTAGCGCGTCAACATTTTGATTGATGTGACCGTAAGATGAACTGAGTTCCAGCAGCGCGTTGGCAATAAATTTAGCATCCCCGGCGGTTTGATAGTGGGTTAAGGCTTGTTTAAAAAGACTGATGGCTTCCTGATGCTTTCCCTGTGATTGTACAATTTCACCATGGTTGAGGAACGCTCTGCCAACGTATAACTCATCGTTAAGGTGTTCAGCTTCCAGTTTTAGCTGGCTATTGTGAACCAATGCCTGCTCTATATTCCCCAAAGAGAGGTGTGTGCGCACCAGCATATCGATACCCAGTATTTTGTCTCTGCCGCGCAGCTCGCCGTTGTGAATGGCCGGTATCAGATACTCCACCAGGGCCTGGGATTGCCCGTTTTGTTGCAGTTTCCGCGCCTGATCTAAAACACTATCTTCCTGTGCCACCGAGCTTCCACAAAGACACAAAAACGCCAATACCAGTATCAGTTTTGGCAGTGTCAGGTCGTTATGGCTAATACCAATTTTGCAAATGCTCATTGTCATTCTCAGTCATCGACTCCCGGCCGCTTTAATGCTGAGTCGTGTTGGGAATTAGAATAAGAGTGAATTTTATCCATAGTTTATCCCGCCGTCACGGGTTAAAAAATGAAGGATTATGAATGAATCTTAAGGAGGAGATTAAGTTGCCGGGCTGCGCTCAATCAACAGGCTTTAAATAATTAACGGGACTGCTGGTGTGCTTCTGCCTGAATGGCTCAGGCGTGTCCGACTTGGGGTGACAATTGCCAAATGTTGATACCTAATTTTTCTATTGCTTTGTCCCATTTCTGTTCAATGGGAACGTTAAACAATATATCAGTATCGGCTTTTAACGTAAGCCAGGAGTTGCTCTCCAGCTCTTCTTCCAGCTGACCTGCAGACCAGCCGGCATAACCCAGGGCCACAATGGCTTTTTCAGGGCCTTGTTCATTGCCAATCACCCGCAATATGTCTTTCGAGGTGGTGACCATGATTTCTGAAGTTAATTCCAGACTGGAACTCCAGCCGGGTTGGCAGGTGTGCAGGATGAAACCGCGATCCCGGCTTACCGGTCCACCTTCCATCACCAGATGAGATTCGTGTTGCGCGTCAATTCGCACTTCTTCATCGGTTAAATTCAACAGCTGTTTCAGGGTTAGTTCGGTTCTTTGATTGATAACAATGCCCATCGCACCATGATCATTGTGCTCGCAAATATAGGTGACTGTTTTGCCAAAATACGAACCGTCCAGCGAAGGCGTGGCGATTAAAAAGTGATTCTGTAAGCTGTTGTCCAAAATACGTACCCGTTACTCAAAGTATTGAACCGAAGGTGTCATCACAAGCGTAGTAGAACGAGAGGATGACACACCATGCATAGTAGCAGTGTTGCTGAGCTATGCCAGTCAACTTTAGTCGAACCTTTCTATTAGTTTAAGATCAGGACCGGTTCAGCCGGTTTTCAATAGCATCAAATAACTTACCGGTTATATCAACGTCATAGGCCCCTTCAATTTCCTGAACACAGGTAGGACTGGTGACATTTATTTCAGTAATTCTGTCGCCGATAACGTCCATACCAACAAACAGTAAACCGTTGTCTTGCAATGTAGGCGCAATGGCTACGGCTAATTTTCTGTCTGAATCCGAAATAGGTTGAGGCCTTCCGGTGCCTCCGGCGGCAAGGTTTCCGCGGTTTTCACCTTTGGTAGGTAATCGGGCAAGGCAAAACGGGATGACTTCGCCGTCAACAATTAAAATTCGCTTGTCGCCATCTTTGATGGCAGGCAGAAATTCCTGAAACATGGCATATTGCTGACCCAACGCAGTCAGTGTTTCGATAATAACGCCCAGGTTGTTACCATCTTCTTTGACTCTGAAAATTGAGGTGCCACCCATACCGTCCAGCGGTTTACAGATAATGTCCTGATGTTTGGCGTGGAATTCCCGAATGCGTTTTGAATCCCGTGTTACCAGAGTGGCCGGGATCAAATCCGGAAAGCAGGCGGTAAACAATTTTTCATTAAAGTCTCTTAATGCCTGAGGTTTGTTGACCACCATTGCTCCGGCTTTCTCAGCTAATTCTAACATCTGGGTAGCATAGAGAAACTCAGCATCGAACGGAGGATCTTTGCGCATTAAAATCACATCAAAAGCGGCAAGTGATTTTTGTTCAGGTTCCCCCAGGGTGTACCAGTTCTCCGCATTGCGTTGTACGGTCAATGCTCGCGCGCTGCACATGGGTTTTCCCGTGTCCAGATAGAGATCGCTCATTTCCAAATAGGTGAGGTGATATCCCCGTTTTTGGGCCGCCAGTAACATGGCAAAACTGGTGTCTTTTTTGATGTTGATGTCGGCGATGGGGTCCATCACTATGGCAAGTTTTATGGTCATGGGCTTTCCAGTTCATTTACACTGCCATAGTTATAGTGACAATTTGACGTTATTCAATCGGCACCTAATTGATTATCTGCAAATGCTATTGCTTAACCTCGCGCATTGCCTCCTGTAATGAAGCATCTTCACTGTGCTTTAAGTCAGCGTAAAGTGCCGCCGCCTGGTCAGCCTGCCCGGTCAGGTGATACAAATTTGCCAGGCGAAACCTGGCCCAATCGACAGAGGGCATTTTACGGGTGACAGGGCAATGCTCTATATAATATTGCATTGCCGTTACGCCTTCGGCCAGATTCTGTTGAGCAAGCAGCGCATGTTTCCCGATTTGATAATCAATCTGGCAACGCAGATGTACTTCATTGGAAGTGAGTTTTTGTCGGGCTGCGTGAAAAGCCGACGCCGCGTTTGCAAAGTCATCTTGATATAAATAGTACAATCCCAGTTCATAGTGTAGCGAAGCAAAATGTGGGTGTCTGGTTAATTGCGTTAAAATAAAATCTGCGGATTTTTGAGAACGCAGTGCGCGTTCAAATTTCAGGTGCGCCAGAGCGCCTTGTTCTGCATCCAGCTGTTTAATTTGTTCAAGGGTTTCCCGCGCTTTATCCTGATCACCACCGGCAATACCGGGCGCTTCCAGGTAAAATGTCATAAGTCCCATCAGGTATTCGGTATTGTTGGGTTGTAGTTGGGTGGCGCGTTGCAAACTGGCCAGTGACTTTCCGGCATAGCTCAGCGCTGAGAAAAAGGCATTGCTGGCTTGTTTGGCCATTATCTGGCCTTTGGTAAACTCAATTTGCGCGTTGTCGGGTTCCAGTTCAAGCGCTTGCTCAATCAGCTCTTCGGCTTTATCCAAATCCTTGTCTGCCATAATGCGTGCCTGATACATCAGTGAAACCGCCCCTTTTTCCTGCACAAAAAGCGGATAGGCGGCTGTGTCATTTTGTCGCTCAAACAGGGTAATTGCGGTATCGAGCGTTGAGTCAGCACAAACCGGTAGCGCCAGCCAGGTGGCTAATACAAGTGCCGGAAATTTTGTGAAAAAGTTTTTCATCATATTAACCTTTGTTTAGTTGTTGAGTTTTCGGATTTGCGTATTTCAGGGTGAAGTGGCGAATTACTAACGCACCTATAACCCCTGGTGCCATCCAAAATGCCAATTGCCACTCGCCGATGTTGCTCAGCAACGCTCTGCCCCCAAAGGCCAGAAATGCGGTGTATGCGCCGATTGCCGTGGAAATTTGTGCGCCGATGTGCTCTTTCAACCAGCGATTGCCAATGGGTTGCCTGGTGGATATAAAACGCAAATTACTGAGCCCGGACAGCAAGCCTAAAATGGCGAATACCTTGGGGAGTGTCTGTTCAAATTGCCAACCAGCCCAGAATAACAGCGGTGCGCTCAATACCATCAAGCCATTGCCCAGAATCACCTGCGGACGTGCAAGTGGTTTTGTACTGGTTTTGCATTGCAAAGCCAGAATCCCTTGCTCGAGTCCGGTGTAGACCAACAGGCTTAAGTAGAGCAGCAGGCTATAGAAAACCCGCATTTGGGTTTCGAAGCGAGCCTGGTTGTCAAGGTTGCTCAGGCGATGGCCGTGAATGACCATCGGATCCCAAAGTACCAACAGTGCCATCAGGGCACCAGTGATGGCGACGATGTACATGGCTTTATTGTAAAACCCGCCAAAATATCTGTGATTAAATTGGCCTTTTCGCGCTGTCATGGGGATCCAAAACAACAGCAAGGCAGCGCTGCCGACAACGACATGCAGGTAAAATGCAATAGTGTGGATGGTTATCATAGTGGTCTCTCAATCGGGTTTTATTAAATCTGACAAGGTGAACTGGCTACTATGCTATTTATTTAATGACGTCTGGCGTAGTGCCATAGGTCATGATGTAAAACATGACTTTTGGCCTATAGTGGAGATAGAAAAAATACGGCAAAATGGCAGTATGAAAACCTTCATTCAGCAATTTAATGTAGTCAGGCTGATCGGCCTGACCACGATTTTCACCGTCGCAATGGTCGCGATCTTTCTCGCTCTGGACGGGGCACATCCTGATTATGGGCAGGTGTCGGTGTTAGTCTGGTTGTTCGCCAGTTTCCTTGGGTTAGAGTTGGTAACTACCGGTGAGCAACCTGTTTCTCGTAAACATTTGATGGCGGCTGTAATTGCGCAATTACTGGTGTTGTACGCATTGTTTTTTACAGCCTCCTACAACTTTGTTGCAATCCTGTTGGGTATCTGGTGCGGCAACTTGCTGCACTTTATGAGTCTGGGGCGGGCGTTAGCCACAACGCCGGTGCTGATGTTCTTTTACTATGCGATATTTACCTGGTATTGGGGCTTTGATTACATGTTGTTTTCAACGCCGCTGTACTGGATGTTATGTTTGTTTACTGTATCAACAGTGAACTCCTGGATTCAGGAGACGCTTGCCAAAGAGGCCAGCGAAGAATTAAACCGGGAGCTCATCGCCGCACAAAGCTTGTTAAAAGAAGCCACCCGGCAATCTGAACGCACCCGAATTGCCAGAGATATTCACGATTTGTTAGGGCATCACCTGACCGCGCTAACCATTAATTTGCAGGTGGCGATGCACAAAACCGATGGCGAGGCAAAACAGCAGGTAGAAAAGAGTTACGCCATCGCTAAATTGTTGTTATCCGATGTGCGCGAAGCTGTAACGGAAATCCGGGAAAAATCGGCTCTGCAATTAAAAGACGCACTCCAGGCGTTGGTCAGCGCCGTTCCGCGACTTACTGTTAGTCTGAATTTAGAAGAGGATTTAGATATTCAAAATGTTGAACTGGCCGATGCAATATTGCGCTGTGTACAGGAAAGCTTAACCAATACCCTGAAGCACAGTCAGGGAGACCGTTTTATGATTTCGCTGCGACGAGAGGCGTCTGAGCTAAAACTGGCAATGTCGGACAATGGCAAAGCTGCGCTAAATTTTAAAGTGGGCAATGGCCTGTCAGGCATGAAAGAACGCATTTTAGCGCTGGGTGGCAGCATTCGGTTTGAGCCTTCTGAGGGTGGGTTTCATACGTTTATTTGCTTTCGGGAGGCGTAATCTTGCTCAAAGTGCTATTAGTGGACGACCAAACTTTGGTGCGCCAGGGCATTACCAGTTTACTGGCCTTGTCGGAAGAGGTGCAGGTGGTGGCACAAGCTGACGATGGTGAGCAGGTGGTAGCGTTGGTAAACGAGCATCTGCCGGATGTGATTCTGATGGACATTCGCATGCCCAGGGTTAACGGTATCGACGCCGTAAAAGCGTTGCATCAGGCGGGTCTGACAACGCCTGTGATTATGTTAACCACGTTTGACGATCACCAGTTGGTAATGGCTGCATTGCAGGCTGGTGCGAAAGGCTATTTGTTGAAGGACGTATCTCTGGACATTTTGGTCACCGGGATAAAAGATGTGGCGGCCGGTAAAACGCTGATCCAACCCAGTATCACTGAAAAAGTTCTGCAAGGGTTGCAGGGGTTAAGCACCGATTTTGAGAGTTTTAGTGAGCCAGAACCCCTGTCTGAAAAAGAGCAGGAAATTCTGCGCCTGATGGCCGCCGGTTGCAGCAACCGTGAAATTGCGCTCGCGATGCACAAGTCTGAAGGTACTGTGAAAAACCAGGTGTCTACCATTTTGGCTAAAATGGGAGTCAGGGATCGTACCCGGGCGGTACTAAAAGCGATTGAAAGCGGTATCATTTGATTCAGGGCTTGCTCATTGTTTTTACATCAAATACAGTATTGCCCCTCATCTGACCTGTATAAGTGGTAAGGCCTTGGCATTCTTTGATTTGAAAATCAGAATAATCGATCCTTCATTGCAAAACCGAAATATGTTTAAGGATATTCTGACTCAGATTGGCCAGCCCGATGTGTTGTTACAGTCTGACGCCAGACAATTGTTTAATCGCGATAAGCCATTGCCCTGTGACCTGGTGTTGATCAATGCCGATGTGGGATTTGGATTATCTGCTCCTGATATTATTCGCTTTCTGACGCGTGACAATCTGGTACCGGCCTGGTGCAAATTTGTCATTGTCAGCAGTGACACCTCTTATCAATTATCGGCACCGATTTTCCGTTATTTGCAGACGGAAATACTGCATTTGCCGGTTAACTTTCAAAATATCAGATATCTGGTGTATCGCACTATTACCTCGATTAAGTTGTTTAAGCCTATCTTGGCTAAATTACACAAGATGGCGCCCGCTGAGTTGGTAAAAAAAGTCACGGACATCAACATTAAAAATCGCGATCCGATTCTGGACGATGAGCTACTGGTGATGAAATTGCAGTTGCTGATGCAGGCAAAACAACCTGAATTGGCACTTAAACTGGCAAATAAGATCAAAGATCCCGCCTGTCAATTTCGGGAGTTAGCTTACATCAATTTAGTGACAGGGCAGGATGATGCCATTAATTCGCTGGTGGCTGATGCGCAGAAAAAGAACCGCTTCTTGTTTGGGCGCGTGTATTTGATGACCTATTTAAATGTTGCCGAACGCAATTACCGCAGTGCTTTAAGGTTGTTCCAGCAATTGCCTCTGGAAAGTTTACGAGGCAATGATGCACAAGCTTATGCGTTGTTGTTGCAACAGGCCGAGGGGTTGCAAAAAGCACTGTCGTTTATCAATGGCCGGTTGAGCAAGGCATCCCGAACGTCCATGCTCTACAGCAATCTTATTGCCACTAAAACCAAGCTTTATTTTGTGGCATTGGCCACCGGTGAACTGGATAGCCTGTCCAGGGTGGATGTCTATATGATGTTGCAGGAGATGGCAGATCACAGAATTTGGCAAAAAGGCGAGTTCAAATACTCGGTATATGCACCTTTTCTGGAACTGGGTATGGCATTGCACGAAGGCAAGGCGATCGCAGAAGAGCAATTTGAACTGCTGTTGTTGCAACTGAAAAAACTGGATATGTCTCAGTTAAATGTGTTGCTCTATGCTGCTAACAAACTGGAAAAGCACAATGCCTCCAGAGAAATTCATGAGCGTCTGGAGCAGGTTCTGGCCAAGGTAGAAGTATCACCAGAGCTGATCTCCTACATGATTTTACACAATATTGTGTTAGCCACTTCCATGACCGAAGAACGGCTCAAATTTCGGCTTGAATATCTGGCCCTGAACCATTGGCAAAGTGGCCGATATTATCGGGCGTTGATGCGCTTTAAAGATTTACTCAGTATTTTCCCTGATGCCGAAGACAGTGAACAACAGATGCGCCGTCTGATTAGCGAGTCAGGTTTGACCCGCTACTGGCGTTACATTCGTAGCTAACCGATTAAATGTCACCAAACCCTGCCTGTAAGATGGCCAGGGCCGCGAGTGCGGCTGTTTCAGTGCGCAGTATTCTGGGGCCCATCAGTACTTCTTCATAGCCAAATTCCCGGGCCTGATAAATTTCAGCATCGGATAAACCACCTTCCGGGCCAATGAGCAGACGCACACCTTCAGGTGGCAGTGCTAACTGATTTAACCGCAACTGTGCCTGCGGGTGTAACATTAAACGACACTGATTGGTGGATTGCTGAATCCAGGCCTGATAGGAAACCGGTTGATTGAGTATCGGCAGGGTATTGCGGCCGCATTGCTCACAGGCGGAAATGATAATCTTTTGCCAGTGCTGCTGTTTCTTTTGCCAACGTTCTTCACTGAGCTTTACCGGGCAGCGCTCGGTAATGATGGGCGTGATTTCGGAAACCCCCAGTTCGACAGATTTTTGCATCACCAAATCCATTCGCTCTCCTTTGGACACTCCCTGGGCGAGGTGGGTGTTTAAGGGAGACTCCACACTGAGGCCCAGTTTGGCGGAAACGAACACCGTTGTGGACTTTTTGCTGGCTTCCTGAATTTCGCCGCTGTATTCATTGCCATCACCGTTAAACATCACCACCGGATGTCCGGGTTTCAGGCGTAAAACGTTGGTAATATGAACGGCAGAATCTTTTGGTAACTCAATTTGGGTGTCAGATTGCAAAGTGTCGGGGTAGTATATTCTGGGAATGCGCATGAAATGATTGATTCAGTTTTTTGTCGCTAGTTTATATGAATTTAGTTAGCAATTCAGCGAAAAGGAAATTACTGCATGGCAGTTATGATCGAGGTCAGGCAACTTAGCAAGGCTTTTAATGGTTTGAAAGCTGTAGACAATGTGTCGTTCAGTGTAGAAAAAGGCAAATGTTTTGGATTATTGGGGCCAAACGGGGCGGGTAAGTCCACCACCATTGAGATGATGGAAGGCATCGCCAAACCCGATTCCGGTGAGATTCTGTTCGAAGGGAGTCCATTGAGTCGTGAATCCTTAAAACGCATTGGTATTCAGTTTCAAAATACCGCATTGCAGGATTATCTGACTACGCTGGAAACCATTCGCCTGTTTCGCAGCTTCTATGAGCAAGGTCTGGCGGAGCAGGAAATCATTGAGTTGTGTCAGTTGCAGGATTTTCTCAATCAGGATCACCGCAAGCTCTCAGGCGGACAGCGACAAAGACTTTTGTTGGGCCTGGCTTTAGTCAACGATCCGGATATTTTGTTCCTGGACGAACCCACCACGGGCCTTGACCCACATGCCCGGCGCAATTTTTGGGAGTTGATTCGAAAAATTAAAGGGCAGGGCAAAACAGTAGTATTAACCACCCATTACATGGATGAAGCCGAGTTTCTGTGTGACCATATCGAGCTGATGGATAAAGGCAAAATTATTGAAAAAGGCCATCCCGGGAGACTGTTAAACAAACACTTTTCCGGGGCGCTGATCCGCATTCCAATGCAGCCATTAACAGATGAAGTGATCGGCGCATTGGCACCTGAACAAAACCACGATTTTTGGGATATTAATACCCACGATGTGCAACAAACATTAGCGCAGTTAGTGCAGGCCCAGGTGTCACTGGAGGGGCTTCATGTTAAATCAGCCAATCTGGATGATTTGTTTTTAAAACTCACCGGTCAGCAATTAGGAGATTAAACTTTGAATCATTCTGTGATTGCCGTATGGCGACGTTTTTTTGCATTGTTTAAAGCCCGAAATTTAGAGTTTTTCCGGGATAAATCTTCATTGAGCTGGAACATTGCCTTTCCGGTTTTGATTCTTGTGGGGTTTTCATTCGTATTTGGTGAAGACGACAAGACCCAATTTAAAGTGGGCATTATTGTCGCAGAGTCGGTTTCAGCAGCTAATGCAGATGAGGCGCCACTGTCGGATTTTCTGACATTGCGCTACCTCGAAACGGTGCAGTACACGGCACAAAGCGTGGCGCTGGATAATGTAAGGAAACACAAAATTGACCTGCTGGTGGCGCCGACACAGCGCCGCTACTGGGTCAATGACACCTCACCCACCGGCTATACACTGGAGCAGCTGTTTTTAGCGAAAACCTCTGGCTTTGAACGGGTGGCAATTGACGGCAAAGCGATTCGTTATCTGGATTGGGTATTGCCAGGGATTCTGGGGATGAATATGATGTTTAGCTGTTTATTTGGGGTCGGGTACGTCATTGTACGTTATCGCAAAGCATCCGTTTTAAAACGCCTGAAGGCCACACCGTTAAACCCTATTGAGTTTATTTTAGCGCAGGTGATGTCGCGCTTGTTTATTGTGGTCACGCTGTCAGCCGGCGTGTTTTTAGTGACCGACTGGATGTTCGATTTTTATATGTTGGGTTCGGCAATCGACCTGCTTATTGCGGCCATTCTGGGGGCAATATGTATGATTTCGTTAGGGTTGCTGGTGGCCAGCCGCAGTCGCAGCGAAGAGTTAACCGGTGGCCTGCTCAACCTGGTAACCTGGCCTATGATGATCTTGTCCGGTGTCTGGTTCTCCCTGGAAGGCGCGCCTCAGTGGTTGCAATCTGTGGCTCAGATGTTGCCTCTGACACATTTAGTCGATGCGGCCCGCAGTATTATGACAGATGGGGCTTCTTTGTGGGATTTACGCGTGTCTGTACTGGCATTAACGGCCATGACATTGCTGTTTTTAGCGCTGAGTGCTTTGCTGTTTCGCTGGGAAGGTGACGGGCGCTGACCCGTCACCTGATATGTGAAGGTAGCTTAACTCTGTACGCAGTTGGCTTTTTCCGGCGCCATTTTGTACAGCGCATTGGCATTCGCCATATTTTTTTGCAATTGTTTGATACGTGTTGACGGAGCAGGGTGAGTGGAAAGAAACTCCATCGGACGATCACCGCCTGCGGCTTTTTCCATGTTTTGCCAAAGGGTAACTGACTCACTGGGTTTAAACCCTGCCTTAGCCATTAAGTCCAGACCGATATAGTCGGCTTCTGACTCATGAGTGCGGCTGAATGGCAATTGCAATCCTACCTGGACCCCCAAACCTATTGCCGCCATGATTTCCTGATTGTGGCTGACTTCATTAGTGCGCAGTAGTTGGTTGGTTACTTCCATACCAACACCCACTAAAGTGCTTTGCGACATGCGTTCGTTACCGTGCTCTGCAATGACGTGGCCCACTTCATGGCCGATAATGGCGGCTAACTGATGCTGTGTTTCTGCAACTTTCAGTATGCCGGTGTAAATTCCAATTTTGCCGCCTGGCAAAGCAAACGCGTTTATCTGCTCATCTTCGAATACCACGACTTCCCATTCACCGGGAAACGTGCTTTTAGGTACCTGTTTAATGATGTGATCTGCAACGCAGTGGACATAGGCGTTTTGTACCGGCTCTTTAGATACCTTGGCCTCTGATTTGAGGCTGTCGAAGGCTTGCACGCCCATTTCGTTTAACTGATCAGAGGAAAACAATTTTATGGTGTTTCGCCCTGTGGGTGATTTGGCGCAGGAAAAGACTAAGCTGCTAAGCAGAACAGCGATTGACAGTCGTCTGAAGGACATACACTAAGCTCCATGTAAAAAAATCGTCAACAGGTTCTCATTATAAACACAGTCTGACATTTAGGTATAAAAAAAGGCTCAACAACGAGCCTTTTAGGAAATGAAATAGAAAATACCTTTACAGGTTGACCGCGGCGCGTAGCTCGTCGGCTTTGTCGGTGGCTTCCCAGGGGAAGATATCCCGACCGAAGTGACCGTAAGCTGCTGTTGCCAGATAAATAGGGCGTTCCAGATCCAGCATTTTGATCAGGCCATAAGGGCGTAAATCAAAGTGTGCTTTGATCAGGTCAGTGAGTTTGCTGTCGTCAATTTTACCGGTACCGAAGGTATCAATGCTGATGGAAGTGGGCTCTGCCACACCGATAGCATAAGACACCTGGATTTCGCACTTATCGGCTAATCCAGCGGCCACAATATTCTTTGCTACATAACGACCCGCATAGGCTGCTGAGCGATCGACTTTAGACGGATCTTTACCTGAAAACGCACCGCCACCATGTCTGGCCATACCGCCGTAGGTGTCTACGATGATTTTACGACCCGTTAACCCACAGTCTCCCATTGGACCACCGATAACGAATCGGCCCGTTGGATTGATATAGTATTTGGTTTCAGCGTTTAGCCATTCTGCCGGAAGCACGGGTTTGATGATTTCTTCCATTACCCCTTCCTGCAGCTCTTTCAGGCTCACAGAATCACAGTGTTGAGTAGACAACACCACGGCATCAATACCAACAGGTTTGCCATTTTCATACGCAAACGTTACCTGACTCTTGGCATCAGGACGCAACCAGGGAAGGACATTGTCTTTACGCACTTCAGACTGTTTTTTAACCAGGCGGTGGGCATAGGTAACCGGCGCAGGCATTAGCACATCAGTTTCATTACTGGCATAACCGAACATCAGGCCCTGATCGCCGGCACCCTGATCCTCGGGACGGCTTCGGTCAACGCCCTGGTTAATATCCGGGGACTGTTTTCCGATGGTATTGAGCACTGCGCAACTGTCGGCATCAAACCCCATATCGGAATGAACGTAACCAATCTCGCGTACAGTTTTGCGGGTTAAATCTTCAATGTCGACCCAGGCGGATGTTGTAACTTCGCCACCGACCATGACCATGCCGGTTTTTACATAGGTTTCACAGGCCACACGGGCTTTAGGGTCTTGTTCTAATATGGCATCCAGTACCGCGTCGGAAATCTGATCCGCGATTTTATCCGGATGACCTTCAGAGACTGACTCTGAAGTAAATAAATGCTTTGCCATAGGGATTCCTGATTCTGTCGTTATCTGATTCTTTTAAATGAATTTTAACTAATTCGTTTTTTTACAGTGGCAAGTGTACTGGAAAAAAGGAAAAAATCCATTGTTTACTTCTAGACGTCTAAATGTCTAAATGTAAGCGTTTGAAAAGTAAGCATATTTATATTTTTTATTCTTCTTCCGGGAACAAGGCAGCCAAGATTTTTTGGCGCCTGCGGGTTTTTTAGGGCCCGCTTTTCAGTCCGTCTGAGTTGTAAACAAAACAAGGGGTAAAGTCCCTTGCTGTACTTTGTCTATATCGGCACTAGAAATAAAAGTAATAAAGAAAGCCGAATTGATTAGGGAATATCGTTGCATCGATTGTCCTCCTGGGCCAGAATATGCCTCCCAAACCGCTATGCCAGCGGTGCTATAGCTTGCGAACAGGAGTAATAATGCCAACGCGTAGAGAATTAGCCAATGCTATCAGAGCATTGAGTATGGACGCCGTACAACAGGCGAAATCAGGTCATCCAGGTGCCCCTATGGGCATGGCAGATATTGCCCAGGTACTCTGGGGTGACTATTTGCAGCACAATCCTGCGAATCCCGACTGGGCAAACAGAGACAGATTTGTTTTGTCCAACGGCCATGGCTCTATGTTGATTTACTCATTGTTACACCTGACGGGTTACGCATTGCCAATCGAAGAGCTGAAAAACTTCCGTCAATTGCACTCCAAAACGCCTGGTCACCCGGAATATGGGTATGCGCCGGGCATTGAGACAACAACAGGACCTTTAGGTCAGGGGATCAGTAATGCCGTGGGTATGGCAATTGCTGAGAAAGTACTGGCTGCTCAGTTTAACCGTCCAGGCCATGACGTGGTCGATCACCACACCTACGCGTTTTTAGGTGACGGTTGCTTGATGGAAGGTATTTCTCACGAAGCTTGCTCCCTCGCTGGAACACTGGGCCTGGGTAAGTTGGTGGCTTTCTGGGATGACAATGGCATTTCCATTGACGGTGAAGTAGAAGGTTGGTTTACCGATGATACACCGGGGCGTTTTGAAGCCTATGGTTGGCATGTAATTCGCGCGGTTGATGGTCACAGCCCTGAGCAGATCAGCACCGCTATTGAACAAGCTAAAGCAGAAACAGACAAACCCACACTGATTTGTTGTAAAACCGTGATTGGCTTTGGTTCACCTAATAAAGAAGGGCAGGAGTCCTGCCACGGTGCACCACTTGGTGACGATGAAATTGCCTTAACCCGTGAGCGTCTTGGTTGGAATTCACCGGCATTTGAAATCCCGACTGAGATTGCTGCACAGTGGAATGCGGTTGAAGCAGGCAAGCAAAAAGAAGCTGCCTGGAATGAAAAGTTTGCTGCTTATAAAGCGGCTCACCCTGAGTTGGCGACGGAATTACAGCGTCGTTTGAATAACGAATTACCGGCCGACTGGCAGGCGCAGGCTGAGGCCTATATCGCCGATTTGCAAGCCAATCCTGAGAAAATAGCCAGCCGTAAAGCATCGCAAAATGCGTTAAATGCCTATGGCCCAATTTTACCCGAGTTGTTAGGTGGCTCTGCCGATTTGGCTGGCTCCAATCTGACAATCTGGTCTGGCAGCAAAGGCGTTAGCAAAGAAGACGCCAGTGGCAATTACCTGTACTACGGTGTGCGTGAGTTTGGTATGTCTGCCATTATGAACGGTATTACCTTGCACGGTGGCTTTAAGCCTTACGGCGCCACCTTCCTGATGTTTATGGAATATGCCCGTAACGCAGTGCGCATGGCGGCACTGATGAAAGTACCTTCAATTTTTGTATACACTCACGACTCCATTGGTCTGGGCGAAGACGGTCCCACTCACCAACCGGTAGAACAATTGGCTTCCATGCGTTTAACCCCTAATTTGGTGAACTGGCGTCCTTGTGATCAGGTTGAATCTGCGGTGGCGTGGAAAGCGGCAATCGAGCGTCAGGATGGTCCATCCTCGTTGATCTTTAGCCGTCAGGGACTGGCGCAAATGGCGCGTACACCTGAACAGGTTGCAGCTATCGCTAAAGGTGGCTATATCCTGAAAGACTGTGACGGTACTCCCGAAGTCATTTTAATTGCGACAGGCTCTGAAGTAGAGTTGACGGTCAACGCGGCACAAGCGTTAACCGAATCAGGCACAAAGGTACGTGTTGTGTCTATGCCTTCTACTGATGTTTTCCTGAACCAGGATGCAGCGTATCAGGAATCTGTTTTACCAGCTGCTGTCACTAAACGGGTTGCAGTTGAAGCCGGTATCAAGGATTACTGGTTCCGGTTTGTTGGACTAAACGGTCGCATAGTGGGTATGGACACCTTTGGTGAGTCTGCACCGGCGGGTGATTTGTTTAAGCATTTCAACATCACCAGCGAAGCGGTTGTTGCGGCAGCAAAAGAAATTCTGTAACCCGCTCAGAAATTCAATTAATTGCAGTTAAAGCAGGTCTTCGGACCTGCTTTTTTGTTGGAAATGATGTAGTATCTCCGGGTTTTCAAAAAGGGGTAGATTCAGGAACCAACATGATAAGAGTGGCCATTAATGGTTTTGGTCGAATTGGCAGAAACGTACTACGCGCTTTGTTTGAAACCGGACGTGATGCCATTATAGAAGTTGTCGCCATCAACGAACTGGCAGAGCCTGAAGGCATTGCTCACCTCCTCAAATACGATACCTCCCATGGTCGCTTTAGATTCCCCGTCACTCTGAACAATCGCACTCTCACCGTTGCCGGTAAAGCAATACAATTACTGAATCACGCCAACATTGAAGACCTTCCCTGGCAGGCACTGGATGTGGATTTGGTGCTGGAATGCACCGGTGAGTTTAGCGACCGGGAAGACGGCGAAAAACACATTGCCGCAGGCGCTAAAAAGGTACTTTTTTCGCAACCCTGTAAGGCTGATATGGATGCCACGGTGATTTTTGGAATTAATGATCACCTGTTAGAAAAGCAACATCGTATTGTATCTAACGGCTCCTGTACTACCAATTGTATTGTGCCCGTGATTCAGGTGCTGGATGACCACTTTGGAGTTGAAAGTGGCACTATCACTACGATTCATTCTTCTATGCACGATCAGCAAGTTATCGACGCTTACCATCCTGATCTGCGCAGAACCCGCGCCGCCTCCCAATCCATTATTCCGGTGGATACCAAACTGGCGTTGGGGGTAGAGCGGATACTGCCTAAATTTGCCGGGCGCTTTGAAGCGATTGCTGTCAGGGTTCCCACCATCAATGTTACTGCCATGGATTTAAGTGTCACCCTTAGTCAGGATGTCAGCATTAAAACCGTCAATGCAGCACTGGAATCGGCGCGAATAGGCCGCCTGGAAGGCATTTTATCCTATACGGAAGAACCCCTGGTTTCCTGCGATTTTAATCACGATCCGCACTCCTGTATTGTGGATGGTTCGCAAACCCGGGTGAGTCATAAAAAACTAGTAAAAACCCTGGTATGGTGTGATAACGAATGGGGCTTTGCCAACCGAATGTTAGACACCAGCCTGGCGATGATGCAATAACGCAAATAATAAAGATGCATTATAAAACTGAATACACACAACTTTGGAGACTACGAACATGTCCATTATCAAAATGACCGATCTGGATCTCGCTGGTAAGCGAGTATTGATCCGGGAAGATTTAAACGTTCCGGTAAAAGACGGTAAGGTAACTTCTGATGCCCGCTTAAAAGCGGCGTTACCAACGATTGAGTTGGCTCTGAAAGCCGGTGCCAAAGTGATCGTGATGTCGCACCTGGGCAGGCCGACAGAGGGACAGTACGAAGAAGAGTTTAGCCTGGCGCCTGTGGTAAATTACCTTTCGGACGCATTGAGCAATAAGGTCAGATTAGAAAAAGATTACCTCAATGGCGTTGAAGTTGCTGACGGGGAACTGGTGGTATTGGAAAATGTTCGCTTCAACGTCGGTGAGAAAAAAGACGACGAAGTGTTATCAAAACAATATGCCGCGTTGTGTGATGTCTATGTCATGGATGCGTTTGGTACTGCGCATCGCGCGCAGGCTTCTACTCATGGTGTTGGCTTACATGCACCGGTTGCCTGTGCCGGGCCATTGCTGGCTGCTGAGCTGGATGCCTTGGGCAAAGCGCTGCACAACCCTAAAAAGCCGATGCTGGCTATTGTGGGGGGCTCAAAGGTCTCGACCAAACTAACCGTGCTGGAGTCTTTATCCAGCAAGGTGGATCAACTAATCGTCGGCGGCGGTATCGCCAACACCTTTATTGCCGCTCAGGGGCACAATGTCGGTAAATCGCTATATGAGGCCGATCTAATACCGGAAGCCAATCGTTTACTGGCAACAGCGCAGGCCAATGGCGGAGATATCCCGGTGCCGGTGGACGTGATTGTCGGTGATAAATTTGCGGAAGATGCTGCTGCGCATTTGAAAGACGTTGAACAAGTTACCGATGAAGATATGATTTTTGATGTCGGGCCAGAAACTGCGGGTCGCCTCGCTGAAATGATTAAGGCCGCAGGTACTATTGTGTGGAATGGCCCTGTTGGGGTATTTGAATTTGACCAGTTTGGCGAAGGAACAAAAGCGCTGGCACTGGCCATAGCCAATAGTGAGGCGTTTTCTATCGCCGGCGGCGGCGATACATTAGCAGCGGTAGACAAGTATGACATTGGCGATAAAATATCCTACATTTCTACCGGTGGCGGTGCTTTTCTGGAATTTCTGGAAGGTAAAGTGTTGCCCGCAGTTGCGATGTTAGAGAAACGCGCCGGATAATCGGGGCGAGACGAAATAAATCACGGGAATAAAGAACCACAAAAGGGACATTTTCCACTGTAAACCCATGGGCTTAGGTCACTAATTGGCGGGCTCGCACTCAGGAGAAATTACGATGGCTTTACCAGCCAACGCTGAAATGTTGAAAAAGGTCAGTGAAACTGACGGATTTATCGCTGCACTGGATCAAAGTGGTGGCAGTACCCCAAAAGCATTATTGCAATATGGCGTCGATGAAAGCGCCTACAGCAATGATGAAGAAATGTTTGATACGGTACACGCCATGCGAACCCGCATCATTACCAGCCCTGTCTTTACCGGTGAAAAAGTGTTAGGAGCAATCCTGTTTGAAAATACACTGGATCGTCAGATTGAAGGCAAAATGAGTGCCGCCTTTCTGTGGGAAAACAAGCAGATTGTCCCCTTTTTGAAAGTGGATAAAGGCCTGGCCGACGAAGTAAATGGGGTGCAGGTAATGAAGCCTATGCCGGCTTTGGATGCCTTACTGGACAAAGCTGTTGCACAAGGCGTGTTTGGTACCAAAATGCGCTCAGTGATTAAACTGGCGAATGAGCAGGGGATCAGCGATGTAGTTGCGCAGCAGTTTGAGGTTGCGAAACAGATCAGTGCTAAAGGCCTGGTACCCATCGTTGAGCCGGAAGTGGATATTCATTCACCGGAAAAAGCGCAGGCAGAAGCCATTATGCGCACCAGAATTCTGGAGCAGTTAGATTTGCTGGCGGATGACGAATTGGTCATGCTTAAGTTAACGTTGCCATCGGAAGATAACTTCTACAAAGTGCTGATGGAACACAAAAATGTGATCCGCGTTGTGGCACTGTCGGGTGGCTATTCACGCGATGAAGCTAACGCGATGATCGCGCGCAATCACGGCATGATTGCCAGTTTCTCCCGTGCATTGGCACAAGGTTTAACCGCACAGCAATCTGACGCTGAGTTTAACCAAATGCTGGGTGAATCTATCGACGCTATTTTTGCAGCATCCCGCACTTAATTTCTCTCCATTTACAGGCGGGTAAGCTGATTTACCCGCTTGTTATTTCCACTAAACACCAAGGCTGTCCACAGGTTAAACCTGTCATGAATACGTATTCGGACGTCTAGACTTCCCGCTATTGATTGCATAAAATGCTCACCGCGAAGAGCCAGGTGAACAATGAAAAAAATAATTACTTTCTGCTATTTAACTTTTGTGTCTTTAAGTCTTCCGGTAATCGCAACGGAATCACCATCGGAAGACGACGCTAAAGACTTTACTCTGGAAGGCGAATTTGGATCGATTTTCAGTGGCGGCAATACCAAAACAACATCATTTAAAGGCAGTTTGCGATCTCATCACGAGATGCAAAGCTGGAGTAATGATTATGTTATAGAAGCCTTGTATCGTCAGGACGATGTGATGATCACTGACGAGGAAACGGGTGAAGAGTACGAAGAAGCTCAAACCAGTACCCAGCGCTTCTTTCTTTCCGGGCAGGCAAATTACAAACTGGACAACCCCACAAATCGGTTGTTTGGGTTTGCGTCTTATGAAGATGCCCGCTTCAGCAGCTTTGAATATCAGGCCACTATTGCTGCTGGCTGGAGTAGTCAATGGTTCAAAAAATCCAATAGCCACTTTACCTACAGTATTGGCCCGGGTTATGCCTTTCAGGAATTGCAGGACGGCGAAGATGTCAGCGGGCCTATATTACGGGGGCAACTAGATTATGGCTGGAAAATTTCGAAAAAAGCTAATATCAAACAAATTCTGAGTACCGAAATTGGCTCGATCAACACCAAGTCTCGTGCTGAATCGTCTTTGTCAGCAAAGATTAATGGTTCTATGTCTATGAAATTGTCCGTGATCCTCAATCACAACAGTGAGGTGGAAGAGGGGTCAGAAAACCTGGACACTGAAACGGCAATCACACTGGTGTATAACTTTTTTTAGCGGTCACTGGTGCGGCTATTCCCCCAAAGACGGTCGAACATTTTATCGGTGCTTGATGCTGTAAATGGGGCAAAAGCCGGATAAAATGGTGTTTTGAGAATTTGAGTATCCCATGGCTGAAGCATTTCAATATTCGACCACTTACAAATTGGATAAGAGTCACTTCAGTGAAACTTATGATCAGTCGGTTACGGATGACTTTGTTAAACCGGGTTACATCAAAGCCCTGATATTGGCCTTAGTGGGTAGTGGCATATTACTGGCTACTGAAATCAGCGGCTATATCGCCTGGTTTATCATTGGTTTAGGGGTACTGGAAGCACTGAGTGTACGGTTTCACAAAGCCTGGTGGTTAGCCAGACAAATGATCAGTAAAGCTGCCAATAATAAAGTGACACTCACCATCGATGAGGAAGCTGTTAAAAGTCACTCCATTCACGTTAATAGTAAAATTACCTGGCAGGATATTACTAAAATCCAACAAACCTCGGCGGGCTGGTTACTGTATTTACCCTCCGGCAAATCCTACCTGTCTAACCGATGCCTGTCAGCGCAAGCACAGGAGTTTCTCGCCTTAAAAGCCACCGAAAAACAGTAACTTTTACCGAGACACCCATACTAATTTTTACCGAGACACCCATACTAAAAATCGGCTATTTTTACTAAGACACCCATATTAAAAAACCGCCATCCTCAGTTTTAGAGTGGGTGTCCTTGCAATATCACTGGAATACGCGCTGGTAACTTTTACCTAGACACCCATATTAAGAAACCGCCATCCCAAGTTTTAGAGTGGGTGTCCCTGTAATATCACTGGAATACGCGCTGGGATTTGGTGTTAACATGTGTAAAACTCTACCCCTTGTATACAAAACTAACAGGACGTGATTTTGAGCAAGCCAACTAATAAACTAAGTAAATCCCTTCTTTTTTGTTCCTCAATATTTTTAGCTTCAACGTTTTTTAACGTTAAGACATTTGCTGATAACACAGATATTCAGGCTATTGAAAACAATCTTAAAGATGACGGTTTTTTTCTGTTCAGAAGCTCAAAGCCACTTTCAGTCACCGATAAAATGCAGGAAATTCACTTGCCAGGTGCTAGTGTGGCGGTGATAAAAGATGGCAAACTTGTCTGGGCCAAAGCTTGGGGGATTGCAAACACTGAAACTGGTTTAAAAGTTGATGAAAATACATTGTTTCAGGCGGGTTCTATCAGTAAGCCGGTAGGAGCGCTGGCTGCACTCAAACTGGTGGAAGAGGGCCGGATTGACCTGGATACTGATGTAAATCAGTACCTTAAGGGATGGAAGGTTGAAGGAAAGAAACTCAAGAAAGACAATCCAGTAACTCTGCGGCACCTTTTGACTCATACCGGAGGACTGACCGTTCATGGTTTTCCAGGCTATGCAGGGCAGGATATTCCTTCTACCGTTGAGGTGTTAAAAGGTGCTGGGAATACTGCCAGAGTTGAAGTCAAAGAAAGTCCCGGCAGCAAATGGCGTTATTCTGGTGGCGGCTATACTGTTATGCAAAAAATTGTGGAAGATATAACCGGACTTTCATTCGCAGAATATACGGATGCCAATATTCTTAAGCCGCTGGGCATGACCAGCAGTACTTATCAGCATAATTTGCCCGAAGATCTAAAAGTCAGGGCCAGTGCGGCCTTTGATCGCAATGGTAATATGTTTCAGCAAGTCTACAACAATTACCCCGAAAAACCTGCTGCGGGCCTTTGGACCACACCTTCAGATATTGCGCAATATGTTATCCATCTGCAGAATATTATGAACGGCGATAGCTCAGGTATTTTGAAGAAAGAGACATTATCAGCCATGTTCCGGAAACATAAAAACGATTGGGGGCTTGGTCCTGAGATGTCTGACCGAAATGGCAAGCTGGTCTTTGGTCACGGCGGTAAAAATCTTGGCTTTACCAACAACTTTCGTGCCTTTGTAAATCAAGGGGATGGTTTTGTTGTGATGACAAATGGCGATAGTGGTGGCGCACTGATTAATGCTCTGATGTTGAGTATTTCAGACCACTATAAGTTTGGCCTGGTAGAGTGACCTTAATCATTTTAATAATCAAGACACCCATCTTAATTTGTCTCAAACAAATTTGATATAACGCTTTAATCCGTTTTGCTGTTCATTCGGGGTTTTGGTGGATT
>NZ_JBVTQY010000016.1:0-101133 GCF_055755215.1 Planctobacterium sp. R6
GCTGGACGACCATTGTCTTTACAGTACAGGTGAGCGACTTCATCACGAATGAAATCAAAATCAATCGCTGCATCGACCAGACGGACGAGATGGTCCTGAGGTACCAGCGATTCGATGTTGACCATTTCCAGTTGGATTTGATGAGGAGACGGGTCTTTGAGCATATTGAAATCTCCAATTTCTATATGCCTATTAGATCAAAGGCCTGGATCTGCGTCCAGGCCTTTTTCAACAGTCTGAGCCTCCTCAGAGGCTCTGCATATTTTTAAAAATCAGAATCTTTAAAAACGCCATAGGGTGATTTGTCCACGTAATCATTAGTGCCCCAGGACAGATTTCCACCTGAGCCAAGATTGGCGATGGTGTCAAAGTATGAGCCGGCACCACCACCTGGTAAGATCCGCGTTTTGGTTTTTGATTTAGGACTGCCGGATTCCGGTGTCAGGTCTGACGTTAGCGCGATGCAGTTGGCTGGGTTTTCGTCTGACACACACACTGTAGAGCCTAATATATAGGCATTGGGGTGTGGCTCGCCACGGGCAATAAAATACGAATAAGCCACCAGGCCGGTGCGGTCATGGCCGTTGGCACAGTGAATATAATATACATGCGGGGTAGTGTGAGCCGTGTTCAATAGGGTGTGTAATGTTTCTCCGGCCCACTGGTCCAGATAGAAGAGGAAATTGCTGCTGTTATAAGGGCTTCCCGACGGCTCAATTGGCCACCAACACATTTTCGCGCCATTGGGTGCTGTGGCGGAGGTTAACCACATATCGGGTTCATAGGTGCCGTTAGTGAGCGTTTTGAGTGTGGGTTCTGTTGGGGTGGCTTTGTTAGGATCAAAAGCGTGGGTTTCCTGGTGGTTATCGCGATTAGGATCTCTCAGACAGACATCATGAAACAAATAATCTGATCTGCTGACCGGAAATGTGTCGCCTGTTGCGTCCTTATAGCGCTTACTCATAATAGTGTGTAACCCTTCAAAATCCACGGTTTGCGGTCCATCAGGTGTCGTGGGTGCAGTCAATGGTTCATTACCGCGGAACAGAAAGTTTTTCGCCGGACTGGCTACCTTACTGGTGGGTTTTGGTGTTACAACATCCAGCAGGCTGACGATATTTGGGTTGAGCTCCTGGTACTGATGCAGGACACCCGCTGATTTTTGCGGTGGGCTGATAGCAAAAAAGTCAGGCGTACCGGGTTGCGTGGTGATCCAATTGCGCTTTTTTTCATTTTCCAGATAAGCCCAGCTTTTTTGCCCAGGTATAATGCCAATAGTCACCTGCCCGTACTCAGGTTCCGAGCCAGTGGTAAAGCCATTTTTGACCTTGAGTTCCGTTTGCAGCCAGTGCGAGGATTTACCGGAAACGCAGGCAATTTCTAACTCCAATGCCGGAAAGGTACTGGTATTGGAAGTTGATGATCCAAAACTGATTTGCGGATAACCGTTACTATCGGTGGTGGGCTCAGGGACTTTAAACCCGGCGTTTGTAATGGTCGGCCCATTCATTACCGTCATCGTAACGTTTTTAGTTTCAACAAAGGTGATGGTTAACTCCAAACCCGGAGAAAGCGCAAAGGTGTAAGTGGCTTTTTGGGTTGGTGTGGGTGCTGGTGTCTTTCCTGATGTCATTTTTTCTATCCCGATAATGAGTCCTCATTGAGAATAGCAGCTATTTCAAAAAATATTATCCAAATCAGCCAGCTAATTAAATAATCGCTTTTTCAGCAATTTCAGGCCCTCGCTAACTAGCTCTCCTCAGCTTATTGACTGCTTCACAGACACCTGCCTCAACAATCACAGCGATCAGCGGCTGAGTTGTTCCAGTAAATCCACCAGGTCAGCATCTTGCCAATCATCCAGCGCATCGCCTGCCTGAATTTCAAAACGGCAGCTCTGTTCCCCCAGGGGCAATATTCGGTCGAATAGCCAGATACCTTTTTCTTCAGCGAGTTTCAGCGCCCGTCGTTCCAGCACCTGAGCACTGACCGGCAACTGCACCAAAAAGCCGTTGCATTGCACTGGAAAAGGCAAGGCCTCATCGCCAAATCGATGCTGAATCGCTTGTGCCAATGCATAGGCCCGTTGATGGAATTCCGGAATTCTCGGCAGATAGTGCCGCAGCCCCCACAGTGCGCTCAAAACATAAGGAAAAGCAGTAAACAGATCGCCCCCCATGCGACTGCGCCAGGGAATTAGCTGCTCAATAAATTCAGTTTCACCGGCAACAACACCGCCTGCTGCAGCCCCTAATGTTTTGTACAAGGAGACATAGACAGAATCACCAATACCCGCCACATCCGCGTAGGGTTTTTGCCAGTAACAGGCGGCTTCCAATAATCTGGCTCCGTCAACGTGTATCGGTATCCCGCGAGTTTTCGCAAATTGTTGTAAATATTCCAGTGTTTGCCACTGCGGCAGGCGAAACCCGGCGCGCCGGGTAGGAAGTTCCAGCACGATAGCCGCCAGATCGTCAGGCAACAGCGCAATGTCATTGTCGGTAATGGCACAATGCGGCTCGCCGAACATCCACACCTCAAGATTCAGCAACTTGTCATAGGCGTCGCTTTCGTCCACGGCGATGTGTGATTGGGGATGTATTGCTATCCGATGGCGGTTTAGGTTTGCTGACCACTGCAACAGCGCTGCATTTTGCCCCACCATGCCTTTGTGCACAAACAAGGCTCGCTCTTTTCCCAACAGCTCAGCGATTTTGTTTTCCAGCAAGGTTATCGTCGGCCCGCTGTTATAAAAATCGATTTGCTGATCTATTTCCGGTACCTGCGCAATGCGCTGTAACCATTGTTTGTGATTTAACGGTTTGTGTCGGGTGATAAACTTGTGGCACTGCGCCATTAGCGGGTGCCCGAGTAAAATACCTTTGTACATCAATAACATCCCTTCATCGCATTGCGCGCTGCGGGTTAACTGCCAAAAAGGCTTTCCCACAGCGACTTTTCTTTTGTTTCCTGTGGTGGTTTTCCATCACAGGTAGTGGCACCTGGCAATGCCGGTAAATAGGCCGGGACACTTAACCCGTTGGCACAACCAGGGACTTTGCGGCTGCCATCTTCAGGTGCAAAATGGGCAATACCAATGCCTTCCGGAAACGCCTGGTTAAAGGATTTCGGATAAATATCCCGCTGCATGTTGATGAAAATTGACATGGCACCGGCCGAACCGGTTAATCCGGTTTCCAGGTTGTCGTCGTTGCCCACCCATATCGTCGTGGCCAGTTGATTGTCCATACCACTAAACCAGCTGTCCCGATAATCGTCAGTGGTGCCGGTTTTGCCGGCAAAATTTACCCGGGGAAATACCTGCTTCAGACGTTTACCCGTGCCTTCCCGGGTAACTTTATGCAGCGCATAATTCACCAGGTAGGCCGCCGCTTTGTCTACCCGCTGTTCCGGGACATTCATGCGATACCAAATCGGAATATCATCATGAGTGGAAATCGCGGATATGGAATGCAGCTCCTGGCGAATTCCCACGTTAGCAATGGTTTGGTACATCTGATTAACCTGCCTGGGTGACAGGTTCAGTGCTCCCAGTGTCATGGCGGGATAAGTATCAAACTTTTCTTTAACACCCAGGCGTTCTATGGTGTCAGCAACGTTTTCCAACCCCAGCGTCATGCCCAGTTTTACCGTAGGCACATTCAGTGAATGCGATAATGCCGTTAACAGGGGGACACTGCCGCGAAATTGTTTATCCACATTTTGCGGCTCCCAATACTTGCCATAACTACTTTTAAGCCTGATGGGCTTATCTTCAATCGGTGTTGCCAGGGTATAGACAGCGGGCTGCTCCAGGGCAGTCAGATACACCGCCGGCTTGATCAGTGACCCCACAGGTCTTCTGGCATCCAGCACCCGGTTAAACCCCTGATAATCAAATTCTTTACCCCCCACTAACGCCCGAATACCACCGGTGCGAAAGTCAGATGCGATGATGGCCGCATTGAGCGCCACCGTATCCCGGCTACTCTGAAGGGCTGTTAAAGTTTTTTCAGTGGCCTGCTCCGCCGCCCGCTGAATATGTGGGTCAAGGGTACTGAAAATCTTAATGCCAGACTCCCGTAAATCCTTGGCCGGTAACACCTGACGCAACTCGCGATTAACTTGTTGCATAAAAGCCGGGTATTTGTGTTGGCTCAAAATCCCCTTGTCCACCGCATTTAACGGACTTTCCACCGCGTCGGTATACATTTCTTTGTCGATAATGTCCTGCTCAAATAAGGTGCGTAGAACCACATCGCGACGCTTGCGGGTATTTTGCGGATGGCGAAAAGGATTGTAGGCAGACGGGCCTTTGACCATACCCACCAACGTCGCCTGCTCGGCCAGATTCAGTTCTTCCAGAGGACGATTAAAGTAGTAATAACTGGCCAGGCCAAAACCGTGAATAGCCAGATCCCCTCTTTGCCCGAGGAATACTTCGTTCAGATAGGTTTCGATAATTTCATCTTTGCTGTAACGCAAATCAATGATCACGGCCATGATGGCTTCGTTAATTTTGCGTATCAGGCTGCGTTCACGGGTAAGAAACAGGTTTTTTGCCAACTGCTGAGTCAACGTTGAGCCACCCTGTACCGTGCGTCCGGCCTTAATATTCGCTACCAGTGCCCGTAAAATTGCAAGTGGTGCCACCCCGTGATGATGATAAAAATCGCGATCTTCAGTCATGATCAGCGTTTCAATTAACGAGGTAGGGATATCTTCCAGCGTTAACAAGATCCTGTCTTCACGGCTCTGAGTAATGATCCGGGTCACCATCATGGGCTCCAGCCTTGCCTCATTGACCTGGCTGGTAACAGCGTTGTCGTAAATACTCACCAGCCGGTCATTTTGCAGTTTCAGGCGCAATTGCCGGGCGGACTCAAAGCCATCGGCAAACGCAAATGCCCGACGAAAAACCCGAAGTTCACCACCTTGCAGTGTGTATTCTCCGGGCTGCCGGATCTGGCTGACCTGCCTGTAACCAAGTAAACTCAGCTCCTGAAGAATCTCATCGCGATTAATTTCCTGCCCTTGTTGTAACGTTAAAGGACGGGCAAAAAGCTGAGCCGGCACCACCCACTTATTGCCGTCAAAGCGGGTTTTAATTTGCGCATCCAGATAAAATCCGTAAGCAAATAAGGCCACTAAAAACACAGCGGTCAGTTTCCAAAAGTATTTTTTAAACCAGCGAAATGGGGCAGAAATCAATTTCAAATCAGGTTCCTAATGCAATTTCAGGAAAGGCGTTTACGACGTTATGCCGTATAATACGTGACAAACTTTGATTAAAAAAGCACTGACATAATGCGCACATTTATCGGCCTTGAACCCGATGCCGACACTAAACTGGCGATCGCCAACTGGCGGGATCTCGCTTTTCCCTCCTTGCAGGGCGCTATCCCGATGGAGAACTTCCATATTACATTGGCGTTTTTAGGTGATATAACACCAGCACAACAGGAAAGTCTGTTTGCTCTGAAAAGCCAGGCACAGCCGCTGCACTTATACGCCGAGGAAGTGGGTTATTTTGCTAAACCCGGCATTGGTTTTCTGGCCATTAAACAGGATGAAAAATTGCTGTTGCTGCAACAAAAACTCAGCCAACAATTACAACATATCGGCAGTTTTAAGCGCTCCCAGAAGTTTATCCCTCATATCAGCCTTTCCAGACAAACCTTAACGCCTTTACCCTCACCATTGCTGGCACCGCGCTTTGAATTGCAACTCAACAGCTACCACCTGTACGAGTCACTGCGCCACAAAAACCGGGTCAGCTACCGCATTATCCACAGCTGGAATAGGATATAGCGGATTCAGTGTAAACTGGCGCTGTTTTCGTGAAAAAATTCGTTATACTGAACCACTTAGTCAAAAAACCATTTTCAGGAACACCATGCGACAAACGTTTCGCCTTATCATTGATTGCCCGGACCAGGTAGGTCTGGTGGCGGCAGTCAGTCACTTTTTAGCAGAGCACAATGCCACTATCGTAGAAGCGAGCCACCACACCGATTTACAAACTGGCCGATTTTTTATGCGCCATGAGATCAGTGCCGATAATCTCGCGATGAATCTCCCGGAATTTAGTGCGCTGTTCGGTCCTGTCGCTGAAAAATTTAACATGCATTGGCAACTTACTGACTCTCATGAAAAACAAAAAGTCGCATTGTTAGCCAGTAAAGAATCTCATTGTCTGAATGACCTGCTACATCGCTGGCACACCGGTGAATTGCACTGTGATATTCCCTGCATAATTGCCAACCATCCACAAATGCAGCAATTTGCTGACTGGTATGATGTCCCCTTTCACTGGATTGATTTTAGTGCCACCAGCAAGGCTCATGCCTTTCAGGAAATTGAAACCCTGCTTGACCACTACGAGATAGATCTCATGGTACTGGCCAGATTCATGCAAATTCTGCCGCCGGAAACTTGCGCAAAGTGGCAGGGTAAAGCGATTAATATTCATCACAGCTTTTTACCCTCCTTTATTGGTGCGAAACCATATCAGCAGGCTTATGATCGCGGTGTAAAACTCATTGGTGCCACCTGCCATTATGTCACCCAGGATCTGGATGCCGGTCCCATCATCGAACAGGAAGTGATCCGCATCAGCCACAGCGATACCGCTGAAGATATGGTGCGCAAAGGTAAAGAGTGTGAGAAGTCAGCGCTGGCGCATGGCCTGCGTAATCACCTGGAAGAACGAGTGATTATTCACGGCAATAAAACCGTGGTATTTGCAAAATAATTACCGGGTATGTTTAGGTTCAGCCCGATTCGGGTTCCCCTGGCTCAGCCAATTGCCTGAGCCAGGCACCGATTGCAATCAGTTTAATTCAGATTAAAAATTGTTGTTGCCCTAAAACTTGTGTTCAATACCAACAGACAACCAACGCTTGTCCTCGGCACTGTCCAACTTGCGGTTGGTAAACCAGGCAAACACCTTGGTACTGTCACCAAGTTTATAATCGGCTCCCAGTGTGATGCTGTTGTCATCTTCTAATGTTTGATACTGAGACTTCAATTTCCATTTGTGCAAACGGTACTCGGCATTGACCGTTGCTCCGGACTGAGATTCACCACCAGCCGATGGCTCCTGTTGATGTAATCCGGCGCCCAATGTCCAGTCATCAAATTTTCCAGCGACAACCAACCGCTGAACGTCATATCCTTTAATTTTACTGTCGTGCGTTAGCGCAGCGTAAATTTGCGATTTTTTCAGTTTAGGATCGCCGTAATAGACACCAATAGAAGTCCCATCATCTTTGTCTGATGCATCCTCTACAACATATGTGGCCGCAACCACAAAGCCGTTAAGTGAAGGACTAAAATAGGTCAGTGAATCGTTGACCCGGTTTTCGCCTTTCCACAGACCTTTTAAATCAGCTTCATAATCACTGAAAGTATCCATGGGCTTGGACAATTGCTTGGTTACTGTGTCGTTGCGCCCTACCACCACTTCACCAAAACTGCCCTTTAATCCCAGATATTGGTTTCTTGATTTGATGTTGTCTGAATCATCCAGATCCGCCAGGTCCACTTGCCACTCTAGCAAATAAAACACAGTAAGGCCGTCTTCGAGTTCCTTTTCCCCTTTAACACCAACGCGTGATGAATTGCTTTTTAACTCAGTGAAGCTGCCCTCGCCTTCATCGGCGTATTGCAGCGTCATATTGACCTTTCCATAAAAATCTAACAGTTCTGCTTCCTCTGCAAAACAAGAACAGGTTAACAACATAAACGACCCAAAAAGGGTCTTTGGAAGCGGTTTGATGTCAGGCATAAAAGTGTCTTGATGAATAATTTCGTGCAGTCAAAAATTGGCGCACAAACTATTACAGTTATATTACAGTTATATGACAATTATGACACTTTTATTAATTTTATGTGATTTTTTTAGTGGTGTTGAGTGGCCAGTTTCTCCTTCAGATTATCAATTTAAACCCTGAACATACTCACAGTTTCATGCAACATACTGGCCTGGGTAGAGACATCTTTACAGGCTTCTACGTTTTTCGCCGAATCATCAGAAATTTCAATGCCCAGATCTCTGATTTGCTGAACGTTGCGATTAATTTCCTCTACGACATTGGACTGCTGTTCAACCGCGATAGCGATCTCTGAGCTCATCTGCGTCACTGTTTCCATTTCTGACATAATAATGCTCAACTCATCGCCTGCCTCTTTGGCCAGCAGCGAACTCTCGCCTCCTTCCCGCTTACACTGCTCAACAACATTCACAATTTGGCCGGTAGAACTTTGTAACTCACCAATGATCTCTGAAATTTGAGCGGTGGACTCCTGGGTTCGCATCGCCAATTGCCGGACCTCATCTGCAACAACCGCAAAACCTCGCCCCTGATCTCCCGCTCTGGCAGCTTCAATCGCCGCGTTAAGGGCCAGCAAATTGGTTTGCTCAGCAATACTTTTGATCACATCCAGTACCGAAGAAATGCCGTTACTTTTCTCCTGAAGTAATTGCATGCTTTCCCCCGCCTGTACTAAAGAGTTCGCGAGATTATCGACTTTAGTGATAGTAACTTTCACTTTATCCACACCTTGCCGGGCACTATCGTGGGCGGAGTTGACAGTAGTTGCTGTCAGTTCCGCATTTTTCGCAATATCCGCAGCAGAGGCCCCCATTTCGGTCACGGCTGTGGCCACCATGCCACTCTGTGTTTGCTGATGCTCGATATGTTCCTGCGTGTTGTTAACATTCCGGGTCACCGTGCTTGTCGCTGATTCCAGTTGCTCGACGGAATAATAGATTTTTTGCACCATTTCATGAAAGTAGGCAATGAGCAGATTAAAATCTCGGGTGGCTGCACCAATTTCATCCTGTCTCAATATCTCAACGCGCTTAGTCAAATCATTCGACTTGAGAATGCCCTCGAATGAACGCGCCATGTGCTCAATCGGACGGATAATCTGACGGGAAATAAGCACAATGCCGGTTACAATGACAATTAAAATAATGATGGACAAACTAATCCGGATAAGTTCATTGATCGCGATAGCTTCTTCCACTTCTTGTTTATACAGAGCATTGAGTTTGTCTAACGCCGTTTCCATTTCATGCACAGCGCCGCGCATCGCGCCTCTGACACCGGCATTTTCATCAAGGCCTATGTCCTGACTGATACGGTAAAAAGCATTGAATTCGTTGACGTATTCGTTCACCAGTGCAACAGCTCGCCCGTCGCCTTGCATCATGGATTTCAATGATTCGGCCGTGGCGGCTAAGCGCTCCACGTATTTGCTGTCGCTACGTAAAATAAAGTCTTTTTCGTGGCGGCGTAATGTGAGCAGTAATACCAAAGCGGTATCATTGTTTTGTTGTTCCAGATGCGTTTCTAAGGCGTGAGTTGCCTGCCTTAACCTGCCGTAGTGGCCCTCGTCTTTATTCAGCCCCTTGTTAACCGAAAGCGCAATCAGTTGATTAAAGGCCTTGTCGTAGTTGACCAAAAAGGTGCTTAACTGATTAGCTCTTTGGGAAGATAATCCGCTTTCTTCTGCGCGCGTTACCAACTCAGCAAGTGTATTTTTTGCTGCAGACATATTGCCGGCAAACCTGTCCTGATATTTCAGATCTTGCCGAATGATAAAGTCCTTTTCATTGCGTCTTAGCATCAACATATTTACTTGTAATTGATAGGTTGATTCAATGACTTTATCTAGCGCTATCTGCTGTCCGTGCATAATACGCCCCTGAATAATTAGAATAATGACAGCCGATACCACAAACCCCGCCAGCCCCATTAACTTCTGTTTGATTGACCAATTCATAACAAACCAATTTCAACAATTAAATGACAACATGTCCTTAAAGTGATTTTCCATGGGATTGCTATTTATTATTGGTCAAAAGCAACAACTCAACAAATTTTGCCAGCAATTAATTACTTTTACCGGATTTACGATGTTGTTAATTTGTGTTTGCCCTACATAGAAAAAAGCCAGTTAGTGTTCCACTAACTGGCTTGTTCAAAAGCGTTACTCGCGGTGATGATTATCCGGCGAATATACCCTTCAGCATAAAGAAGAACATAATCGACAAGCCAGCACCGACAGGCAGTGTAATGACCCAGGAAACCACGATATTGCGCACCACACTCAGATTCAAGGCGGCTATGCCTCTCGCCATACCAACACCCAGAACGGCTCCTACCAGCGTTTGTGTCGTGGAAATGGGCAGGCCCGTTCCCGAGGCGATGACAACCGTAGACGCGGCAGCAAGCTCTGCGGCAAAGCCACGACTAGGCGTCAAATGGGTGATGCCATTACCGATGGTTTTTATCACCCGGTGACCAAACAGGGCCAAACCAGCCACAATACCCAATCCACCAAGCGGCAATATCCACCAGGCTAAAGCGGCTTTTTTGGCAATTTCACCACCCGAGTTAACCACACTGACAACCGCCGCCAAAGGCCCGATAGCATTGGCGACATCGTTAGAGCCATGCGCAAAGGCCATACAACAGGCGGTTACAATCATGAGCACGGCAAAGACTTTTTCTACGTTGTTGTAGTGCATTTCCTTGTCGCTTTCAGGATCAAATTTGATGCGATTAATTGCCACTCTACCAAGCAGTCCTACGCTCACGGCAATCAGGATAGCCAGGGTAAAACCCATCTCAGATGACAGATCTAAACCAACGTGCTTAAGCCCCTTTTTGATGGTTACCAGCGCAAGTACAAAGCCCGCCAACATCATATAAAAAGGCACATACCTTTTGGCATTGTCAAAAGGGCTGTCAGTATTGAAAATTAACTTTTGCGCACTGTTAAAGATAAGAAAAGCGATAAAGCCTGATATGGCCGGCGTAATTACCCAGCTGCCCACAATACCGGCCACTTTACTCCACACAACAGCATCAGCACTAACGCCAACTGCGGCAAAGCCAACAATGGCACCAATAATGGAATGTGTAGTAGAAACAGGCCAACCAAGGTAGGAAGCTAATGCCAGCCACAAACCTGCCGCCAGCAATGACGCGATCATACCAAAAACGAGTAACTCAGGAGAGTCCACAAAAAAGGCGCTATCAATAATACCTTTTCGAATCGTAGAGGTTACCTCGCCCCCCGCCAGATAGGCACCGGCGAATTCAAACACCATAGCGATGAGAATAGCTTGCTTAATAGTCAGCGCCTTGGAGCCAACAGAGGTTCCCATGGCATTAGCCACGTCATTTGCACCGATACCCCAGGCCATCAAAAAGCCAACGACAGCGGCAACAATGATTAGTATGGCGCCATATGTATTAATAATATCCATCGTTAAAAACCTTATTTAGCCAGCATTAATTCTAATCTGGAACCTACGCGCTCCGCGACATCGGCTAGTCCACCAATACCTTCAATAATTTTGTATAAAAACATCACATCTACCGGAGGCAATTCCGGTTCCAGTGCATGCAATTTACTGCGTAATTTAACCTGCAACTTATCAGTATCGTCTTCGATCATATCCAGTTCATTAACCATATTTTCTACCAGGTTAACTTCGCGACCTCTGAATCCGGTTTCCAACAATTCATCCAGTTCGTTAATGGCTTTGCTGGCCTGTACTGTGGCGTCAATGCATCGTTTCAGGTACACCATAAACTCGTCCTGAATCGCTTGTGGCACTAACATATGACGACCAAACACCAATCCGGAGACGTCTTTCGCTTTGTTTGCTATCTGATCCTGGTGTTTTAACAGGTCCAGTAAGTCCTGTCTTTCCATGGGCATAAAGATACCGCCAGGAAGACTCATACGTAATTCGCGTTTAATTTTGTCGGCTTCTTCTTCTACAGAAGAGATTTCTTTTTGAATTTTTTCAGCAACTGACCAGTCATCGGAAAAGGTTGCTTCGAAGAAAGGGATCAACAAATTGCTGCACCTGGTTACAGTGACAATATGTTGTTCTATCGGTTTTAGCGGTGATTTTGCAAAAACCGCAAGAAATGAATTATTTGGCATATCAATCAACTCTTTTTAGTGCCTATTTACCTACCAAGGTCTGAACCGGCGGCATGATATATTAAGTTATGTTACAAAAAAATGACAAATTGAAGACAGAATCTCAGTGTAGTACATAAATCGGTCATAAATCCTTAATCATTATCCATGACATGGCGGATGTTTACACCTTCCACAAAATAAATAATGTACTCGCAGATATTTTGGCATCGGTCACCTATGCGCTCCATCGCTCGCAACGCCCAAAGGACATCCAACCATCGGGAATCCAGTTCTGCCCGCTGCTGCATTTCCTGCATCACCTGTAGGAGCAGCTCCTTGTAGTTCGCATCAACCTTTTTGTCTTCACCGTGTATTTCCCGGGCGGCGTTAACATCCATGCGGGCGAAGGCATTCAGTGACTTTTGCAATATCTCTAATATCAGGTGCCCCGTCTCCACCATACCGGATTTGATTTTTTCTGAGGCGGGCAAACTGTACATGGTGATCATTTTGGCGATACGTTCAACTTCATCCCCTATTCGCTCCATGTCCGCGTTAATCTTGACGATAGTCAGTACCAATCGCAGGTCACTGGCAATCGGGTGTCGCTTGGCAATAATCCGCATGCACTCTTCGTCAATGCGCATTTCCAGCTCATTAATTTTATTATCATCATGGACGATAGTTTCAGCGAGTCGTTGGTCATCGGTTCTGAGGGCAATTAACGTCTTACTCAGTTGCAGTTCAACCTGGCCGCCCATAGATAACAGGGCATTTCTCAGGTTTTCCAGTTCCTCATTAAACTTGCCTGATATGTGCGCTGACAGATTTAAGTTCATGCCTAACCAAACCTCCCGGTAATAAATGCTTCGGTTTGCTTGTGAAGCGGCATAGTAAACATCCTGTCGGTGAGTGAATATTCAATCAGTTCACCTTTGTTTAAGAATACGGTTTGTTCGGAAACTCTGGCCGCTTGTTGCAGGTTATGCGTTACAACAATAATGGTACATTTCTCTTTGAGTTTATAAATTAACTCTTCAATCATTAAGGTGGAGATGGGGTCCAGGGCCGACGTGGGTTCATCAAGCATCAAAATCTCCGGTTGCAGCGCTAGTGCCCGGGCAATGACTAATCGTTGCTGCTGTCCGCCCGATAACTTCAACGCTGACTGAAACAGGATATCTTTGACTTCATCCCACAAAGCCGCCTGCATCAGTGACGACTCCACAATGTCATCCAGGATTCGGCGATCAGTTATACCTTTTATACGCAGCCCGTAGACCACATTTTCATAAATGCTGATTGGGAACGGGTTTGGCTGTTGGAACACCATGCCCACCTGTGTTCTCAGGGCGGGGATGTTCTGCCGCAAGCCATAAATATTGCGGTCATTGATATAGACCTTACCGGATACCTTAGCTTCCTGATTAAGATCATTTAGGCGGTTAAAACACCCGATCAGCGTTGACTTGCCACAACCACTGGGACCAATCACCGCGGTAATGCTGTTAGCTGGTATCGCAAGCGAAATATCCCGCAATGCGAATTTATCACCAAAGCGCAAAGACAAGTCTTCGACTTTGATGGCAATATTATCTGTAGCCACTCCGTTGAGACCTTTATCAGTTAACACTTGCCCGGCAACTCCTACGTTTAATGACCATATTTATTTTGCAATCGGCTTCGCACCATAATCGCGATAAAATTCAGAATCAATACCACTGTTAATAACAATAAACAGGCGGCAAACATCATACCTGCGCCTTGTGGTGTCGACTGCCCCTGAAATGCACCGTCATAAATAAACACCCCAAGATGCATAAACTGCCGGTCTAAATGCAGAAACGGCCATTGTGCATCAACGGGCAGTTCCGGTGCATAGCGCACAGCCCCCACCATCAGCATTGGCGCAACTTCACCGGCTGCACGTGCAATTGCCAAAATAATCCCGGTCATCAGGCTGGAACTGGCAACAGGTAAAACAATACGTCGAATGGTTTCATAACGGGTCGCTCCCAGCGCATAGCTGGAATGGCGCAGTGATTCGGGAACCCGTCGTAATCCTTCTTCTGTGGCAACGATAACCACCGGCAGGGTAAGTAGCGCCATAGTTAGAGAAGCCCACAGTAATCCCGGTGTGCCAAACGTGGGATTAGGTAAACTATCGGCATAAAACAGGGCGTCTATATTGCCGCCGACCTTATACACAAAAAAGCCCAATCCAAACACCCCGTAAACCACAGAAGGCACAGCTGCCAGATTGCTTACCGCAAGGCGAATAATGCTCACCACCGTATTGTTAGGTGCGTATTCAGTTAAATAGATAGCCGCCATAATACCCAGTGGTGAGACAAAGACCGACATGAGCAACACCATCAGCACCGTACCAAAAATGGCAGGAAAAACCCCTCCCGACTGGTTTGCGTCACGGGTATCTTCAGATAAGAACAGCAGCAGATTATTTTTAAATACCATCAGCTTTTGCCACAGAGTCATATCATTGGGATAGAACACCTGCCGGACGTGCTGCAGTTGCAGCTGCTGTTTTTGACCATCCGCAGAAAGCAATACTATTTCATAATTGCCCAGCGCTCTATCCAGTTCCCTGATGTCCTCTCGCAGCGACGTATAACGCGCTAACAGCGCAAGCATAGCCGGAGAATTTTCCGCACCACCTTGCATCCGCAACCTGGCAATATCCTGGTTGATACTCAATAGCTCCCCTTCAACCAATAGCGACTTTTGCTTAACGATTACCGCTGTTGCGTCCTGCAACACCGCAAGTTGGGATAGCTCCACCACATCCCCGGCCGCCCGTAAATATTGAGGTCGACTGAGTAAAAAGCGCCCGTCATTCAAATCGATTCTGGCAACACCGGATAAAGTGTGTTGCGCGATAATTTGCTCCGGAGACAGCACTAATTGGGTTTGATTACGAGCGCGCTCGTAGGAATCCAGATGCAACCATACCCGCTCGCCTTTGGTGCCGCGATGCCGCTCACCCGACACATAACCGAAAAGCGTTTTAGGTGAAGCTCCGGCGCTGCTGTATTCCACGCTCTGTATCGTTTTTGGCCAAAAAAAGTTCAGACCATTACCAATCACTATAGCCAGCACCCCAAACAGTGCAAAAAACACAACGGCCAATGCCAGGCTTGAAACGAATTTCAACCATTGTTCTTTTATCGCCAGGAGAAAAGCCTGAGGAGTATTCATAATTGGTAACGATGCCTCAGCTTAATGCGTAAAAATTCGGCGCAGGTATTGAATACAAAGGTGAACAAAAACAACAGCGAGGCAACTAAAAACAATACCTGATAGTGTACAGTGCCGGGTTGTGCTTCAGGCAGCTCGATAGCCAGATTGGCAGTCATGGTGCGCATACTTTCCAGCAAACTCCAGTCAGCAACCGGTGTATTACCACTCACCATCAGCACTATCATGGTTTCCCCGATGGCCCGGGCAAACCCCAACATGATTGCCGACAAGATACCCGGCAGTGCCACCTTAAGTACAATTCTGACCAGCGTTTGTGAGCGTGAAGCCCCCATAGCAAAGGACGCCTTAGAGAGACTGGGGGGAACCTGGTAAATAGCATCTTCAGCGATGGTAAATACCGTTGGAACAATCGCGATCCCCATTGCGATTGCCAGAACAAAGGTACCTTTTAAATCAGTGCTCAATAAGCCACCGGTTTCGGTTTTCCAAAGCGACTGCATCCATTGGGGAACATCCATTAAAAATGCGTTAAACAGGGCCAAAAACACCAGTATCAAAACGCTAAAAAAGCCCAGTTCCCAGGCGCGAATATTGCGGTGTCGGTTGGTTTCGTTCAGCCATACAAACAATAACAGAAACAGGGGGCTTAAAACTAAAAACAACAAAACCGCGATCAAATAACTTTCGGACAATGGCAACAGCCAGATTGCCGCTAAAAAACCAATTACGACTGAGGGCACGGCCTCCAGCACTTCGATGTAAGGCTTGAGAAACCGGCGCAGTTTGGGTCCGGCATAATAAGCCGTATATATAGCACTGCCGATGGCCAGCGGAATGGCAACAATGATGGCCAAAAATGCCGCCTTAATGCTCCCCATTAGCAATGGCACCAAACTGTATTTGGCTTGCGACTGGTCACTGGCCGATGTTGTTTGCCAAACATAATCAGGTTCCGGATAACCGTCGTACCATATTTCAGCCCAAAGGCTACTCAGGGAAATCACCGAGTCAGGATTCTCCACTCGCCAACGCTGCAATACCTCGCCTGACTGCCCCCACAAATCTGTCCCCTGCACGAACAGTGAGTCAAATTCGGGTAATTCGGATGTCTCGGCGGTTATTTCACCCGTTGTGGCATTAATAAAAAACTGCCGGTCATCCACGATGGCCAACACCAGATCGCCGGAGACATGAGCCAGCTTTTTAAATTGCTTACCCGGCAACTGAATGCTGTACAACATTTCCAATCGCATGACGCCGTTATCGTTTAGTACCGACCATTTTTCAGCGCGCAGTTGCTCATCCAGCAATAACACCGAGCGATCCGTTGACAAACTTACCGCAGCAATGACGTCTTCCAGCTCTGCGCTTCTGAAATACTGAATTTGTGACTCGCTGTCAGACGGTTGCAACAGTATTAAATGTTGCCCTGCGTACAGCAGGTTTAAATTGTGATTATCGATTCTGAACGGTGCTGTACCCGGTAATAGCATATTGCGGATGTGCGCCAGCGGCTCTCTTGTTATCCGGTCGAAGCGCAGAAAGTGCCAATATCCCAGTACATCTTTAAGCAGTAATGACGCCTCATTTTCAGTCAGGTGGGCCTGCCATGGCTGTTTGGTTTCAGGTTGAATACTCGCGGGAAGACGCACGCTAAACACTAACTCTTTTTCACTTATGGCTGCGGTGTCCACCTGCCAGGCCCGCAACAAATTATTGTGATTGATCTCGAATAAAAAGTTACTGCCGTGAAACGCATGCCACTGACTGCGATAACAGGATGTCTCTGATTGTCCTGTGGCCCAGCTTCGTCCACCGCGAAGTGGCCAACTTTCCAGCGTATTGTCAAAATGGCGCTTCAGCAATTTGTAATGGCAATTATTGGCGCTGCTGAGATAAAAATAATCGGCATCAAATGCCGTTCTCGCGCTTATCAGGTTCGCTTCCTGCTGCAAAGACATTTGGTATTGAAGAGTCAGTTGTGGACTGCTGAGCAACGGGCGCGTCACAGAGAATAAATGCCAGATAAGGAGCAACAACGTCACCAACACCAACCAACCGCCCAGCGTTATGGTCGCAGTTACACGCCGGTCTATTTTGACTCGTTGTTTTTGCAGTCGTGTTAAGTGATCTTTGGCCAAGGTTCTGGTACTTAATCGCTTTGTGGTGAAAATGGCAGGTCCGGGCATTCTGCCCCGGGGACCAGTCAGACGCATTTTCCTATTTAGGATGTGCCTGTTAAACCTTGAGAAGGTAACACACTTTATAAAAAAAATAATGACAATTTATTCGAGATCAAATTACCTCAATAAATGGGCTTGCTGAACGTCACTTGTGTCGTATAGTTACAGTAAGACGAAAGGAAACAGTGAGAAAAATATGAAGTCTATTGTTATCACGCTGGTAGGCAACGACAAACCTGGATTAATTGATTCCATTGCCAAAGCCATCGCAGCGGCAAAAGGCAACTGGCAAGCCAGTAGTTTTGCCCATATGGCCGGTCATTTCGCCGGATTTGCCGAAATCCAAATCCCGGAAGAGAACGAAGCGGCACTGTTAGAAAAGCTGCAAAATCATCCTGATCTGAAAATCACCCTGAGTCAGGGTATCAGTGCTCAAAAAACCGATCTTAAAAATGCCACCATAGAAATCGAAGCCAATGACCGTCAGGGCATTGTTCAGGAACTCACCAACGTACTAAACCGGTTTAACCTGAACATAGTCCAGTTTGAATCAGAATGTGTCAGTGCGCCAAACTGGGGAAGCCTGATGTTTAAAGCCACCGCAGAGGTGACATTGCCCGTCGAAGTTCAGACGGAAGATCTGAGAACCGCACTTGAAGGCTTATCGGATGATCTGATGGTAGAAATTAAACTGTAACCGTCGGCAGCTTCGGTGATTTAACGTCCAAAGGCAACGAAGTGTGACGATTTGTAATAAAATCGTCACCATACTGCAAGATCATAAGTCACTCATTTTATTCCGGTTGTAACTGAAAAGCACATGTCCCAAGAACTAAGCCTGTATTATCCGAAAGAACTAAGTTGGTTATCCTTTAACGAACGCGTATTGCAAGAAGCCGCCGATAAAACCAATCCGGTGGTAGAGCGCATTCGCTTTCTGGGTATTTACTCCAATAACATGGACGAATTTTTCCGGGTTCGGGTGGCCGAAGTCAGGCGCCAATTAACGATTTTCAGTAATAATAAAGACGAACAAAAAGAGAAAGAAACCAAAGAGTTACTGGAAAAAATCCACAAAAAAATTCTGGGGCTGACCAAAGACTTTGACAAAGTCTTTAAAGATGTAGAAAAAACCCTGATGCGCTATAACATCCTGGTGATTGATGCCACAGAAGTGACTGAGTTTCAAAAAGGCTGGCTGGAAGGTTATTTCAAGAACAAGGTTTTGCGCCATATTGCCCCGATTCTGGTACATCGCAAAGTTAACCTTGTAGAACGACTCAATGACTCCGGCAATTATCTGGTGGTGCAAATTCAGCGTCACGACAAGGCCAACCGCTACGCCATCATTGAAGTTCCCACCCAGGACCTGTCCCGATTTGTGCTTATCCCACCGGAAAAATCCAAAAAGAAAAAGCACATCATTCTGCTGGATGACATTATCAGACTGAACCTGGAACGCATTTTTAAAGGCTTTGTGGAGTTTGACTCGCTGCAGGCGTTCTCTTTTAAAATGACCCGTGACTCAGAGTACGAGATCAATGATGAAATTGACGAGAGTTACATGGAAAAAATGTCAGAAGGCATGAAACAACGCCTGATTGCTGAACCGGTGCGCTTTACCTATGACGAAAACATGCCGGAAGACATGCTGGAATTTATCAAGAAAAAACTCGGTATGTCATCGCTAGACAGCGTGATTGCCAGCGGCTCTTACCGCAATTTCAGAGACTTTATCGGCTTTCCTAATGTCGGTCGCGAATACCTTGAAAACCCTGAGCTTCCGGCAATTCACACCCAGGATTTTTCCAAATATGATACGGTGTTTGAGGCCATTTCCGCGAACGATACCCTGTTGTACTATCCCTATCATCGGTTTTTGCATCTGACCGAATTTGTCCGCCAGGCCGCCTTTGACCCGAATGTAAAACACATTCGCATGAACCTGTACCGGCTGGCCAGCAAATCCCGGATCATCAGCTCCCTGATTGATGCCGTAGATAATGGCAAGAATGTCACTGTGGTCATGGAGCTAAAAGCGCGATTTGATGAAGAGGCCAACATTGAATGGTCCAAGCGCATGACCGATGCCGGTATTCGGGTACTGTTGGGAATACCCACCTTGAAAATACACTCCAAACTGTGTGTAGTCACCCGGGAAGAAAAAGGCGAACTGGTACATTATGCCCATATAGGCACGGGAAACTTCAACGAAAAAACCGCCAAAATTTATACCGACTTCAGCTTGTTCACCCGCAATCAGGAAATCGCTACAGAAGCGGTCAGCGTATTTGATTTAATTCAATATCCTTATCGCTCATTCAAGTTCAATCACCTGCAGGTGTCCCCCATTAACAACCGCACTAATTTGCAAAAGTTGATCCGCTCTGAAATTGCCAATGCCACTCAAGGCAAAAAAGCCCGTATAGACCTGAAAGTCAATAACCTGGTGGATGCCGAGTTGATTGATGATCTCTATCGTGCCAGTCAGGCAGGGGTGAAAATACGCGGCATTGTGCGCGGCATGTGCTCGTTAATTCCGGGGATTAAAGGCATCAGTGAGAACATTTCCATTATCTCTATCGTTGACCGATTTTTAGAGCACCCGCGCGTGGTGATATTTGAAAACGGCGGCGAGCCCAAAGTATATATTTCCTCAGCTGACTGGATGGCTCGCAATATGGACAACCGCATTGAAGTGGGTTGCCCTATCTATGATGTCCGTCTTAAAAAGCGCATTATTGATATCATGGATATTCAGTTTAAAGACACCACCAAAGCCAGGGTGATTGACGCAGAGCAGAAAAACACCTATGTTGCCCGCGGAAACAGAAAGAAAATTCGCTCACAGGTGGAAACCTATAAATACCTCACCAGTCTTGAAGATATTGTCGACACCTCAGATGACGAAATACCGGAAAAACCCCAGGACATTAGCTAAGGCGATGTGGCGTTCCGGGTAGCGATCTCCACAGAAATAACCTTTGGAATACACTATGACAGATCTTGAAGATGCCCTTGATGCCGTAGACAGCCGCGAAGTCACGCCGGTGGCTGCATTAGATATAGGTTCCAACAGTTTTCATCTGGTGGTTGCCCGTATTATGGCTGGCAGCGTCCAGATCCTGCACAGAGTGAAACAAAAAGTGCGCATGGCAGACGGTCTGGACGATGACGGCATGCTCAGCAAAGAAGCCATTGCCAGAGGCATCGCGGCATTAGAAGAATGCAAAGAGAGTATGCTGGGGTTTAAACCTGAAAAGGTGCGTATTGTGGCCACCTACACCCTGCGCAAAGCGATTAACAGCGGTGAATTCATCAGTGCCGCGCGCAAGGTTTTACCCTACCCGATTGAGGTCATTTCCGGGGTAGAAGAAGCCCGTTTAATTTATCAGGGGGTCGCCCATACCAGTTCATCGGCAGGCAATCGCCTGGTGGTAGATATTGGTGGTGGTTCGACAGAGTTTATCGTGGGCGAAGGCTTTGATCCATTATTACTGCGCAGCTTGAGCATGGGTTGTGTCAATTTTACTCAGCGTTACTTTTGCGACGGTGAGTTAAAAGAGAAGGCCTTTCAAAAAGCCATTACCGCCGCCCACCAGGAACTGGAACTGATCAGTGACAAATATCGCGCCATGGGTTGGGATGTTTGCATTGGCACCTCAGGTACCATTAAAACACTGGCAAATGTGTGTGCCGAGCTGGAAGGAAAATCCGAAGCCGGAAAAATCACTCATGACAACTTAAAAGATCTGATCAAGCATTGCTGTAATGCCGGCAAAGTGAGCAAACTGGGTTTAAGCGCCATCACCGAAGACAGGTTACCGGTATTTGCTGCCGGTCTGGCTGTACTTAAAGCCGTGTTTGAGAGTCTGGATATTAACGAAATGGAATATTCCAGTGCCGCACTGCGGGAAGGCGTGCTTTATGAAATGGAAGATCGCTTACTGCATCACGATATCCGTCAGCGCACCGCAGAAAGCATCGCCACCCGCTATGATGTTGATACCCAGCAGGCCCGGCGGGTATTGCAAACCACGTCCCATTTGTATCAGCAAGTTAAAGAAGACTGGTCCCTGGGGGATTCAGAATTACAAAATATTCTCGGATGGTCTGCGCTGTTACATGAAGTGGGTCTGCAAATTAATTCCAGACGGGTACAACAGCATTCTGCCTATATATTAACGCACGCCGATTTACCCGGTTTTAACCAGGAGCAACAAATATTGCTGTCGACCCTGGTGGCCTGTCATCGCAAAAAGTTCAGTGTCGACAATATTCCGAAGTTAGAGCAGTTTGAACAACAGCAGGTATACCACCTGATCAGCCTGTTACGCATTGGCGCATTGCTCAATATCAAACGCCAGGATAATCTGCTGCCAGACATTACGGCCAGTGTCAGTAAAGAAGGCCTGCACCTGCAATTTTCCGACGACTGGTTAGCCAATAAACCCCTTATTGAAGCCGACCTTGCAGTAGAAGCCAACAGACAGGACGCTTTGGGTATAAAACTTAGCTTCAGCTAAAAATATTGAGCTGGCAGCTTCATAATTCATCATAATTCTTACTCATGCCACGTTTGAAATAATGATGATAAAGCACGAAACTTGCAAAAGGCTATGGCCGTTGGTTTAACAGCATTCGTACAAACATCCTTGTGCCAGAAGAATGTGCACACCCTTACCACTGTTAACCGAACTTCACCGGAGAGATGTGTTTGAAAACGATAGGTTACGTAGAAGACAATGATGCCATCCGAGAAAATTACGCAGAGTGCTTTACCGAAGCCGGCTTTCAGGTAACCGCCTTCGCAGATGCGGAGAGCGCCCTGGCTGCATTTAAAGCAGCCATGCCCGACCTGCTGCTGCTGGATATTGGACTGGGTCATCAGCGGGATGCTGGATTACAGCTCTGTTTGGAGATACGCAAATTCAATGACAGAGTACCGATTATCTTTTTAACTTCCCACGATAAGGATTATGAAAAGATTTCCGGATTGCGCTTGGGTGCCGATGATTACATCACCAAAGATGCCGATGTCGATTACGTCATTGTTCGTATCGAAACCTTAATGCGCCGTATTCAGGCATTGCAAAATGCCTCCGCTGTTGAAGCGCCGCCCACAGCAGCCGAGCAAGCCAAAGAACTGGTACTGGATCACAATACCTATCAGGCATGGTGGCAAGGCACCTTGCTGGAGCTGAGCCTGACGCAGTTCTGGATATTAGATGAGTTGCAAAAAGGCGCCGGTCAACTATGTTCTCATAATGCGCTGATGAAAGCCGCCAATATTGTGGTAGAGCCCAATACGATTGTGGCTCACGTCAAATCTATTCGCAGCAGTTTTAAAAAAGTGGATGCTGATTTTGACAACATTCGTACGGTAAGAGGTGTGGGATATCAATGGCTCGAAAAAAGCCACTGAATGATATGCCAAAAAACACCCATGAATTTATAGGTTCAGGAATTTAAAGGTTCAGGAGAACGCCATCAGGCAAAAACCTTATCTTTTATCCTGGATGGGTGCATAACACGATGAAGTTAACCATTCTTTCTGTCACTATTTGGCTAATACTCAGCTGGCCTCAGTTGAGCTACAGCAATGCGCTGTCTGAGCCTTTAGTGTTTTCTGAATCTGAGCAGATCACGATTGCTCAGGGCCTGCCCTCCAATACCGTATTTTCACTGCAACAAGATGAACTGGGATTTATCTGGGTAGGAACGCCGTCAGGTCTGGGTTTGTTAGATGGCTATTCGGCCCAGACCTTTAGTCACCCTGCGCTTCCTGAGCTATCCATGATGAGTCCGGGCAATATCTATCTGGATAAGCAGGATGAATTGTGGGTGGGTACCTGGGGTAAAGGTATTAAGGTTATCAATCATAACCGTACGCTGCTGAAGGATTTTAGCTGGATAGGCGACGCACTGGCCAGCGAACGTATTCAGTCCATATTTCAGGCCAGTGATGACAGTATCTGGGTAGGAACGTTCGACAGTGGACTATTCAGGATCATTCCTGAAACCCAGACATTACAGGCCTGGCAACACCAGGCCGGACAGCCGGGATTAAATCACAATCGCATCTGGAGCCTGTCACAAGACAATGAAGGCAATATCTGGATTGCCACCTCCAATGGTCTGAATAAGCTAAACCCTCAGGATCAGAGCTTTGAAAGCTACTTCAATGCCAGTGATATGTCGGTGGCGGACAAACTCATCCGCACCCTGTTAATTAAAGACAACAGTCTGTGGTTCGGCACCAACTTGGGGTTGTTCAAAATGGATTTGAACACTAAAAAAATTGAAAAAATGATGCCGCCCGGCCGAGATATTATTTCTGTTAACCGCATCGTCGCTCACAATGACTCAGGGCTTTGGATTGGTACCTTTTCCGGCATTTTTTACTATTCACTGCAAGCCGAAGCGTTTTTCAGCTTTGAAGACAGTCAATACAGTTATTTAGCGCAAAAAGATATTCGCGATATCTGGGTAACACCCAGGGATGTATTACTGTTAGCCACCCGCTACTCAGGCATATACAAACTCAACCTGCGCCCTAAACCGGTACAACAAATCCAAAATCAGCATTACCAGGATCAGAACAAACTACAAATATGGGAAATGGCCCGGGATGACGAAGGCAAAGTCTGGGCTGGAACCAACGACGGCATAATACGCTTTGATCTAAACAGCAAAAGTACACTGTCATTACCTCCGGTGCTGGAAAACACCATCAATGGCTTAACCCTGTCAGTGGCATTTAGCCAAAATAAACAATGGCTATGGATAGGCACGGTAAACCGGCTTTTTCGCTACGACCTCATCTCCGGTGAATTGATTTCCTTTAATGAGCGACTGGGTATCAATCAACTGAACCATATTCGCTTGTTTGTGGATAGCAAAGATAATCTGTGGGTGAATTCGGCACACCAGGGGGTGCTGATGGTTGCCCCCGACGGAACTGCAACGCATTTTCACACGGGGGCGCCACTGCCCTACAAATTGCCGGATAACAATATTGCGCAACTTGCAGAAGCCACCGACGGCGCGTTGTGGTTAATAACCGGCAACAGTGAGTTATTGTATAAACGTCCACAAGATGACTTTTTCACGCGTTTGCCACTGAGGTTCTCTGCCGGTGACGAAAACGCGAATTACATCGCCACCAGTTTGCACAGTCACCGTGATAATTTTATCTATGTCGGCACCTATTCCGGCTTACTCAAAATCAATCGCAACTCAGGGGTTACTCAGCGCCTTACTATCAGTGATGGCCTGGCAAACGATGAAATACGCGCCATCACCTCTGACTGGCCAGGCAACCTATGGGTATCCACCGGCACAGGCATAACCCGCATCAGCGCCGACGGTACAGAAATGCGCAGTTTTGGCAGAATTGACGGCCTGAGTAGCCCTTCCATGAATCTGCGTTCGATACTTAACTGTACCGAAAGTATGATGTGTTTCGGCAGTTCAAACGGCATCAATTACATTGAAGAAAACCTGCAGTGGCAAGGTGACCACAATGAAAACATTGTCATTTCAAACCTTTGGATCAATCAGGAAAAGCAAGATTATCCGGCCACCGGCGACAACTACCTGAATCTGATCCTGCAGAGCGATGAACGCAATATTAAATTTCAGTTTGGGAAAATTGATCATCGCCCTGCTGCCACGCACGAATTATATTTCCGTCTGGAGGGCTTCGACGATAAGTGGTATGCCAGCGATGTTTCGCGCATCGCCAATTACACCAACCTGTTGCCCGGTAGCTATGTATTCGAGGTAACAGACTCGCCAACCCACTACCAAAAGCACAGCAGTGCCAAAATAATCGTGGAAATCATTCCGCCGTTCTGGTCCAGGTTGTGGGTCCAGGTGGCCAGTGTATTAGGTTTATTAACCCTGTTAACCATAGGCTATCGCACCCGCATCAATCAAATTCGCCGCAACGAACAAAAGCTCAATAAGTTGGTAGAAGCGCGTACCCGCAACATGGCGTTGCTGGGGGATATTGGTATGGAAATCACCCGTTCTCTTAACTTTCAGGAAATTTTTTATAACCTGCAAAAACACCTGAAGTCTATCCTGACCGAGCATGACTTTATGTTGGGGCTGTTAAATGAAGAAAAAAATGCCCTGAAATTTGATTTAGTGATCAGTAATTTTGAATCCCTGAGCCGTCATGCCATCAGTTTGTCTGAGCATCCCAATATCTGTGTGCAGTGCTTTAAAGATAATAAAGAGCTGGTGATCAACAGCGCAAAAGACCGGGTAAAAGCACTGGAAAACGGCCTGAACTTATCCCCGATGTTGGACTATCAATCTTGTGCCTGTTTACCACTGCAAATTAATGGTATCGCCACCGGCGTTATTTTTGTGCGCAGCCGTCACGAAAACGCCTATGGCGAATATGAGCGTCAGTTTTTACGTACCATAGCCGCTTACACGGCAGTGGCATTGAAAAATGCCCGGTTTTATCAGGAGCAGAAACAAACACACGAAAAGCGCATCACGTGGCTGGAAAACATCACTCATTACCTCAATCACGAAATGAAAAACTCCATGTTGGGAGCACAAACCTCACTGAACATGCTCAACCGCAAAATCAAAGATGTCGAATTGCACAAGTATGTTGATCGCGCCGAGAAAAGCCATAAAGAAATGCGCAGTATTATGAAAGCCGTCAGTGAAACCACATCGCTGGAAGCCTCTATTATGCAAACCACGTCCATAGAGTTTGACGTTAGCCAGGTGGTCTCAGAGCGACTGGAAGACTACGAAGCCATTTATCCGCAGGCATCTGTGGTAGGGCATATTACCCCGTTTGTATTTATTCGCGGCAATGACGCATTGATCACTCAATGCCTGGATAAGCTGGTAAATAACGCGATAGAGCATTGTCAGGCAGATACCGATATCGAGGTCAGAGTTGAGTTGCTCGACAGCAACTGTGTTATTTCTGTCGCCAATATTGGTGACCCATTGCCGGAAGACGTGGATGATATGTTTAACCTGTTTACCTCTTCCAAAACGGATGCCCGCAAAGGAAATTTTGGAATGGGCCTGTATGTAGCCCGGCTCATCGCAGAATTTCACCATGGTCAAATCACCGCTGGCCCGCTGGTGAAAGGTTTTCTGCAGGGTGCTAAGTTTGAACTGCGCATCCCGATTGAATAACACTTAATCGGTTTCGCGGTTCTCGCCTCTTCAGTCTCCTTTCATAGCGCGTTAAAAATCTCCCTGACTCGCTGGAATATTTTTTGCCATTGGCTAAACTGGCATTAACTACCAGAAATGGATATCACATCATGCCGACGTTATTGTTCCGTCGTACAGGGACCCGATTATTTGCCAGTTGTGTTTTTGCCAACCTGCTTAGCCAGGTAAGCTACGCCGGTGATACACTGGAAGTTATCGAAGTCTCGGCCCACAGACAAAAACAACCCATCCAGCAACTACCGGTTTCGGTCACACTGCTAAAAGCAGAGCAGTTAGCGACACTGGTCCATCCCAGTATTGAACAGGCCAGCGAGCGCTTACCCGCGGTATTCGCGGCCCCGAACTCCGGCGCATCAAAACTGTTCATTCGCGGCATTGGTTCTCAAGGCAATGCCGGCATGGATCAAACTGTGGCGGTATATCTGGATGATGTTTACCACGGTCGCTCCAGAGTCATTAAGACCAGTTTGTTCGACACAGAAAATCTGGAAGTTTTTAAAGGTCCACAAAGTCTGCACTTTGGGCTAAACACCACCGGTGGCGTAATCGCGCTTACCAGCAGAGCGGCATCGTTGGAGCAAAGTGAAGGTTATCTGGCACTGATCGCAGGTGAACATCAGACTCTGGGGATAGATTTGGCCAGAAACATTCAGGTCAATGAGCAATTCGCAGCACGCACCGCATTAAAACTGCAGGACAGTGATGGCTATTGGGACATGATTGACAGCCAGGGAGAGCGGCAGGCAGACAGTGGCACGAAACAGCAGGCAGGGCGATTATCGCTGGTGTGGCAGGCTCATCAGAATCTGGTTTTTAACCTGAAACTGGAAGGCCAGCATCAGCAACAGGACAACCCTTACGCCTGGCAACCTGGTGGTTGCAACAATCTTTATGGACTTGGATTGTCGACACAAAATCAGTTGCAGTCTTTCTGGGAATCTACCGGTTCAGAACAGGACAATCCATTACGCGTACCTGCTACTTGCCGGGAAACCTTTGTTGATAACCAATTCGACGACCGCTCCCCCAGTGCCCCACATAACGAGGCGGAACTACAACATCAGGTTGCGGTGTTAACCAGCCACTGGCAAGGTGAGCAGGTCAATGCCCGACTGATCTCTGCAATCTACGATACGGAATTTGGATTTTCAGGTAATGACCTCAGTCACGGCGCTAACTTCAAACGTTTGTATTGGTCTGAAGACCAGGTAAGGCAACATTCTCAGGAGTTACGCCTGAATGGAGAATTGTCCACGCAACTGCGCTGGGAAGCCGGGCTCTACTGGCACGACAACCAGTTGTATTACAGCACCTCCGATCTCGACGCACGGCGTCAGGACAATCTGCAGCTGAACTACGCACAGGCCTGGCAAGACGAACAGCGCCGGGCCATCTATGGGGCGTTGGAGTGGCAAGCCACTGAAACATTGTCTCTGTCGCCGGGACTGCGCTGGCAAAACACCCGTAAACACTTCAGTGGCCTCAGTCATTTATACCGTGAACAATTTCAAAGCGAGGCGAACCGCAGTTTGTTCGCCGAAACACTTATCCAGGATGTGACAGCCGATCCCGCCCACTACCGCCAGTTTGAGGCCCGTACAGTCAGCGAATTTCAGGGGCAACGATACGACTTTCATTCACTGTTGCCATCTTTCACATTCGGCTGGACGCCACAAGACAACCACTATTACTGGTATAAATGGCAAAAAGGCGCCAAAGGTGGTGGATTTAATTTTCGTCTGAATAATCTGTCTGAATCAGAATTACGCTATGACGAAGAATATGCCTGGAGTCATGAGCTTGGTATACGCCAACAACTGTGGGCACAAAAGCTCGCGGTGTCAGTTGTGCTGTTTCACACCGACTACCGAAACCTGCAACAAAACTCCAATATGGGTGACGATGGCTTTATCTCGGGGGCACTGATCCGCAATATTACTGCCGCCCGTTCTCAGGGTGTGGAGCTGGATGTCGCATGGAAAATATCCTCTTCCTGGCAACTGCATAGCAATGCCACCTGGCTGGATGCCGAATTCTCCCGGTATCCTGGGGCTGACTGCACCCGCCTGCAAAGTGTTGTTGCCAATACCGATGTTGCAGCGCTATTTGGTGCCCAACGTCAGCAAGGCTGTTTTCAGGATCTGAGTGGGGCCAAAATGCCATTTGCCCCCGAATTCAGCCTGTCCACCACCTTGAGTAATCGTTATAAAATAGATAAAAATTACCAGATAAATAGCTCATTAAACTGGTTTTACTCTGATGACTACTTCACCTCTCCCCACGCCGATCCTCTACGTCAGCAAAAGGCGTTTCATAAACTCAATCTCAGCCTGGTATTGACCCGCGACAATGCCCCATGGCAAATAGGCTTTCACATCAATAACCTGACCAACAAGCTAACCACCGGACAACTGGGCCAGGACGGCAATGCGGCCGTGTCCGGATTGTTAGACAGTCCCAGACACTGGCTCATTCGGGCAGAGTACAAAATTTAAACTATAATAATTTTTTATCCAACCAGGCTAAGGAAAATAATATGAAATACCCCTTAAAAACCAACAGCAGGCTGGCTCTGTCTGCACTTTGTTGTCTGTTGCTGGCTCAGGGATACCAGAATCCAGCAGAAGCGCATTCTCAGGCGGTAGAAACATCAAATGACTGTGCTGTAATGACCACTGCCGGTCAACGTAAGACCCTGCTGGACAACGCCCCAAAACTTAAAAACCCACCGGTTTATGATTTTTCTGATAAAGATAAGGATACCAAGGCCAAATTGGTGGTGGAATATAAAACCCCGGTGTTGGCGGGCTGTCAGACCCGTCTGAGACAGTGGGCCGGCCCTAAATATGATGACCGTCCGGTGGGTCCTACCATGGTGATCCGCCCGGATCGCACCTACCGGGCCGACATTTACAACAAATTACCCGCTGAAAACGAAGCCACACGACAAGAGATGGCACGCATGGGGCATCTTCATCATCTGGATGGTGCCGGACATGGGGGTGAGTCTACGACGCTTGGCTATGTCCCGCCCAAACCGGTAGAAATGAATTTTAACGTGCCTCACAACTTTAATGTTACCAACCTGCACACCCACGGCTGGCATGTTGATCCCACCGGAAAAAGCGACAATATTTTCCGGGAAATGGAGCCTCGGGAAGCGCCCTACGATCAAATCGTTCACCTGCCAAAAGGCCACCCATCAGGAACATTCTGGTATCACGCTCACCTGCACGGCTCAACAACCTTGCAGGTAGCCAGTGGTATGGCCGGAGCACTCATTGTTAACGATCACAATCAAGGCCTGGAAACCATTGAAGTGATCCGCAATGCACCAGACAGAATCATGCTATTTCAGCAGCTGGCTTACGGCAGAGACGGTCAGATAGAAAATTACGACAATCTGCAGCAAGGTGATATCAGTGGCACCGGCAAAGCCGTCGGTTATAAAAACCTGAACCGGCCGGTGTTCGTCAATGGTCAGGCTTATCCAAAGGTTGCGATTAAACCTGGTGAAATCCAACGCTGGCGCTTTATTCACGCCGGTATTACCGATGGCATCAATCCGCAACTCGTTAAGGTACCTGCCTCAGACATCAGCGAAACCGGTGATATCGACTTCAGCAACGCTGAGGTGATCAATATGTATGAGATAGCGCTAGATGGCTTGCCCACAGGCACTATGCCCAGTATCCCATATGCGGTATTAGCACCCGGTTATCGCACCGATGTATTGGTGCAGGTTAGCGCTTCTCACAGCGATGAAGACTCCCGGTTGTTCCTGATTGACCAGGGTCAGAAAGACAAGGTGAATGTACAGTTACGCGACAAAACCGATACAGATCCCGGTGTTGCAACGGGTGCCATCAACTTTAGACGCATTCTGCTACAAATTGAAACCCACGAAGCCCTGGCGACGCCGCAAGCCCTTCCGACTCCGGACCAGATTGCACAAGCCTACACTGACTACACTCAGGGTGACCCCTACACTGGCGAAGCCCCACTTAAACCTCTGACGGCAGCAGAGCTGGACAACGGCAAGATCCAGCAGGTGCACTACAAGGTGTCTTCGCAATACCAATGCCCGGAGCATGGCGGAAGCTGCACACCCTGTACAGATGACGCCAACAACCTGGTGTCCTGCGGTGCTGAGGCGAAGAACTTTTACATGATTTGTGATGGCCGGGATGCGTATGGCAACTGGTCCTGTTTTAACTTTAATCCTTCCGTTGATTTTGCCCGCATTCTGGGGCTTAACTCCGCTAATATCTGGCAGATCAGTGGTGAGTCCAACAGTGCCAATCACATCTTTCATATTCACGTAAATCCTTTTCAGGTACAGCGCAAGTTTGCCTACGGCGTTAATTATCCGTTTCCGGAAGGCATGAACGAAAACGACTGGGTCTGGAAGGACACCCTGAAAGCGCCGGTATTCCGCAATACCGAAACCCTGACCAATATTGCAAGTCAGGCTCAGCTGGATGAATATATCAGCGGCAAAACTTTCAATCCTAAAACCCCGACTTCAGGTGTTAAAGGTATAGGTCAGGGACACATCGCCACCATAAAAACCCGTTACACGGTGTTTACTGGCGCTTTTGTGCAACATTGTCACGTACTGAACCACGAAGATCAGGGCATGATGCAGGTGGTATCGATTGAACCCGCCCTGGAAGACATTAAGAAAGAAATTCCGCAGCTACACAAAGCCATTATGGAACATGGCCGGATAGAGTAAGCATTAATTAGGCAACTCTGTAAACAACAACAGCGCCAATTGGCGCTGTTGTTTTATCAATAGCCTTGGCAAGTGCGGCTAAAACGCAAACCGGCGATCCATCTTCACCTCTTTGCGGCGAGAGTTATCAATTTTATAGACGGGTAATTCACGAATGTCAGCGCGCTCACGGCGGGCTACATAGGGCACCAATTGCGCATATCCATCGCGTTTCCCTGCTGTCATTGTTGCCTCAAACAATGCCATACTGCCAACGGTGAACACTTTGACATCGGTAAAATAGTATTCCAGTACATTGGTCAGCTGTCGCACGTTATCCTTGCGGTTATTGAGCACACCTTTTTTATTGTACATGGCCATCAACATACTGGAGATTTTGCCGTTTTCAGCCTGACCCAATAATGTACTACCAAAAATTTTGCCTTTGGGTGCCATGCACATCCGCGCATTGTGAAAAAGCGTAGACAAGCGATCTTCAAAACTGCCCTGCAGGCTCTGGATCACCATATTCAGATTGATGGAATCAAATTTGCGGCTTTTAAAATTCCAGTTTTGCAATAAATTGGCGTAGTACAAATGCGGTGAAAGGTGCTTTGCCTGTTTGTGTGCGGCTTTTAATGAGTCCTTGTCAGAATCCAGAAATGACACCATCAGTTCAGCATTTGCCTTTAATCGCTTAACCAGGGAATAACCGCCTTCTACCCCCACTTCCAGGTGGTTCTTTGAGACATTGCGCTTAAACAGCTTTACCAGATCAGCTTCAGGGCAACGCCACGCCAGTTCGTTGATCAGATCATGACCCAACATCTTTGATAAAGTACTCAAAGGGGTTCTTTTTCCGGTGGCTTTGTTCTCTTCCAATGATAAAGCGGCAGAAGTAATGGTCTTTCTCATGTTGCTTTCCTTTCCAAAACTAAACCAGGCTGCCCTTGTTTCAGTACCGGGTCTGACTGCGAATACGCCCGGTATTCGTGCCCGAAGGTTTCTGTGATGAAGCCATATTAAAGAAAGCAAGATGAATCATCTTCTGAGTGGCGTGATCAAAAATGAAAGGATAATTTGTGACTCAACAGAGAATAGCCACATTGTGAAGCAGGCATTTACACAATCAGCCAGTTTGTGCGTTTTATCTAATCAAAAAATGCCTCAAAAAACACTAAACAACTGATTATTAGAATGTTTTTGCAATCCATTCATTTTTCATCATAGTTTTTAATCAATTGTTAACTGCAACAGTTTCCCGGAATCCGTCAGCAGAAAAATATTGCCTGCTGCATCCTGCTCGATACCGCGCAACCGTTCATTGAGGTGACTTAAAAAACGCTTCTGAGCGGTGAACTGACCATCAGACATTTCCACCAGCCGCAGCTCTCTGGATTTAAGTGTGGTCACTAGCAGCTGCCCCTGAAACTCGGTGAATTGCTGCCCCCGATACAAAATCATATCTGAGGGAGCGATTGACGGTGTCCAGTCCAGCCAGGGGGATTGCATGCCGGGATAAGTCGTAAACGGACTGATACTGGCTCCGGAGTAATCCTTGCCGTTGGTGACCACCGGCCAACCGTAATTGACACCGGCTTTGATGATATTAATTTCATCACCTCCTGCCGGGCCATGCTCATGACTGAACACTGAATTTGAGACAGCATCAAATAACAATGCCTGCGGGTTGCGATGCCCAAGCGTCCAAAGGTATTTGGCTTCGGCAAACCAGGGATTATCCGGAAGTGCCCTGCCGCTGTCGTCCATACGCAGTATTTTGCCCAGTTGCGCGTCTTTGCGTTGCGCTGACTCCCGATAATCAAAACCATCACCGGAACTCAGCAACAGGGAACCATCAGCCATAAATGCAATGCGTCCGCCGTAATGCACGGGAGTATCTTTGCCGGGGGACACAGAAAAAATGGTTTGTCCGTCTTCCAGTGTTAAACCCGACAGATTCAGGCGGGCCTTGAATACAGCCAATGCGTTACTGTCAGCATTTCCCTGACTGTAAGATAAATAAATCAGGCCATTATTCTCAAACGCCGGGTGCAGACTGACATCCAGCAACCCGCCCTGCCCGGCAAAATACACTTCAGGTGTACCCGCGATCCGTCCCTGTATAGTGTTATCCTTGATGTAAAGCAGTTGCCCACTTCTTTCAGTCACTAACCAGCCCCCTGACGGCAAACTGGCCATAGCCCAGGGAGTGTTCAACCCTTCCACCAAAACAGTGGCACTGTATTCAGTCGCCATCACATGAACGCTGCACACCCAACCGAAAATCCCCATCAACAGATAACGCATAAAAGACCGTATTTTGCTTTGACTTAGCTTCATTTTAGGGAAGACAGGAGCGATTACCAGTGTTTTAATAGTGAGCAGTAGACAGGCATAAGTGATTAGATACCATGTCCATAAAACTATTATTGCATTTCTCAGTCGCGGTGCTGACCACCTTCTGCATTGCCAGCATAGCGCACAGTCAATTTGTGCTGGCGGCGCTGACCGATGTTGGCGTTACTATTCCCCTCGCCGACAGGTTAAGCATGACATTGTCTGATCTCATCGGTTTATTGCCGGGTTATGGTGCCATCATTCTGCTGTCACTGCTGGTTGGCTTTCTGATTGTAGAAGGTCTGTCACGTTGGGTTCGTCCCCTTCCCGCCATTCGATACCCTGTTGCGGGATTACTGGCCATGTGCTGTGCATTACTGGCAATGCACCCGATTTTTAACGTCTCGCTGATCGCGGGTGCCAGAACGGAATTGGGCTTTTTAAGCCAGATTTTAGCCGGTGCTGTCGGTGGCTGGGTGTTTATGCAGTGCCGGAAAACCGTATAGTTGTTGCTGTTCTACTCTGATATCGCATTAGAAGCAGGCCTATTTCCCCATTTTGACATCATCCGTTAAAAAACCCGATGCTAGTCATTTTCACATCCACGTCTGAAAGGCCGCGCTAAGATGAGTTAAGCCGTTAATTTAAATCTCAGTTTATAGTTGGATTGGGCTAAATTTGCCAGGCACAAAAAAAGCGCCGAAGCGCTTTTTTTATATCAGCAATGTTGATAACAAGGCAGTTGTTAAGAAGACAGTTCCGCCTGAATGCGCTCAAAGCTGTTCTTCTCAGAAGAGACGTATTGCATCCACTGCTTCGCCATTCTGGAAGTGCCTTTGAATTTCTCAGCTTCTGCCAGGGCGTTAAGCGCTTCAGCAAATCGCTGCTTGTTAAACAAGGCCATACCAATCACCAGGTGGGCTGTACCCGGGCTGCGAATATCGCCTTTATCCAAAGCGATGCGCGCATTATCGATAGCCTGATCCCAGTTGTCTGAGTTCAGGAACAATTGTGCTAATTGTGCATTTAACTCGCCATCTTCAGACAATTCCGCGGCCGCCTGCATCACAGGAATAGCCTTGTCGTTATCCCGGGAAGCTGCATAACATTGCGACAAAAACCGCAGGTTCTTCAGGTTGCGCTCCAGTTTGCCATTGTCCATGGCCTCTTCCATGACCCGCGCGCCTTTATAAGGCACCTGATGGTAATAATACAGCTGAGCCAGGTTAAACATATCGTTGCCAGACTCCACATATCCCATCTGATAGGCCGCTTCCATCACCGCCAGTTGTTTTTTCTCTTGGCCGATTTCACCGTACATACCGCCCAACTGAATCCAGTATTTGGGTTTATCATAGTAGCGCACCAATTTTACCAGTACTTCAGTAACCTTTTTAGGTTGCTTTAGTTCGTAATAAATGGCCCGTTGCAGGATGTACCAGTTTTCATCGGCAATGCCGTCATCGGGATTGTCTTCCTGCGTCGCAATAGCCAGTTCGATAAAATCAGCGGCCTGTTCGTATTTTTTGTTCTGATACATGGCCTGTGCTTTCAGCACATAATTTTTAGCCGGGATCTTTCCCTGATTCAGCGCTTCCCAACGCTCCAGGTACGCAACTACATCATCGTACTTTTCCTGCATCAGACTTAACTGCGCTAAACTGAACAAGGTTCCTTGCTCAAAGCTCTCTGGGATAGGCTGTTGCTCTACCACTAGTTTGAAGGACTCGTAAGCTTGACCGTAATCTTCGGCATTGTAATAAACAAAACCGTAGAAGTTGTACATCATAGCGCGCTCATAGCTATTCATCGAGTCAGATTTGTCTTTAACTTCGTCTAAAATAGCAATAGCTTCATCGACATTGCCTTCGTCACCTGCCGATTGCGCTCTGGCAAGTTGCTCGTAGACCTTACCCCTTAGTGCAGGAACCCGTTTCAATTTGCGTTCCGGGGTTGCTCCTTCCTGTGCCAGCACAACGCCACCCGGCACTGCCGACTGCGTTGCAGGTGCAATATAAACAGCAACTCCGAACAGGGCGCAAGCAATTCTTGATAAAGAGTGTTTTAACATTGCTTACCTCTAACCATCAATTTCGAAAGAAATACGGTTTTGAATACCCGATACTTCTGCAGGTTCACCATTCACTACGCGCGGTTTGTATTTGAACTTCATCGCAGCATCAATAGCTGCCTGCTCAAATATGCCTGCCGGATTGGCTTCTACCACTACCGGGTCACGTACCGAACCCTGTTTAGTCACCGTGAACTCAACAATAACGTAACCTTCTATCCCGCGCGACAAAGCACGTCGTGGATACACCGGCGCCACTTTGACAATGGGCAGATATTCACCGTCGCCGGATTCCAATGCTAATCCACCGTCTAAACCCACATCCGCGGAAACATCTTGTGAAAAATCCATGCCACTGCCTTCAGCGTTAGGTGTTGATGAGTCAAGCTGAGGTTGATCCATTTGTGGTGGCGGCTCTTTCGGCGGTGGTGGCTTACGAGGCTTGCGCTCTTTTTGCTCAACCGCTTCTTCTTTAGGCACCCGGACAAAGTCCAGTACCCGGCCTTTGGGCGCGTCCGTTAACGCGCTACCACCACTTTCGATCAACGACTGCATTACATAAAACAGGGCCATTGTGATACCTGCACTGAGAATTAACGCAATCAATACCCGAATCATAATTACTGCTCTGCTGCCGCAATAGATACGTCATATGCACCGGCGGCACGTGCTGCATCCATTACTTTGATTAACTTATCAACATTCGCTTCTTTGTCAGCCTGAATAACGACAGAACCCTGTGGGTTTTCTGCTTTCAAACGCTCAATGTTGGCTTGTACTGCGCGCACGTCGACCTTGCGCTTGTTAATCCAGATTTCACCTTTGTCGGAAATCGCCACCAGAATAGTCGCTCTGGGCTTTGCTGCCGCCGTAGAGGCTTCCGGACGATTGACGTCAATACCCGCTTCTTTAACAAAGGATGCCGTTACAATGAAGAAGATAAGCATGATAAATACGACGTCCAACATGGGCGTCATATCGATTGTGGCTTCTTCCTCTTCTACCAGATTTTGAAAATGCTGTTTCATAAATTTCTCGCTTTAAGGCCGGGTTCATCACCCGGCACTTTAGATATGTCTGTCCAGTTCTAATGCTTCTTCAACATGTGTACGCTCGGCTTTAACTGTTCTGGTTAACCAGGCTACAGCAAATACCCCTGACAACGCACCGACCATACCGGCCATGGTTGGGATTGTGGCTTTAGAGACACCAGATGCCATTGAACGGGCATTGCCTGAACCGGAAATGGCCATTACATCGAACACTTCAATCATGCCGGTTACGGTTCCCATCAGGCCCAACAAAGGACACAATGCCACCAGCGCCTGGATGATAGACACGTTACTGTTCATACCCAGGTGCAAACGCGAAATCATCATTTGTCGAATTTGCTCTGCGTTCCAGGAGCTGCGATCTTGACGCGCTCCCCAGTTTGCAATGGCTTCATTTTTAGCCTTCTGATGCCAGATGAAGAAGTACAGCGCCCGTTCCAATATGAGTAGCCACATCACGAAGATCAGGATACCGATGTAGAACACAACGGCTCCACCGGTTTCCGTAAAATCGCGAATAGCCTCAAAAAACTCGATGAACATAGCTATTAACCTCTTTCAGCGCGCTCTGCAATCACCCCTGAAGACTGTTCTTGCAGAACTGCAACAATGCCTTTACTGCGCGTGTTTAAGAATGCGTATAACAAGGTAGTTGGGATTGCAACGACCAGACCCAGCACGGTAGTTACCAGGGCTTGAGAAATACCACCAGCCATCAGTTTAGGGTCACCGGTACCAAATAAGGTAATCGCCTGGAAGGTATTGATCATACCGGTTACGGTACCCAACAGCCCCATCAACGGTGCCACAACTGAAATGATTTTAACGATAGTCAAAAAGCGAGATAACTTAGGTAATTCACCCAGGATAGCTTCTGTTAAATGCAGTTCTAACGCTTCTACATCCGCCTCCGGGTATTTGTCTTTAACCAGTAACACACGACCCAGCGGGTTATCCGCTTTCGGTGTTGTGGATTTTTGCTGAGCATTCACTTTCATTTGAATCAGTGACAAGTTAATCAACTGAATGATAGCCAGTAAGAAGCCTACTGCACCCACACCCAAAATGATGTAACCCACTAAACCACCTTGCTCAACACGTTCTTTTAGGTTTGGCGCCTGAACCAGCAAACCCAGAATGGAGCCACCGGTAGGATCTAAACCAAATTTAACAAATTCACCACTGGACGCTTCCAGTTCGTTGATTGAGGTTTGGTAACGGTCCGCAGGTTGACGAATTAATTCAGCGACGGTGCCAGTGGCCGGATTGAAATCCAGGTACTTGCCATCCGCTACCAGTGCAAAAGGACCTACGCGGGTTACATCTTTGGTGACTTTGCTACCGTCGGCTTCAACCACTTCAGTACTGAAGTTTGTCACTTTACCGGCCTGGGTCATTTCACGCTGAATTTCAAACCAGACACGCTCAATTTCTTCAATGGATGCCAGCTTAGAGGACTTACCCATTGACTGCGCCAGGTTATCAAGGAATTCACCACGACCAGGAATTTCCGCAGAAATCACCGAGTTTTGGAATTTGTTTTTGGTGTCGCCCGACACTTGCTGCAGCACACCAAACAACTCTTTAAGTGAACCTAAGCGCTTGTCCAATGCACCCTGTAAGTCAGCGATTTTAAATTCGTTTTCTTCAAACGAGGTTTCCAGACGCTCACTTTTGGCTTCTTCATTGGCACGGGTTTGCTGTGCTTCACGGATCATGCGATCTTGCTCTGCAACCTGAGCACGGAACTGTTGTTCACGCTGCTGGTTTTGTTGGTTCTGAGCAAACTTACCTTCTTCCAGTTGCTTTAACAAAGCATCCAGGTCGAGGTTTTTGTTTTGTGCCATTGCACCACCAGATAAGACGGAGGCAACGAACAATGTAGAGATAACTTTAACGAACTTTTTCATTGCGCAATATCCTTAGTTGGTCTTCTTAACCGGTAGCATTAACAGGTCAGGGGCTTTTTGCTTTTTCGCCATTCGCAAGCCACTGGTCAACTGTGTGCGGTAGCTGGAATCCAGCATGTCCCAGGTCTTGGTGTCCTGATTCCAGACACCTTGTTCAGAGCCATCACGGGTTTGATAGGCCAATACGGTACGGCCAACTCTCAAAAAGTCGACATCGCGTTCCTGACCACCCAGACTTAAAATGCCTGAGTAAGCTTCCATAGTGCGGCCGTAATCCATTTCTACCTGGTAAGCTTCCATAACACGTCGAAACTTCTCAGAAGAAGACACATCTGCACGATCCATCATGTCGCGTAATGATTCAATGCGGTCAGAGCGCTCTTTTGGTAAGAACGGCACATCCAGCTCCACGAACTGCTCCAGTCCGTCAATCATGCGTATCATTAACGGGGTGATTTGGCGTTCAATCACACTGACTTCGTCAATGGACTTATTCAGTGCCGCCATTTCCGCAACCTGGTTAGCAATTTGCTTTTCCAACTGGGTGTTATAAACACGCAAACCATCGGTTTCTTTATTGATGGTTTTGAAAGTTTGCAATTTGTTGCCCACCTGCTCAGAGTAAGCATTAACTTTTTCCTGAGACGTCGCGGCAGATTCGTTAATTTGCTTAGCAGTATCAATGGCTGGTTTGATATAACCATCTTCCTGAGCACTTCCTGTCATAGCAGTGACAGACAAAGCTGCTGCTACAACTGAAAGGGTAAAAGTTTTGGAAAACTTCATATAAAAAGACCCTAAGATGTGTGTTAACTATACAATTGGGGCGTTGCCCGAGATTGGCGCAAATTGTAGGGGGGAAATGTGATCATTTTATTACATCACAATGGAGCCTTTGTGACGCAAGCTGGATGAGAAAATAAGAGTGCCGGTGCCGGCACTCTTTACAATTTTTTTACATTAGAAGTCGTAACTGTAGCCTAAACTAAAACCAACACCTTTGGTTTCAGTCAGTAGTGGTACATTTTCAAACTGAATGTCTCGCTCTTCATTCAGGATATTGCTCAACTTGAACTTAACCGTACTGTTGAAGTCCGGGTAGTAGGTATACACAAAATCCAATGAATGGAAGGCTTCTTCATAGGCATCGTCCTGTCCAGCAATACCGGCAAAGATAATGCGAGGACCCGATACGTTGTAAACCATAGTCGCCGAGTGCTCACCATTTGGTGCATCGTAACCCAACTGTAGGTTAACTACGTATTCAGAGTGACCAGTCAAACGACGTGAGTCATTGGTGTAATCCGGGTTTACGCCAGTTTGCGCTGTGATATTTTCACGGTTGAACTCTGTTTCTGAATCACTCAGGGTCACGTTACCGGACAAGAACAACGAATTCCAAAAGCTACTTGGATCATCCGAAATAAACGTCAAACCTTGCAGAAATTCCACTTCCACACCATACACTTCACCGGTTTCACTGTTGGCCAAACGGGTTCTTGGCGCCGAGTCACCTTGTTCAGTCTGGAATCCTTCAATTGGGTCAACCATGTCTTTGTAGAACAAGGCTACAGAAAGGTTGTCACCATTTTCGCGATACCATTCCCAACGGAAGTCGTAGTGCTCAATCTGGGTAGGACGCAAACCTGGTGTACCACGTACAAAGTTATCGTTTTCGTCCAGGAACAGTGCGTCTGAAATTTCCCGCAAGTCTGGACGAACAACAGTTTCGGCAAAGTTGAAACGGAACTGCATTGTGTCATCTGGGATGTACGTTATCGCGAGCGCTGGATAGATGTCATCTTCAAGGAACGTTAAGTCTTCGAAGTCACGTTCATCGGTTGAACTGCTAGCACGAGAGCTGGAGTCCAGGATTGCCTGCTTGAACTCTTCCCAACGGAAGCCGCCGGAAAAACGCCATTTATTGTCATAAAAGGCATCGAACTCAAAATAACCAGCATCAACGATCTGCGCAGAGGTGTAATCATCACCCGCTGCAGATGATTGTCTCATCAGGTTCTGATTAGTTGGGCTATCAAAGTTGATAATCAAGTCATCCGTCAGAATATCGTTAAGATTAGCACCAACTAAATCTGCAGCATCAAAGCTGTTGGTTAAGAAACCAATTGTACGGTTTTCACCAACACGCGCCTTTTGAACTTGCTCATAACCAGCTTTAAGAGAGATCTCCCAGCTGTTCATTGATACTGGATATTCGACATTCCAGCCCCAGTTTTCAACATAATCGTCAAGACGCTGGAAAGTGTAATCCGTTTGACCGGTACGACCGCGAATCAAACTGATGTCTTCACTGCCGCGATCGAATGCACCGTTCCCGTTGGCATCATTAAAATTGAAACCCGTGGAAATGTTACCCGGAGCATCCCTGAAACTGTTTGATTCAGAGTATTTCCAGTCGAAGGCTAAATAATCAAGGAAATCAAACGTATGACTACCTTTTATCTGGCCAGAACGCATCCGGCGCTCTTCGTACAATACGTCATAAGAACGGATCAATGTGCCTTCGTCAGTGGCGGTGTTGGCGTTAAAACCATAGCGCTCACGAATCCGGTCACGAGTGTCGTTCAGAATCAGCATGCTCACATCAATCTTGTGGAAAGACGTGTAACGCAAGCCCATGTTAACCATGCCAGACCATTTCACTGAATGCTCATTGGACTCGCCTACGGGCCAACCTGACTGCAAAGACCAACCGCCTTCACCATCAGAACTAAACTGATTACCACGGTACTCTTCCTTCACCTGCCATGAATTATCATAGCCAGCCGTTGCCAGAAAACCAATTGTCCAGTCTTCATCGATGTCGATGTAGTTGCCCAAAGAAAAGTCCAGGCTGGTGTTTGGATCTACAGACTCACTATAGGGGTCAAAGTCACGGTTTAGCGACAATGCAACATCTTGCTGTTCAGCAATGCTGAGATCTTCGATAGTTTTACGTCGGTCAAAAACATCACGCAATACCGAAGGCATAGCACGGGTTCCGTCATCCCGACCTTGCCAGTCATCACCACCACCATTATAGGCCCAAGAATCGTCCATATTCTCTGAGTTTGAGCCGATGCTGCCAGATATATCCATGACAAAATCGGTTGGAATTGACTTAAGACGGATATCTACCGCACCACCACCAAAGCCCGCTGGCATTGAAGGCGAGAAAGCTTTTTGTACTGACAGACTCTCAATAATGGACGCCGGAAACAAGTCCAGAGGTATAACGCTACGCGTTGGATCCGGACTCGGTACTGTCATACCGTTTAAAAGTGTACTCGAGTATCGTTCACCCAAACCACGAATATAGATGAACTTACCATCCACCAATGTCAAACCTGTTACACGACGCAATGCAGAGGCTGCATCACCGTCACCGGTTCTGGAGATTTGTTCTGCACCTAAAATATCCGCAACAAAGGCCTGTTCCTTACGTTCCTGCAATACCGCGGTGGCAGTTCCTTTCAGACGGGTTCCAGTCGCAACAACTTCTTCAATGGCGGCATCATCTTCGCTCTCCTGACCTTGCACCATTGTGGTTTGCGATCCCAGTCCTAATAGCACCGCCAATGACAGGTTTGCGTAGCGAAACCTTTTGGCAAATTTATTCATTAGTAACCTCATTTGAATGCGGATTTTAGTGATATATCTCACTCACCAAAATCATTCGATTGAACTGAAAAACCGACGCTCAGGCAATAAAACTATGTTACCTGGCGTCGGAATAATCATTGGCTTAAAGTATGAGTCTTATTCCAGACCTACAGTCCAGCCAGCAGTCCAATCGTTACCTTCTTCAACCGCACCGATGAAATCAACATTGTCGAAGAAAGTGTCGCCAGTGAAGTCGTAAGCAGCGGCGTCAGAGATAGTGTAGACACCGTTAAGCACTGCTGCGCGGTTCTCACCAACAGAGTTGCCGTCTTGGCCTAAGAACCATGCTTCAAGGTCAATTGCGCCGTCAGCATTCTTGAAGTTCTCACCATTTTCACAAGCGATAACAGAGTTTTGCATAGTCAAAGTACCGTCCCCTAGGTTAGCCTGAGAAACAGCATTGTCTTCAACCTCGAAACACTCACCCATGCCTGCAGGACCAGTCACAATTACGTTGTAAAACTGACCGCCAGTACCTTCACGTAGGTAGATACCTTCAGAAGGATCTTCACCGACATAGTTGTTACCGATACCCGTAAAGTTAGCAATCATTGGGTTAGACTTTGGCTCACCAGCCAGGTTAGAACCATCGTTATCGGCTTCGATTAAACGGTTAGCTTCTGAGTCGTCAGTGGCTTGCTGAATCAATACGTACTGTAGTTTACCTGTGTAACCGTGATCCCAGTCTACGCTGTCGTCTTGGTTACCAGTCAATACAACGTATTTAACGTTAACCGTACCACCGAAGAACTCGATACCGTCATCAGAGTTTTGGTGAACCTGGATGTACTCAACCGTGGTACCAGAACCCACACCACCAAAGGTAATACCATTCAGCTCGTTACCTGGCTCTACTTCGAAACCACCGTGCTTAACCACAACATAACGCAGTGTACCTGAGCTATCTGTGTCGTCAGTACCGCCATAGAATGCACCCGCTACACCTTCAACTTCACGCGCACAAGGCGTGCCGTCAGTAGGACACTTGTTGCTTACCGCATTACCTAGTAATACGATACCACCCCATTGACCAGGTGCAGTCGCTTGACCCGTTACGTCCTGGTTAGAAGTAAATGTGATAGGTGCAGAAGCCGTACCTTCAGCCATAATTTCAGAACCACGGCTAATAACTAGTGCATCACTGGCGCTACGACCGTAGATAGTTACGCCAGGCTCGATAGTTAATGTTGCGCTATCAGCGTTGTCGTTACCGATGAAAGTTACGCCAGATAATGCGTAGATATTTCCTGCCGTCAAGGTCATGTCAGCAGTTACAACACCCGCTGGAATTTCACAAGTAGTGGTTACACTATCAACAGACAAAATCGCTGTTGTACCAGTAGGACAACCGGGTTCTTCTGCAACGTTGCTTGGCGTTACGATACCGCCACCGAAACCGAATGCCCAACCTTCACGCCAGTCTGTAGAACCGTCGAAAGCCCCCATGTAATCAGTAACATCAAAGAAAGTATCAACAACTGAGGCATCGGTACCCGTACCCAATAACGGGGAACCGCTCATTGGGGTGCCGTCAGACGCAATCATTGGAGCTTCAAGCACCACGTTGCCGTCCTGACCTAAGAACCATGCTTCCAGGTCAACTGCATCGGCATCGTTTTTGAAGTTTTCGCCATTTGAACAAGCCATCGCAGAATGCTGCATTAGGATAGTGCCGTCTTGCAAGTTCGCTTGAGAAACCGCGTTGTTTTCAACTTCGAAACACTCGCCCATTTCTGCAGGACCAGTCACTACGATATTGTAGAACTGACCGCCAGTACCTTCACGCAAGTATATACCTTCTGAAGGATCTTCAGCGGCAGCGTAGTTGTTACCAATCGCGGTCATGTTAACCAAGGTTGGATTTGATTTTGGCTCAGCGTCCAGTACAGAACCATCGTTGTCGGCTTCAATGATACGGTTGGCATCAGAGGCGTTAGGATTGTGTTGCACATAGATGTGCTGCATGCGCCCCTGGTAACCATGATCCCAGTCGATGCTGTCATCCTGGTTGTTGGTCAGTACTAAGTATTTAACGTCAACGTTACCACCAAAGAACTCAACACCGTCATCTGAGCTGTTGTGCACCTGAATGTGACTAACCGTAGTTTGTGCACCCACACCAGCAAAGGTGATACCGTTTAATTCGTTGCCTGGCTCAACTTCGAAGCCAGAGTTCTTAACGATTACGTACTCAAGTGTACCTGAATTATCTTCAGTATCAGTACCGCCGTAGAATGCACCAGCAACACCTTCAACTTCACGGGCACATGCAGTGCCGTCAGTAGGACATTTGTTGCTAGGTGCGTTACCCAGCAGCACTAAACCACCCCACTGGCCCGGAGCGATGTCTTCGCCAACCACGTCCTGCAGAGAAGTCATGATGATTTGGTCATCAGCAGTACCCGCAGCTTCGATTTGAGAACCACGGCTAACAACTAGCGCGTCGCCACCGTTTTGACCAAATACTGTTACGCCAGGCTCAATGGTTAGAGTAGCAGTGTCAGTGTTATCACCACCAACAAATACAGTGCCTGACAATGCGTAGAAAGCACCGGCGATAAGCGTTGTATCTTCAGTGATAGTACCAGAAATAGTTTGCACGATAACAGAGCTGTCACCAATAGCTGAACGAACAGCTTGAGTAAGGCCAGCGTCAAAAGTACCTGGAAATTCAACCGTAGGGGTATCACCACCGTCGCCGCCGTTATTACCACCGTTGTCACCACCAGTATTGTTATTGTTTGTGATCGTGTCACCAGTAACGTCACCTTCGGTAATATTGATGTCACCGCCACAACCGGCTAAAGCGAGTGCTGCCGCGATTGCAGAAACTTGAAAAAACTTGTTAAGTTCCATTATGTGCTCCGAGTTGGAATTAGAAGATTATAAATAAATCGCGCTGAGGGTAACGGAGGTCAATGACAGTTTTGTTACAGATCCAGGGGGTGTAACAAAACTTTCACAAAATCAACAGAACTTAATAACTTAAATCGCATCAGCGATAGGTAAATGCAAAAAAATCAGTCTAACAGTTGTTTTATTACGTCATTTGACCGAATAACACCCAAAGGCACATAACCTTCTCTGCGGGTGATGGCATCGCCCTGGGCAGAATAAATGAATCGCACAAACTCCAGGTAGGGGTTAGCCAGCGGTTCTCCGGGGTGTTTATTGATTAACAGATACAAAAATCGGGAATAGGGATATTCGCCGGTGCGGATATTGGTTTCCGATGGGGCAATCGCGGCCCGGTCTTCCGATAGCTTTACAGATAACAGTTTAACGCCTGCATTTTGAAAGCCCCAGCCCGCGTAACCAATCGCGCCCTTGAAAAAGGCCACCGACTGCACAACGGATGTCGAACTGGGTTGCTCAGCCACCTGCGCCTTAAAGTCACCATTGCACAGTATTTTATCTTTGAATAAGCCATAGGTGCCGGAAACTGCACTGCGTCCAAACATGCGAATGCGGTGCGGGAACAAATCACTGCCGGTAATTGACGACCAGTGCTCAATGGCGCCAGGGCCACCACAAAACCGGGTAACTGAAAAAATCGCATCGATCTGTTGCTGTGATAAGGCCGTTACCGGATTATCCAGGTCTACGAACAATGTGATGGCATCTAAGGCCACCGGCACCAGGGTGGGTTCGTAACCAAATTCACTGATGAACGCATCGCGCTCGGATGCTTTCAGGGTGCGGCTCATCGGGCCAATGTTGGCGGTTCCGTGGGTCATAGCAGGCGGTGCGGTTGAAGAGCCAGCTGCCTGCAATTGAAATTTAACCTGCGGATAGTGTTCGCTGAATTCTTCAGCCCAGACCGACGTTAAATTAGACATAGTATCTGAACCGACTGAAATAATCGTGCCGGCAATGCCATGGGTTACGTTGTAAGCCTGAGTGCTATCCGCCGCGACACTCAATACTGGCCTGATAGCCAAACTGCACAGCAATAAAACCGGGACAAGCTTAGACACTGGCAATAATTTGCTTTGAAAAGGAAAAAGAAAACTCACTGCCCTCGCCCACCTCACTTTTGATCTCGAGACGGGAATTATGATGGGACAAAACATGTTTAACAATAGATAATCCCAATCCGGTTCCGCCGGTTTTACGGGAACGGGCTTTGTCGACGCGATAAAAGCGCTCAGTTAATCGACTGAGGTGTTCTTCGGCAATACCATCACCATTGTCCACCACTTTAAATCTGGCCTTGTCACCATCCCGGCACCAGCAGATCCGGATAACGCCGCCGTTGGGCGTGTAATTGATGGCATTGAAGATCAAATTCGAAAAGGCACTGCGCAACTCGGTTTCGACACCGTAGATCACCAGGTCGTCTTTAATCTCAAACTGAATATCGTGATGCTTATCTTTATTGAGGGACTGGGCTTCAATTTCGATGGTGCGCAGCACCTGAGGCACATTGACGATTTTTTCATAGACGCGTTCGGTACTGGCCTCAATGCGCGACAAGGCCAGCAACTGTTCCACCAGGCTTTGCATTCGCACCGATTGTGTTCCCATCTCTTCAAAGGCTTTTTCAATAAAGGACTCTGGCATGTCAGGGCTTTCCTTGAGCATTTCCAGATACCCGCTTAATACAGTCAGTGGTGTTCGCAGTTCATGGGAGACATTAGCCACAAAATCTTTGCGTATCTGTTCAACATGGCTGATTTGAGTGATATCGCGGGCGATAAGCAGATAGTGCTTTTCACCATAGGGCATCATCCGAAACTCTAACACCCGATTGATATTCGTGGGTGATTCAATTTCAATGGGATTATCGTAATTGCCGTTGCGCAGAAATTTCACAAAGTCCGGATGCCGAATTAAATTGTCGATGCGCCGCTCGGCATCTTCCGGCCAGTTTAGACCCAGCTCGATACGAGCCAGACGATTACACCATTCGATATGCCAGTCGGCATCCAGTACTACCGCCGCATCCGGCAATGATTCCGAGCCTTCGCGAAAACGACGAATCAAATTGCCCAGTTTTTTGCGTTTAAGGCGATTTCGACGCTGCATGTAATAAATGCCGTCGTAAATGTAGCCCCAGATACCCGCAGCATCAGGTGGCGTGAACTTTTTACTGTGCCACAACCAGTTGTTGAGCTTGATCAGGTGAAAGTAATTAATGATAACCAGCGAGGTCGAGGCCAGTGCAAATGACCATAACCAGGCATCAAAATACCAACCCGCCAACAGTGCCAAACCATACCAGGAGGCAATGCGGGTTATACTTTTCACCCAGGAGAAGGGATTATACAAGTGCTACCTTTTTTAGTTAGATTACACCATCCGGTCTGGTGAACAGCCTATTTACTGCTTTACAGAAAAGCGATACCCGGAGCCGCGAACCGTTTGTATCATGTTCTCATGACCGTGGCCAGAAATGGCCTTGCGCAGGCGTCGGATGTGAACATCGACTGTGCGGTCTTCAACATAAACATTGGTTCCCCAAACATTGTCCAAAAGCTGCTCGCGGCTATAAACACGCTCTGAATGGGTCATGAAAAAGTGTAGCAGTTTAAATTCAGTTGGCCCAAGTTTTAAGGCGTTGCCATGAGATGTCACACGGTGTGAAACCGGATCTAACACCAATCCACTGAAACTGATCGGCTCTTCATTAGAGGTCGGTGAGGTTCTTCTCAACACCGCTTTAATTCTGGCGATTAATTCCTTGGGAGAAAAAGGCTTGGTAATGTAATCATCAGCACCTGCATCCAGTCCTCTTACCTTATCTTCTTCCTCACCTCTGGCGGTCAGCATGATAATGGGAATATCTTTAGTGTGTTCGTGCTGTTTGAGCTTTTTGGCCAGTTGTATGCCACTGCCGCCCGGTAACATCCAATCCAGCAATATAATCTCCGGATAGGGTTCGGTGACAGAATCAAGAGCAACGTCGTAATCTCCCGCTTCTGTGACATCAAAGTCGGATTGCTCTAATACAAATTTAATCATGTCCCTGATGGGCGCTTCATCTTCAACTACGAGAATTTTTTTAGTCACTTTACCACCTCAATCAAAATAGCCGCGGCAATTATTTGTCGATTTGATGACAAAATTATGAAATTTCCATCTTCAAACAGCAAAAACCATAACATAACCTCAGGTTAAACAAAGAAAATTAAGCCTGGCTGCGCCTTGTCTAATTAACATTTTCTGCATATTCTTAGCCGAGGAACACAAAAAAATAATTCTTATTCTTCGGGTACCATTACAATGAGTCTGGCTCAGGGTCTGTTTCAACAGGATTTAGCAAATTACGAAGGGCTACGTTAAATGTCAAAAGTTAAAATTGGATTATCAAGAAAACTTTTGACCAGAGTGCTGTCTGTTTATTTTATCTTGACGCTAATCGTCACCGTCGGTCAGATATTAACTGAATATCTCAACGCTAAAAATCACATACAAAGTGAATTACAAACTCTCAAAAATACCTTCAGCACCAGTCTGACTCGTGCCATTTGGGAACTTAACACTCCGCAGGCGCAATCTATCGCTGAAGGATTGATGGAGCTGCCCATTGTTGAGGGTGTGCAGATCCGCGACGAGAATGGCAACTATATTGCCGATTTAGGGCGCACAGTGGTTCTACAAATGGACCCGGTTAACACAGGCGTTATGCAGGACCACGGAGGCGGTACCTTTGGTTATACATTCCCGCTAATATTCGAGTTTTCCGGGCGAACATCTAACGTCGGCGATGTCACACTCTATTCCAGTTTTGAGATCATATTTGGCCGTATCCAGGTGGGTGTTTTCTTCCTGATTGGTAATGCCATTTTAAAAACCGGCTTTCTGGTATTCCTGTTTCTCAATGCCTTTCGGCGCATGTTAACCGAGCCGTTGTCCGATTTAACTCACCAGATAAACGAATTCGATATCGACCGCCTGGAATCCTCAAAACTGCACGTCAAAATTGAAGATGATAATGAGCTGGCCGTTTTACGCGATGCCTACAACAAACTGGTGGACGATTTAATCGATTTTCAGAATCGTCTGGGGGGCGCACAGGCTGAACTGAAAGAAGCCAACCGCAAACTGGACGAACAAAACCTGATGCTGGAACAGGAAGTAGCCAAGAAAACCGCCAGTTTGTCTAAAATCATGCTGGATCTGGAACAGCAAAAAGATGAGTTGATGGTCAAACAGGAAGAACTTAAGCGGGAAAACGACAGTCGCCGTTTTGCAGAAGATACCCTGATCCGCAAAAACAATGAATTGGCGGATTCTATGGAGTCGCTAAAAGTAGCGCAAGATCAGTTAGTAGAATCAGAAAGAATGGCCTCTCTGGGCGGCCTGGTGGCCGGTATTGCCCACGATGTGAATACACCAATTGGTGTCAGTGTCACCGCGGCCAGTTTTTTACAGGACCGGCTAAAATCACTGCAAACCGCATTTGATGACAAAAAACTGACCAGCAAAACCATGACGGCCTTTATTGATGAAGCAGGACAAACCACCACTTTGCTGCTATCAAACCTGAACCGGGCGTCAGATCTGGTCGCCAGCTTTAAGCAGGTGGCGGTAGACCAAACCAGTGAAGCCGAAAGAGAAGTGGATATGAAAGAATATATCCGCGAAGTCACGCAGTCGCTGGCTCCTAAATTTAAGAAAACCAATCACACGATTGATGTCGACTGCCCGGATGATTTAACCGTAAGATGCGCGCCCGGTGCAGTTGCACAAATCGTGACTAATATGATCATGAACTCCCTGATACACGGCTTTGAAAACGTCAGAGAAGGCCACATCAGGATGAAAATTTGGAGTGACGACAACCTGGTGCACATTGACTATCAGGACAATGGCAAAGGTCTCAACAAAGAAATGTTAGAAAAACATTTTGATGCCTTTTTCACCACCCGGCGCGGCAAAGGGGGTTCCGGCCTAGGCACTCACATCATGTACAACCTGGTAACGCAAACCCTGGGCGGTAAAATTGAAGCAGAAAGTGAGCCTGGTCAAGGGCTTAGATACATCATTAATTTTCCGAAAAACAAACGCGCCGGTTAAACTGGATTAGCAGGTGCAGACCTGCTAATCTCCTGCCCTTTTCTCAGATCCAAATCGGGTTCAACAGCACCGAAACCGATTGTTCATACAGACGCTAAGAAGATTATGTGGTTTAAAAATTTAAAAGTTTATTCGATTACCGAGTCTCTCGATATTTCCCCTGAAGATTTCCAGCAGCAGTTAACCCAGGTGGCATTTCGCCATTGTGGCAAGCAAGAATTAGCAACTATGGGATGGGTAGCACCGCTGGAAGGTGGTCAGGAATTATTTCACCTGGCCAATGGGCGGTTTTTACTGACCCTGAAAAAACAGGAGCGTTTACTGCCATCTTCGGTAATTAATGCAGAATTAGAAGAAAAGGTCGCGCAAATTGAATCAGAAACCGGTGCGCCGGTCGGCAAAAAAGCCAAGCAGGATCTCAAACAAGAGATTGTTCACCGTCTGCTGCCGCAAGCTTTTACCAAAAACAGTTTTTTACACGGCATGATCAGCCCCAAAGAAAATCTGGTGTTTGTTGATGCCTCTGCCGATGGTAAGGCTGAAACCTTCCTGGCCCTGTTGCGTAAAGCGATGGGTTCTTTGCCGGTAGTACCACTGGGCCGAACCAGTATTGCGGCATCGTTAACCAGTTGGTTGCAGGAGAATAAGGTACCGGCAGGACTGGAACTACAAGACGAAGCCGAATTTAAAGACGAAGCGGAAGAAGCCAGTGTGATCCGCTGCAAAAATCAGGACCTGACCTCAGAAGAAATGTTAAACCACATTGCTTCGGGTAAATCCGTGCACAAAATTTCGGTAAAATGGGAAGATACATTGACGGCCATTTTGCAGGAAGATCTGGCGATTAAACGCATTAAATTTACCGACGTACTGCGGGAACAAAATGATGATATTCCCAAAGACCAAAAAGCGGCAAAACTGGATGCAGATTTTGCGCTGATGTCGGGTGAACTGGTGCGTTTTATCGGTTACTTACAGGACATTTTTGATCTGCAGGAAGACGCTTAACAGAGCACAACGCATTGTTGTTGTGCGCAATATATAGTTCGCAATAGATGCCCCGTTCCGGGGCATTTTTTATTAGTGTGTTTTGAACTTACCGATACTGACGGATATCGATTGTGATTTATCCGAAATCAGTGTCGCGGCATTACGGGTTCGGTTAGCTTCTTCTGAAGTCAGATTAGTTTTCTCGTTCAAAGAGGTGAGATTGCGATTAATGTCTTCGGCCACTGCGGTTTGCTCTTCGGTTGCCGTTGCCGTCTGAATAGACATTTCAAATACATTGTCGACGGTGTTTAACGCATTATTGATGTGTTCTTCGGTTTCTTTAGACAAAGTAACCGTTACCCCCACTTCATCAAACACCTTCTGAACCACAGCAACCACGTTATCCACTCCTGACTGCACTTCCTGAATCATTGACTGGATATTTTCAGTGGAGTCCTGAGTTTTACTGGCTAATGACCGTACTTCATCAGCAACCACGGCAAAGCCCCGTCCCTGCTCACCGGCGCGCGCCGCTTCAATCGCTGCGTTCAACGCCAGCAAATTGGTTTGCTCAGCAATGCCTCTGATGACATTTAACACATCCGATATTTTTTCTGAGTTTTCAGATAACTTGTGAGCACTGGTAGAAGCCGACTCGATACTCTGATGCACAGAGTTTATCTGTTTAACTGAGTCGGCAATAACCGATACCCCTTTTTCGGCAGAAAGTTTTGCCAACTCCATGTTCTCTGCGGTTTTTTGCGCAATCGATGACATCTCAATCGTAGCCATACTCATTTCATGAACGGCACTGACGATCATGTCAGAATCTGAACATTGAGCTTTGACAATTTCCGTAGTGCTGTCGGCGGATTTTTTCAGACTGTCGCTGGCATCACTTAAATCGTGCACCTGATGACGAATATCGTTTATCAGACTCGCCAGACTCTGGATAAAGCTATTAAAGGCATCGCCGAGTGCCCCGAGTTCATCATTGTGCTTTTTGACAATGGTTTGAGTCAGATCACCACCGCCCGAAGCAATTTCTTCAATGCGTTGGGTAATTTCGTTGATGCGCAACAATAACGATCGTTGGCTCAGAAACGCCACGACAGAACAGGCGATGATCACCAATATGATACAGATAGCCGCAATCGCCTTAAAAAAACTGTTTTGTGCTTCTATCTCGTCCTTTAGCTGATTTGCTCTGGAAAAAGCCAACTCGCCCGCTACGTCAAACACGGTTCTCAGCGCCTGAAAACGCTCCTCGGAGGCCCCGTTTGACAATTGTCTGGCGCGCTCCAAATCACCACTGGCGGAGAGTTGTTTCACCTGTTCAATACTCGACAACCAGGCATTGTATAAGGTTTCAAATTCAGACAGTTGCCGGATGATATCGGGATAGGAACTCATTAAACGTTTATATTGCATGAACCGGTCATACGCCTGTTGCGCGTTTTCCTGCAATTCCGTCACCGCCGATTGATTGCCAGTGCCAAACACCAGTTGCTGCTCTGCCACCCGTGCCTGATAAAGATCGCGATCACCATTTAACACCAGGCTCACCGCCGGCATAAACTCAGACGGAAAAGTACTGGCTTCCCGCTCGATGTGATTAGTTAACTGGGAATAGGATAAAAAGACGATAATCGTTGCCAACCCCATGGCAACGATGGGAATGGAGTACTTCACTCCAATACTTTTAAAATTCATAACCGGGTCCAATATAATGTTTTATATCTCCTCTCCAATATAGTTTGCTTTGCTAAATTTCCCAGTAAAAACACCAATTTAATTGTGAAAAAGATCAGAAGTTTTTATTCCTAAAGATAATATACCCACAGTGTGAAAGTGCACACTGAAACGCCTGATATATCGATTTAACGAGGTTTCATTCGCCAGTTGTTCATGACGAAATTAAGAGTGGACTGCGCTAATTTTAGGTAATTCGGAAATTTGTACTAGACTGAAATTGCACGCTCACAGAATCGGGAATCACTTAATGAAATCCGTTAAAAAGTATATTTTTTTATCCTTAGCCCCTGTGGTAACTCTGGTTAGTACTGATCTTGCCGCCGAAATTGATATCAGCGGTAGTTATCGTGTCAGAGTAGAATTAGTGGACAATCCGGTCCGACAGGCCGCTGGCAGCAGCGATCAGGCCCTGTCGCATCGGCTGACTTTAAAAGCAAAATACAGTAGTGATAATTTTTACGCCGTTGCAGAATTAATGGACGCCAGAATGTGGCTGGATGACGAAGGTACCCCACTGGGCACGGATGACGTGAATGCATTAGAGCCAATCCAGGCACATTTAGGATTTCTGTTTCCCGCGTTAGACGGCAAAGCCGATGTCAAACTGGGCCGTTTTACCGTTGATATGGGCAGCAGGCGTTTTGTGGCGCGAACCCGATACCGCAATACGCACAATTCATTTACCGGCGTACTGGCAAACTTTCAACGAAATTTTGATACCTGGCAGTTTATCTATGCAGCGCCGGATAACCGGCTGCCCCGCTCCCGCGATGAACTGGACAGCAACAGTGTAAAACTCGATAAACCCTATGCCGACAATGTGTTTTATGGCGTTCACTTTAATCGTAAATACGCCACCAAGGCGACCGGCGAATGGTTTTATTTTGGCCTGAAAGAAGAAGATCAGGCTGACTTAGGCACCCGTAACCGGGATATTCACACCTTTGGGATAAAATGGGATCAGGCCTACTTACCCAATGACTGGGGGTATCAGCTGGCAGCCGCTTACCAATTTGGCGATGCCAGAGCCAGTTCCAGTGCCGCGGATATTACTGACCTTGATGTCTCAGCTTACTTTTTTCATCTCTCGTTCGGCTATAAATTTACGGACAACTGGAAGTCCACCCTGTTGTTTGAATTCGATTACGCTACCGGTGACGATAATCCCGCTGACGATGAATACAACCGCTTCGACACCCTGTATGGAGTGAGACGGTTCGATTTTGGTGCCACTAACCTGTATGGCACCTTTGCGCGCAGTAATATCCTGGCCCCCGGATTGCGTTGGAAGTTCTCACCCGCGAAAGACGTAGCGGCATTTTTGGGGTATCGGCCGGTTTGGCTGGCTGACAAAGATGACGCATTGCCTGCCATCGGCGCCAGAAATACAACGCGTGAATCATTTGTCGGCCATCAGTTTGAAACCCGGATCCGACACCAGATTCAGGACAACATTCGCTTTGAGACGGGTGCGGCATACCTTATCAAAGGCAAGTTCTTTGATGATGTGCAGAATGCCAATCCCGAAGGCAACACCACCTATTTCTACGTTCAGACCACCTACTCTTTTTAAATCAGGTACTCTATGTAAATCAGGTACTCTTTTTTAACCCGGGTACTTTCAACAAAAACCCCACATTGTCGTGGGGTTTTCTTTGGTAACCGGTGATCACCTTGTGACCAGAAGATTAGCTTAATTGAATATCGCCTTACCGGCCTCTTTCATGTCTTTGTATTCGTCGCTTTCAACTTTCGCTAAATCGCTGATCATATTCTTCTGCATACACAGATTCAGGATGGCATCTTTCTGATTGTTAACATGTCCGGCTACCGCTGCCCCCATGCGGACAAAATCCAGATAAGATACAGATTCGGTTTGTACTTTCAGATTGCGCCAATGTTCGGCTACCTGTACAAAGTCTTTACCAAAGCCCCATTCTGCGGTGATAGTACCACCAATTCGTCCGGACAATTTCTGCACGGCGACATTGAGAAAAGCAGGGTTAGCAAACACTTCTTCATGGCGCTCGGCTTCTGTCAGAATTGGCAAAATACCGATATTGTGTACCAAAGAGCATAAGGTCAGCGTATCCACATTCAGCCGACGATCTTTGGTTTCATCCTGATAGATTCGAAACAGGGCAAGCGCATTCGCAACCACATCGACGGTGCGATCCCAAATTTTATTAATATAGCCTTTAATAATCTCATTCTTACTGACAAACAGTTGTTCCATCGCCAAAGCCGTGGCGATGTTTTTAATTTGTGTTAAACCGATACGGGTTACCGCCTGATTTAGAGATTCTACTTTAACGCTGCGCCCCATATAGGCACTGTTGGCGATCTTAATGATACGCGCCGACAATGAGGGATCCTGACCAATTACATCAGCCATGGCGTTGAGGTTAATTTCCGGATCATCAGCCGCCTTTCGAACCTTAAGTGCGATCGCTGGCAGTGTTGGCAACACCAGGGTATCGTTGTTAATTTTTTCTACCAGAATGGTGAGCAATGCATTTTCAGTGGACATTTTCCAACCTTTTCATATGAACCTGATTGCGATGGATCAGGACTACTAGTTTGAACGAAGTGGGCTGTACTAACCTCTTGTGATAACCAGAGCCGTTCGGGTATAAAAATCCATCCAATACCAAAACTCATAAAATAATGATCATCAAAAATAGCAAATACTGCTCAATTAATATGCTAACCGCCAGTAACATCCCTACCCCTTGAGTTTAATTTATTTTCTTCGATTCACCAGCCATTTATCTGATCTGGCACAAATTTTTTTTGAAATGAGGCTGTGTAAAAAATGCAATTTTTGTTGCAGATTTGATTTTTACCAGGAATTGAATAATGTTATCCGCAGTTTTAATTTCAATAACGACAATAATGAGTGTTTAACGATGAGAAAAAACCCACTGAGCGGTATTCTGCTCGCCACTTCCCTGTTGGCGCTAAGCGCCTGTCAGCCGAAAGATCCCGTAGCGGGCTCAGCCACGGCCAATCCGGAAGTTGCCCCCTATTCCCTGTTACCTGAATTTGAAAATCGTCTAGATATCTATAAGCAGGTACAACTGAATGCCGATCTCTCCCACCTGTCAGACAATCAAAAAACGATGTTAGCAGTGTTAATTGATGCGTCGGTGATCATGGACGAGCTGTTTTGGCAACAGGCATACGGCCCAAATAAAGATGAATTGCTGGCGCAAATAACCGATCCCAAAGTACGAAAATTCGCAGAAATTAACTACGGCCCCTGGGACCGACTGAATGGTGACAAAGCTTTTTTAACAGGTGTAGAAGCCAAATCTCACGGTGCTCAGTTTTACCCGCAAGATATGGATAAGGCCGAATTTGAAGCTGCGCAGTTACCTGCAAAAGACGGACTGTATTCAGTAATTGAAAGAAAGGCCGGCGAACTCAAAGTCATCCCTTATTCGCAAAAATATAAGGTGCCACTGGAACGCGCCGCCGGACTACTTAAACAGGCTGCAGTGCTTGCTGAAAATCAGGAATTCGCCAATTACCTGAACATGCGTGCAGAAGCCTTGCTCAGCGACGATTATCAGGCGTCTGATTTCGCCTGGATGGACATGAAAACCAATCCCATTGAATTGGTTTATGGCCCTATTGAGACTTATGAAGATCAGCTATTTGGTTATCGTGCCGCGTTTGAATCTTATGTTTTAATCAAAGATTTAAAATGGAGCGAAAAGCTCGCTAAATACGCGCAGTTCCTGCCGGAATTGCAACAAGGTCTGCCGGTGGCCGAAGCCTATAAACAGGAAACCCCAGGAGCCAATGCCGACCTGAATGCCTACGACGTGATTTATTATGCCGGTCATTCCAATGCCGGTAGCAAAACCATTGCTATCAATCTGCCCAATGACGAAGAAGTGCAACTTTCCAAAGGCACCCGACGCCTGCAGCTTAAAAATGCCATGCGCGCCAAATTCGATCATATCCTGGTGCCCATTGCTCAGGAGTTGATTGTCCCCGAACAACGCCAAAACATTACCTTTGATGCCTTTTTTGCCAACACCATGTTTCACGAAGTGGCGCATGGTTTAGGTATTAAAAATACCATTAACGACAAGGGTACCGTGCGTCAGGCGCTGAAAGAACACGCCTCAGCATTGGAAGAAGGTAAAGCCGATATTCTGGGTCTGTATATGATTCAGCAATTACTGGAAAAAGGGGAAATCGCTGAAGGGGTTTTACAGGACTACTACACCACGTTTATGGCTGGCATCTTCCGTTCTGTGCGCTTTGGCGCTTCCAGTGCGCACGGTAAAGCTAACATGGTGCGCTTTAATTATTTTAAAGAGCAAGGCGCTTTTAGTCGCAATGAACAGGGTCAATACTCCGTTGATATGGATAAGATGCAACAGGCCGTTAGCAGCTTGTCGGAATTAATTCTGACCTTACAGGGCAACGGAGATTACGACGGTGTTGCTAAGCTGGTAGCAGAAAAAGGACTGATTGATGAGGCGTTACAGGCAGACCTGGACCGCTTATCACAAGCCAATATCCCGGTAGACATTACCTTTACCCAGGGTAAGCAGGTATTGGGCCTGTAAGATTACCAGCCCTTTTGTATGAAATCCGAATTCAAACAACCGTTTGAATTCGGATGTTTCATTGCTACACTGATAACTATCCGCAATTTAACGCCTTAAACAACAGTATTCATGAAGTTACATCGCCTTGAAGGCTATATCCAGGATATCTGGCTGGTAGAAGAACCCCATGGCCTTATGCTACTGGACGGCGCATCCCGGGCTGATGTGCAGAACATTTGCCGGTTTATCAGCGAACAGCTTAAGCGCCCATTGCACCACCTCAAGGTGATAATGGTTACCCATATGCACCCGGACCATGCCGGGGGTGCCAGAGCCTTAAAGCAAATCACCAAAGCGCAAATCATCACAGGTAATGTGCCCGGCCAATGGTATAGCGGCCTTGATGGCTGGTTGATGCATTTAACCGATATCTTGTTGGCCCATTGGGTGGCCGGGAGAATGAAAAAATCGCGCCGCCTGATTTGGTACTCTCCCTGGATGAAAGCTGACAGATATCTCAATGATGAAGACCAGATCCCGGAATTTGAAGACTGGCGGGTACTTTTCACCCAGGGTCATACAGACAGGGATATCAGTCTCTGGCATCAGCCCAGTCACAAAGTGTATGTGGCCGATCTGATGGTGAAGGTAAAAGCGCGGTTTATTCCGCCCTATCCGGTGTTTTATCCCAATCGCTATAAGGCATCATTAAACCGAATCAGACAACTGGCGCCCGACACCATCCTGCTGGCACATGGCGCAGAAGTACAATTAACCGAAGCAGACTTTGATTATCTGCAACAAAAAGCGCCGGCCATTCCGGCAACCCACTGGCGCTCAGTAAAAAGCAAGTTGGCGCAGGTTTTGGGGCTTAAGACAAGCCACTAAACTTTTAATTTTTCCTGGTAAGGCGGCCAACCCAACGGCTTACCCGCCAACACATGCAGATGAATGTGATAAACCGTCTGACCACCGTGCTCATTGCAGTTCATCACGGTTCTGAAACCATCCTGGGCAAAACCTTGCTCTTTGGCGATATGGCTGGCTACCCAATGCAGATGACCCACCAGAGCGTTGTCTTCTTTGGTCATATCATTAATGGTGGCGATGGGCTTTTTCGGGATCACCAAAAAATGCACCGGCGCCTGCGGATTAATATCTTTAAAAGCCAAAGCTTCGTCGTCTTCGTACAGGATATCGGCCGGAATTTCTTTGTTAATGATCTTGGTAAAAATCGTTTCAGACATAATGCAATTCCCTTAAATCGCTAAAACAGCAAAAATAACAATCCCCAGTACGATCCGGTAAATAACAAAGGGCGTCATTCCCAGTGTGGAGATCCACTTTAAAAACAGCGTAATGCAGATATAAGCACTGATAAAGGATAATACAACACCGTAAAACAGTTCTTCCCAGTTAACGGCCACGTCACTGGACAATAGTTTGTAAGTCAGGATAGTGCCGGCGCCCAAAATGGTGGGGATAGACAATAAAAACGAAAACCGGGCGGCTTTTTCGCGGCTGATGCCTAAAAACAATGCCGCGGTCATAGTCACACCGGAGCGAGAAGTGCCGGGAATAATGGCCGCTACCTGCGCCAGACCAACAATCAGGGCTTTTTTCCAGGTAAGCTCAACGTCTCCCTGTTGCCGGGTTGCCACTTTGTCGGCCCAGTACAACAACAGACCGAAAACAATAGTGGTGGTGGCAATTACATAACCGGAACGCAGCCAGCCTTCCACATAGTCCTTCACCAGAAAGCCCACAATGATCACCGGCAAGGTTGCTAAGATAATCATCCAGGCCAGTTTACCGTCTTCGGTCACGTTGCCGGTGAGAGATTGCCCCCAGCCGACGGTTAATTGCAGTACTTCCTTGCGGAAATAGCTGACCACCGCCAGTAAACTGCCCACATGCACCGCAACGTCAAAGGCCAATCCCTGATCGTGCCAACCAAAGAGTTGCGAAGGTAAAATCAAATGCGCCGAACTGGAAATAGGCAGAAACTCTGACAATCCCTGTATAAGCGCCAGGATAATAATTTCTGGTAAGCTCAACTTAATGTTCCTTTTACGATGTAATCATCTTTTTTACGGGTGACAGCAATGCCCACCGATTGCACCTGTTTTAAAATATCTGGTTTGAGAATTTCCAACTGAATTTCTGCCAGCGGAAAAGCGCTAAACAGATCTGCGAAAATCAGATCGGCAAATTTTTCCACCAGTTCCGGGTGATGCGTATCAGACAGCTTTTCGATGCGCTCGACAACCGCAGCATAATCGATGGTGTCTTTTACCTGATCAGATTTCATCGCTGAATTGAGTTCTGTCAGCAGAGTTAAATTGAGGATAACTTTCTGGCTGTTTTGCCTTTCCCAGTTATAGACTCCGATGATGGTGTCGATTTCTAACCCGTTAATAATGATTTTGTCCATAAAGACAGCTTATAATGATGCTTCGAATTGTCATTGCTGGGGATCATACTGATTTATCCTGGATTGTCTAACCTCAAAATGAGGACATCATGCTAGCGGTTTTATTGCCGGTGCTGGCCTATTATCTCGGCTCTATTTGCAGTGCCATTGTGGTGTGCCGGTTGTGGCATTTGCCCGATCCCCGGTCAGAAGGTTCTGAAAATCCCGGTACCACCAACGTGTATCGCATTGGCGGTAAATGGCCGGCTCTGGCCACCTTTAGTTTTGATATGCTAAAAGGGATGTTGCCGGTGCTGTTAGCAGTGTCACTGGAGCAGCCGGAAATTGTTGTAGCGCTGTGTGGCGTGTGCGCCTGTCTGGGGCACATTTTTCCGCTGTTCTTTAGTTTTAAAGGGGGCAAAGCCGTCGCTACCGGTTTTGGTGTGGTCCTGGCGCTGGAGTGGCTTATAGGGGCGTTTTTGATCCTGGTGTGGCTGGGTATCATGAAAAAAATACGAATTTCTTCCATCGCCGCCATTATTACCGTCAGCCTGGCCCCGATATTGGCCTGGCTGCTTCAGTCTCCCTGGTTCATGAGCATGACTTTAATGAGTTGCACCATTGTTTTGCGCCACCTCCCCAACATTCGCCGACTGTGGGAAGGCAGTGAACTCAAAGCCTGAAGTGCTTCTATTTTAACGGTTGTAATTCATCCAGTGGCCAGCGTGGCAATACCTGATCAGCCATATCATCCTGTTGTCCCGCCAATAAACGTTGCGCACCCGCATAGGCGATCATAGCGCCATTATCAGTACAAAACGCCGGCGCCGGATAAAAGGCTTTTCCGCCCAACTTATCCATTAACTGCGTTACTCTATCCCTGAGTTGCACATTGGCACTCACTCCACCTGCAATGACCAGTTGCTTTACATGGCATTGCTTTAACGCCCGCTTACATTTTATCAACAAGGTATCGATGACCGCTTCCTGAAATGCCGCCGCAACATCGGCTTTGTCCTGCTCAGATAATTCACCGGATTCCGAGGCAGCTTTCAAATCGCGAATAGTATTGGCTGCAAAGGTTTTCAGACCACTGAAGCTGAATTGCAGGCCCGGCCTGTCAGTCATGGGGCGGGGAAAAGTAAAACGCCCGGTATTGCCCTGATCCGCTAATTTGGCCAACCGTGGCCCGCCCGGGTAATCCAGTCCCAGAAGTTTCGCGGTTTTATCAAACGCTTCACCGGCGGCGTCGTCCACCGATTCTCCCAGTAGTTCGTAACTTCCGATGGCGTCTACCTTAACCAGCATAGAGTGTCCACCTGACACCAGCAGTGCCACAAAGGGAAAAGACAAATCAATATCATCCAACAATGGCGCCAGCAGATGCCCTTCCATATGATGCACACCCACGGCAGGAATATTCCAGGCAAACCCCAGACTACGGGCCACCGAGCTGCCCACCAGCAAAGCACCAATCAGGCCAGGCCCCCGGGTATACGCAATCCCGTCAATATCAGCCTGAGTAACACCGGCTTCTTTTATTGCTTCTTTAATCAGCGGGATCACTTTGCGAATGTGATCTCTGGAGGCCAGCTCCGGCACTACACCGCCATAATCGGCGTGAAGTTTCACCTGACTGTACAGCGCATGAGATTGCAGGCCTTTGTCAGTGTCATACAGGGCAATACCGGTTTCATCACAGGAAGTTTCTATTCCTAATACCAACATAACTATCATTCTTACCATCAAAACTGGCGCTAGTTTACCCAAAAGCGTTTAGCAGAACCAATCTAATAGCGCAGCAGTGAGAAAACCGGACAACTAATCTGCACAAATAGCCTCCATTCCCTTTACTTTACCTGGCGATATGATTAGAATTGCGCACCATTTTTAGCCGTGCCGTCTATTTTTTAAGCACATTATTTATAAGATTTTGATTTGAGGTGATTATTTAATGCCAATCGTTAAAGTAAGAGAAAACGAACCGTTTGACGTAGCACTGCGTCGTTTTAAGCGTTCATGTGAAAAAGCGGGTATCTTATCCGAAGTTCGTCGCAGAGAATTCTTCGAAAAGCCTACCTGGGAACGCAAGCGTAAAAAAGCAGCTGCTAAAAAGCGTCACTTGAAAAAAGTGGCTCGCGAAAACGCTCGTCGTATCAAGTTATACTAAGTCGTTAACCGCGAATTATTGCTAAGTTATGTCTTTAAAAGAATCACTTAAAGAAGCCCAAAAAGACGCCATGCGTGCCAAAGACAAATTACGTCTGGGTACCATTCGAATGGCTTTGGCAGAAATTAAGCAAAAAGAAATAGACGGCAAAGTCGAGTTAGAAGACGCTGATGTATTGGCGATTTTGACCAAAATGGTCAAGCAACGCAAAGATGCCATGCAACAGTTTGAAGCTGCCGGACGCGAAGATCTGGCAGAACAGGAAAGAAATGAAACGGAGGTGATACACTCATTTCTTCCTAAGGCATTAACCAGTGAAGAACTCGACGCCTTAATCGCCGAAGCTATGACCAACACCGGTGCCAGTGGCATGCAGGATATGGGCAAAGTGATGGGATGGTTAAAACCCAAAGTTCAGGGTCGCACCGATATGGGCGAACTGAGCAAAGCCATCAAGGCAAAACTTACCGCATAATTCACGGCAGATAATCTGCACTAACGAATTTATCGACTTGACACAAGCCGCACCTTATAACAAGGTGCGGCTTGTTTATTTGTGGACCTTAAAAATAACAATTTATGGCTGGCAGAATTCCCCGTAGTTTTATTGATGACCTATTAGCTCGCGCTGATATCGTTGAGCTGATCGATAGTTTTGTGCCTTTAAAAAAGGCCGGCCGAAACTATCAGGCCTGTTGTCCTTTCCACAATGAAAAAAGCCCCTCTTTTACCGTCGCCCCGGATAAACAGTTCTATCATTGTTTCGGCTGCGGCGCCCACGGCAACGCTATTTCGTTTTTGATGGAATACGAACGGTTGGAATTCCCCGAAGCGGTGGAAGAGCTGGCCCGTATGTATCACCTGGAAGTGCCCCGTGAAGACGGCGGTAATTTCAGACAGCAAAGTCCGCAGCAAAAACAGCAGTTGCAGGACGACTATGAGTTGATGAATAAAGTAGCGCGTTTTTACGCACAACAATTACGTCAGCACAACCAGGGACAGAACGCCATCGATTACCTGAAAGGCCGGGGCTTAAGCGGTGAAATTGTCAAAACCTTTGAAATAGGTTTTGCACCGCCAGACTGGGATTCGGTATTACGTCAGTTTGGAACAGACAATCAGTCAGTCCAGCAACTGATGGATTTAAAACTGGTGAATCAGAACGACCAGCAACGTCGTTATGACTTTTTCCGCGACCGCATCACCTTCCCTATTCGGGACCGTCGTGGTCGGGTAATCGGCTTCGGTGGCCGCATCATGCAAGGCGATGGCCCCAAGTACCTGAACTCACCGGAAACCCGAATTTTCCATAAAGGCTCGGAGCTCTACGGCTTTTACCAGGCCAAGCAGGCCCATCGCAAACTGGAAAAAGTGATCATCGTTGAAGGCTATATGGATGTGGTAGCTTTGGCGCAATTTGGTATTGATTACGCCGTGGCCGCACTGGGCACGGCCACTACACCGGAACATATTCAGTTATTGTTCCGCAACACCCAGGAAGTGATCTGTTGTTACGACGGAGATCGGGCGGGACGCGATGCCGCCTGGCGGGCGCTGGAAAATGCCCTGCCCATGTTAAAAGATGGCTGCAAATTAAAGTTCCTGTTTTTACCGGATGGTGAAGACCCGGATACCATGGTGCGTCAGGAAGGCAAAGAGGCCTTTGAGGCACGCCTTAAACAGGCCCAGCCCTTGTCGGAATTTTTGTTTGAGCAATTGCGCCAACAACACGACCCGTCCACACTGGAAGGCAAAGCCAGCCTGAAAGCACAGACGATGCCGATGCTGGAGCAGGTACCGGGTGAATACCAGAAACAGATGTTAACTGAAAAACTGGCCACCATTACCGGCGAGTATAATCAGGTAGTAGCCAGCAAAAAAATCGCTGAAGCGAACGTCTCTATCAAGGCGCAAAAAGCCGATTACGAAAAACACCAAAAGATATCCGATTCTCCGGTAAGAAGATTGTTGCATCTGTTGTTGCACGCCCCCGAAGTAGCACGACAGGTCCCGGAAGTGACACCGCAGAGTCTGTTGGCCATCAATCTGCCTGGCATGAACCTATTGCGTGATATTCACAGCATTTGCGTGTCTGAAACAAGCGTTATGGGCATTCAGGTGCTGGAGCGTTTCCGTGAGCACCCCCATTACAACATTCTATTGCAAATGATGAGCAAAGAAATGCCGCCGGGTAAAGATTTGGTGGCTGAATTCAGAGGCAACATGAACCGTCTGATCCAGTTGCAATTAGAAGCCAGGCTGGATGAACTCACAACGCTTTCCCGCGTGCAGTCATTGAGTGCCGAGGAAAAACAAGAAATCGTAGCGCTAACTAAAGCTCTGCGCACCGGTGTCGCCACTCAGTAGTAATATAAAATTACAGCCCGAGCCTTGTAAAATCGGGATTTAACACCAAATATTAGGGTGAGCGCGACGATTAGTAACTTCAGTTAGTAATGATTTGTAAACAGGCCAGAAAAACAAATTTTGTACAAGGCATAGATTGTACACTTTTTTATCTGCTATAATCGCTAATTCCGCGCGCGTTGGCGCAACGTCTTCAGGAGTGCTCCGATAACATCATTCGTGCGGCGCACTTGAACTAGTAAATTTATATTGTGGAAGCATATGGCAAGCAAGCAGTCACAGATCAAACTCCTCATTGCTAAAGGTAAAGAACAAGGCTTTTTGACCTTTTCTGAAGTAAATGACCACCTCCCGCAAGATATCGTAGATTCCGATCAAATTGAAGATATTATTCGCATGATTAACGACATGGGTATCCAGGTATTTGAAAATGCCCCGGACGCCGATGAGTTATTAATGCAGGAAACCACTACCGATGAAGAAGTGGCAGAAGCAGCCGCACAAGCGCTAGCCACGGTAGAAAGTGAAATAGGCCGTACAACGGACCCGGTACGCATGTACATGCGCGAGATGGGCACAGTTGAACTGTTGACCCGTGAAGGCGAAATCGAAATTGCCAAGCGTATCGAAGATGGTATCAACCAGGTTCAGTGCTCTGTAGCCGAATACCCTGAAGCCATTACTTACCTTTTAGATCAATGGGATCTGTACGAAGCCGAAGAAATTCGTTTAAGTGACATTATTCTGGGCTTTGTTGATCCTAACGAAGAAGACGTCGCTCCCACAGCAACGCACATCGGCTCTGAGTTGTCTCAGGAAGATCTGGACGACGAAGACGACGATGATGACGACGACGATGATGACGATTCTTCTGATGATGAAGATAACAGCATCGATCCGGAAATGGCGCGCGAAAAGTTTGCAGAATTGCGTGTTCAGTACGAAGCCACCCGTGAAGTCATCGCTAAAAATGGCCGCGCTCATGCTAAAGCGAAAGAAGAAATCGCTAAACTGAGTGACGTATTTAAAGAGTTCCGTCTGGTACCGAAGCAATTCGACCGCATGGTGCGCAATATGCGCTCTATGATGGACAGAGTGCGCGTTCAGGAACGCCTGGTGATGAAGCACTGTGTTGCTCAGGCCAAAATGCCTAAACGCGACTTTATCCGTAAGTTCGCCGGCAATGAGACCTCTCTTGACTGGTTTTACGAAGTATTAGAAAGTGATCACCCTTACGTTGAACAACTTAAACTTCTGCAGGAAGACATTGAGCGTTGTGTCAGTAAAATTAACCAGGTAGAAGAAGAAACTGGCCTGGTGATTGACGATATCAAGGATATCAACCGCCGCATGTCTATCGGTGAAGCGAAAGCTCGCCGCGCCAAAAAAGAAATGGTAGAAGCCAACCTGCGTCTGGTTATCTCAATTGCCAAAAAATACACCAACCGCGGTTTGCAATTCCTGGATCTGATTCAGGAAGGAAATATCGGCCTGATGAAGGCCGTAGACAAGTTCGAATATCGCCGTGGTTATAAGTTCTCAACTTACGCCACATGGTGGATACGTCAGGCGATTACCCGCTCTATTGCAGACCAGGCGAGAACTATCCGTATTCCGGTACATATGATTGAGACGATCAACAAGCTTAATCGTATCTCCCGTCAGATGCTGCAAGAAATTGGTCGTGAACCCACTCCGGAAGAACTATCTGAGCGCATGTTAATGCCGGAAGATAAGATTCGTAAGGTGCTGAAGATCGCCAAAGAGCCAATCTCCATGGAAACCCCCATTGGTGACGACGAAGATTCGCATCTGGGTGACTTTATTGAGGACAGCACCATAGTGCAGCCTCTGGATTCAGCCACCAACAACAACCTTAAACTGGCAACTCAGGACGTGTTAGCAGGCCTTACCGCCAGAGAAGCAAAGGTGTTGAGAATGCGTTTTGGTATCGACATGAACACCGATCACACATTGGAAGAAGTGGGTAAGCAGTTCGACGTAACCCGTGAGCGTATTCGTCAGATTGAAGCCAAAGCATTGCGTAAATTGCGTCATCCGAGCCGCTCGGAGCAATTGCGAAGCTTCCTGGATGAACAATAATTAAGGAATGGGCGCGCAAAGCGCCCTTTTTATATGCGAAGAAAAATACTGTTATTCATTTTTTGTGGTGTGCTGTCAGCCTGTGACACGGTCAAGCCAGCTAATCCCGTATGTCGTATCAGCGATCAACATCTGGACGATGCCACCGGTAACGCCGGTTGTTTTATCCGGGTAAACGAAAAACTACTGACACTAGGTAATATTCAAACCGGCCGCCTGGATGTACCAGGCGGTACAGCAAATGAAGGTGAGCTGGCACAATGTACCGCTCACCGGGAAACGTTTGAAGAAACCGGCTTTAACGTTGAAGTAGGTAAGTTATTAGGTATTGCAGAGAATGGCTTTCGGATTTACCAGTGCCAGTTAGCAGACGAAGTAGGCGAAGATATTGACCGTTTTCCGGTACCCGACTGGACAAAGCACGAAGTTGCGTTTATCAAACTGACCGACCCGTTTGATACCTTAGCCAGTGAGTGGCGCTATCCAAAACGGCATATTGAAACCCTGGATATGTTTAACAAAACCAGGCCGGAAAACAACGAAGCAGAAAACGTCAAAGATAATTAATCGATGTGCAGCGTACAGTCGGACTGGCTTACACCAGATCACCTAACAGCGAATCTGTCCAGTCCCGTGCCTGCTCCATTAATTGTGCTAACAAACAGGCCTGAGACCAACCGCATGCCTTGGTAAGGTCGTCCCAGTCAGCCCGCTCCAGTAAAATAACTTTACTCAGGGTCTCACCTTTAAACCCGGCCCGGTTGAGCAGTGCATCCTGCACATCTTTGGGGATACTCAAATGTTTTATCACATCCGACATTTCCAGGTTGAGCACCCGATCCAGCCCTGAAAATAAACCCACGGTAAAATAGCTGTCGGCATCTTTTAACTCTATGGTTTTAGCCAACAGCTCACAGGTTCTGGCTCGTGTCAGCAATACTGTAAAAAACGCGTCAGGGACATCACTGTTTTGCAACAAGGATATCAATATAACCCACTTTTTCAGTGACACTACCCCCAAAAACACCACGGCTTGCTTCAGGCTACTGACTTCGCGTTTTAACCCCTGAGCAGGACTATTTAGGATACGTAACAGTTGATAGCTCAATTTAGGATCTTTGGATACCAGATACGATAATTTATCAAAACTGACATCCGGTTGTTGCAGCTCGTTAATGATTGTCAGGGCCAAATTAACGTTCGCATTGATTTTCCGGCCCTCAACGATCTGAGGTTTTTCCAGGTAATAGCCCTGGAATAAGTCAAAACCCAACGCGACACATTGTTCAAAAACTGCCAGCGACTCAATCTTCTCAGCTATCAGCACTTTTCCCATTGCCTTAATACGCTGAATATCTTTTTCATGTTGGGAAATATCACAGGCCAGCACATCCACTTTGATAAACCTAACCATGGGGATAAGCGGTTCGAACCTGGAATCAAAGGTAAAATCATCCAACGCAAACTGATACCCCAGGCGCTTAAGCCGGTAGATTTGCGTGGTGAGTTCCTCGTTTACTGTAATATCTTCCAGTATTTCAATAATGGCTTTGTTGGCATCCACCGGAAAAAACGAGTCAGAAAGTAACAGGTTGCGGGTAACGTTAAAAAAGAGCGGGAATTGGCTCAGCGTTTCGTCGTCGTTGATACTGGCACAGGCATTCAGCAACAGCTCACTGGTTGCAATATCGCCATCGATAAAGTCGGCCTTGTCAGTATTCGTTACCGAACGATACAGCAACTCATAGCCGTAAATCTGATTTTTAGTATTGAAAATTGGCTGTCGGGCACACAATACATCACGACTGGCATACATGAGATTATTTATTGTCCTCTGGTTCAGATTGATGTACTGGATAACCCGTTGATTATGACACTGTTGAATCCATTCTTGTTATACAACTTTAGGCTAATACAAGGCTGCTTTGAGCCACATTAACGGTAGGCTTCCACCAACTTGTCCAGCATCCCCGAAAGTTGCTGTAAGGCTTCACTGGTTCTGGCCACTTTGTCAGACACCTGCAGATTGTCTTCCGTTTCACCCTGAATTTGCTTCAGGTTCTCACTGATAACATGGGCCACCTGGGCCTGCTCTTCAGTAGCCGTAGCAACCTGATTATTTATGTCCCGCAGCGCCGTGATACCTTCAGTGATACTGCTCAGCGACTGCTCAGCCTCAATAACGGAACTTACCCCGGTACGGGCCTGTTCCCGGCTATCTTTCATCAGGGATACAGCTCTTGCGGCTTCCTGCTGTAAACGGTCGATAGTTTTCTGAATTTCCTCTGTCGATTCTCCGGTGCGCTGTGCCAGCGAACGCACTTCGTCTGCGACCACTGCAAAGCCACGTCCCTGCTCACCAGCCCGGGCAGCTTCAATCGCTGCATTTAATGCCAACAGATTAGTTTGTTCTGATACCCCGCGAATCACTTCCAGAACGCTGCCTATGGCGTCGGTGTGGCTGGCCAGTTCATCAATTACAACAGCTACCGACTCCACTTGTGTTGAAAGCTGCTCAATAGATTGTTTAGCCTGCATAGAAACTGCCTTACCCTTGTGACTGGCATCTTCTAAATCATTTGAGGTTTCTGCCGCTTTGTTCGCATTGCGCGCCACTTCATCCACGGTGTCGCCCATCTGACTAATTGCGGTTACCACTTCTCCGGTATGGGTGGACTGTCGTTTGCCCAGCGCTAAAGATTGTCTGGCAAAGTCCGCCACCGAATCAGCTTCTGTGCGCAAATCTTCGCTGGTATTGGCGACCATCTCGACGGTTTTTTGAATCTTTTCCACAAAGGCGTTAAAGCCTTCGCCAAGCGATTGCAACTCTTTGGAAGACTGCCGCTCAAGCCGCACATCAAGGTTCGCCTCTGCCTGCCCCAATTCGGCAAACACGGCGGATAATTTACAAATAGGGGCCGCAATGATGTTGGCAACAAATACCGCTAATACCGCAAATCCGGCAGCCACTAATGCGACCCAGACAATCATTTGATTTCTGGCGGCATTGAGTTCAGCGAAGATCTCATCCACCGGCACCTGCGCCACAACATACCAGCCACCCGACTCGATATAACTACTGGCTAAAAACACCTCTTCACCATCCACCTCAGTGCGGCTCATAGCGAATTCAGAACGAGTCAGTAGTTTGCGCTCAACATCGCCACTGTACAGTGAACCCAAATCTTTTTTGTTCAGAAAGGACTGGTTGCGATGAATTTGCACCAGTCCCTTACCATCGGTTAAAAATACAAAGCCGGTTTCTGCCAGTCTGTTACTTTTCAGCTTGTCCACCATCTGATCAACAGATAACCCTATCCCTGCCAAAACCTGTCCGTTCAGTTGTTGGTAGTTAACGAACATCTTGGTGCCCGCCCCTTCTTCTGTGTAGAGGCTCATGGAAGAGGCTTCGCCGGAATCGCGAAAGGCAAAAAACCAACCGTCCAAATTATCGTTATTCAGTACTCTTAAAAAACCATCCTGGTTCCAGTATTGTGCTGTACCGCGATTAGCCACAGACACATTGGTTAAACCATACTGGTTTTTAATATTGTTCAGATTGCGTATCACGGTGTCTTCCTGTGCGCCAGGTGACCCATTGCGCATCCACTGATTAACAAACTCGTCGTTCGCTAATTGTCTGGTAGCGCTACGCATAATTGAGATTTCTTTGTCCAGCTCATTGCGAATGCGTTGCAAAGTATTGGGAAGCTCCACTTCTTCAAGGCGTTCCGACACCAGATTTCGTGCGCTAAACTGTCCAATTGCACCAACGATTATGGTGGACACCAACACTGCTATCAGCAGTGAAAAAACAAATAATTGTTTAATAGATAAAGATGCTAAATTCATTTATTGCTCGTTATGTGCGCAATGGCTCATTATTATTGTAGGAGTGACAACTGCAAAAATACAAAAACTTTGTAGATTATGTCCGATATATTTCTGCTCTTATCATCTCGTTTTCGACCAAATAGTCAACATCCTGAAACTATTTTCTATTTTTATTGGCTTAGATTGCCTTTTAAAGACAAACCAGGTAATTCCGTTTACTTTTTGTTGCTCCACTGGCAAACTCATCAGACCACTTGAAACATTTTTGAGGATTTTACCATGCCAGAATATCGTGCTCCCTTAGCCGACTTCCAATTTCTTCTTCACGACTGGTTAAACGTCAGTGACCATTATCGCCATATCGGTAAAGACGATATTGATGCCGAGCTGGTAAATGAAATTATTGCCCAGGGCGCGCGCTTTGCTGAATCAGAAATCGCCCCAATTAATCAGGCGGGAGATCAGCAGGGATGTAAACTCAGTGATGGTAAAGTCACTACTGCACAGGGTTTCCCAGAAGCCTATCAGAACTATATTGAAAACGGCTGGAACGCCATGCTGGGTTGTGAAGAATATGGTGGCCAGGAACTGCCTTATTCGGTGGCTATCCCGGTACACGAAATGCTGGTATCCGCCAATGTTAGCTGGCGCCTGGTTTGTGGCCTGACTGAAAGCGCAGTACTCGCGCTGGAAAAACACGGCAGCGATGCGCTAAAAGAAAGTTATTTGCCCAATTTAATCAGCGGTGAATGGACCGGCACCATGAATTTGACTGAGCCTCAGGCAGGCTCCGATTTAAGCTTACTCACCACCAAAGCTGAACCTAATGACGATGGCTCCTATAAGATTTCCGGCACTAAAATCTTTATTTCCGGTGGTGACCACGAATGGACCGATAATATTATTCATCTGGTACTGGCCAGACTGCCTGATGCTCCTCCGGGTGTGAAAGGCATAAGTTTGTTTCTGGTACCTAAAATGCTCCCCGGTGAAAACGACGCTTTCGATGTGCCTAATGCGGTCTCGGTGGGTAGTATCGAACATAAAATGGGCCTGCATGGCTGTCCCACCTGTGTCATGAATTTTGACGGTGCGACAGGCTGGCTCATTGGCGCACCACACAGTGGCCTGGCGTGTATGTTTACCATGATGAACGACGCGCGCTTTCAGGTGGGTTTACAAGGTACCGGCATCGCTGAGGCATCTTATCAGGGAGCACTTACTTACGCCAAAGAACGTTTACAATCGAGAGCGCCACAGGGTGTGCAGCAGCCGGAAGAAAAAGCCGATGCCATCATTCATCTACCAGATGTGCGCCGCATGTTACTGACTCAAAAAGCGCTGACAGAAGGTTGCCGGGCTTTGGGTTTGTTGTACGCCAAACAGGTAGACCTGGTGCGTTTTGGTTCTCCAGAAGAGCAAGCAAACGCAGAAGCCATAGTTGCCTACCTGACCCCCATCACTAAATCTTTCTTTACCGATGTGGGACAGGAAGTCTCCCAGTTGGGGGTTCAGATTTTTGGTGGACACGGCTACATTCAGGAATGGGGCATGGAGCAATTGATTCGCGATAGTCGTATCACACAATTGTACGAAGGCACCAATGGAATTCAGGCATTGGATTTGATATCCCGTAAACTGGTGCGAGACGGCGGTAAAATGCTTCAGGCAACGGCTGAACTATTTGCCGGTTTGATTACCAACATCGCCAATCAACAGGACCGCGATAAGGCTCAGGAAGTCTACGATTTGTGGTTAGCCGGCTCGCAATCTTTGATGGCGGGAGATGCGTTTGATACTGCCAGCCGAGCCTATGATTACATGCAGTTTTGTGCCTATTCATTATTGGCCATATGCTGGCTAAGTCTGAAAGACACTGCATCAGGCAATGACAATCAACAACTTGCCAATAGCAAGGCGAAAGTTTGTGAGTTTTACTTAAAGCGCCTGTACCCGAGAGCCCTGATGCACAAAGCCGCTCTGACAGACAACGGTGAGGACCTCGCCGCGTTTACTCTGGACGATTTTTAGCCGTTCAGGAAACGCAAAAAGGGAGTCAAACGACTCCCTTCAATAACCGTTCTGGTTACTGGCGAACACCTTCAACATGCAGTTCCAATAACACCGTTGTTGGCCCTAAAATTTCTTTCATGCCATAGTCCGCCATGCGGATCTCGGTATTGCCGGCAAAACCCGCACGATAGCCGCCCCATGGATCATCACCTTCACCAATTTTCTCGGCATCAATAACAATATTTTTAGTGGTACCGTGCAGCGTGAACTTACCCGCCACTTCCAGTTTCCCATCGCCTTTATCGGTGATTTTAGTACTGACAAACTTTGCTTCCGGAAAGTCTTTTACATTTAAAAAGTCATCGCTGCGCAAGTGTTTATCGCGTTCTGCGTGATTGGAATCAATGCTGGCCGTTTTGATATTTACCGCGATTTTTGCCGCTTGTGGCTTTTCAGCATCATAGCTAAACGTGCCTTCAAATTCGTTAAAGCGCCCGGTCAACCAGGAGTAACCCAGATGCTGTGTTTTAAAGTTTATCGAAGCGTGAGCACCTTTGCTGTCGATAACATAATCCGCAGCCTGTGCCAGGGGTGATAACAACGCAGTAAGCAATACAGCGGCTAATGTTTTTTTCATAATAATGTCCTCAAATTTAATGTATCAGTTTTTTAGTACACGCAGCATACGGCGCAGCGTATTATCTTTATCAATAAAGTGATGTTTCAGCGCTGCCAGCGCATGCAACACCACCAGTACTATCAGTCCATAGGCCAGGTACTCATGCACCAGCCCTGCAACATCCTCCTGATTTTCCAGCAACTCCCCGAATCCGGGCACTGTCCACCAGTCAAATATTTCTATACCGCGTCCATCGGCGGTTGAGATCAAATAGCCGCTGCAAAATATGGCCAGTAACAAACCATAAAGCGCGGCGTGCGCCAGGCCAGCGAGGCGCTTTTCCCAGGGTTTGCCCAAAGCTTTGGGAGCAATATTAACGAACTTCCAGCCCAACCTGAGCAAGATAAACGCCGCTAACAACAAGCCAACACTCTTATGCCAATGAGGTGCAGTTCGATACCATTCACTGTAGTAATTCAGCTCCACCATCCACCAGCCCAACGCAAACAGCCCGATAACAGCAATGGCCGAAATCCAGTGCATCACTATGGCCACCCAACCAAAACTATTTTCGCTGTTTCTCAGCATACCAACCTCTAAATGACCTGAATCACCACACGATATCAGACAAAAATGAACATAAAAATGTTAAAAATACGGGCTTAACTGTCGAATAAATAGAACCAATCGTCTCAGACGCTGGATTTTATGGCATGGTAAAGGCTCCGTCCAGCTATTGTAATAGCCACTGCGGCCAACACTTTGTAAGCAAATCTTTCCCGGACAATCCTACTGATGGATAGCCGGGAAAGTGTATTTTGGCGGGGTGTTATTTGCAGTCTGCAGGTGACTTGCCTGTGATAGATTTAACCAGATCTTCCAGCGCCGGGGCCAGGTCGTGTTCCGGGATCAACACTTCCACCAGTGCCGATTGCTCCGGTTGTGACTGCACTATTTGCAAAGTGCGGTACAACTCTTCACAATTTTTTACCTGATAACCCGGCATGTTGTACGCCGTAGCCAGACTCAGATAATCCCACCTCGGCAATATATCAAACGGCGCAAACTCGCCGTGAGGCGTAAAGGCACATACATCCACAAAAGATTGCTCTATGGCATATACGCCATTACTCATCACAAACACGACCGCGTCCAGTTGGTTGCGCGTAATAGTAGACAAAGACTGACACATCATCATAAATCCACCATCGCCAGCCACCACCAAACTGCGCTTGTCTGAGGCCATAGACGTACCGGTGACGCAGCCAGTTTCGTGCCCTAGTGATCCCCAGGCGGCATCGCCTACAAAACTATCCTGCGGTAAGCCCACCAATCGGGCCGCCTGGTAAAGCGACGAACTTTCTCCCAGTATCAGATTGGTGACAGGCAACAACCGCTCCCTGACCAACCAGCCCCAGAGCACATCAAAGAAGGATTTGTAGCCCAATGGCTGTGCCAACAGCTCGGGGGTTAACTCCGGCATGGCAGGCAAAACAGGTAGCGGAATGTCATTGCGAGGGAAAGCACAGCTTTGTTCGCAATATTCCGTCAAGGTCCGGATAAAATCCGGTAGTTGTACATTGTGATAATGTTGATACCCCACCCTTGCCTGTTCAGCATCAACCGCAATGATATCGGCGAACTGGTTTTCCAGTATATCCAGATAATCGTCAGTGAAAATAACGCCTAATGCCAGTATCGCATCAGACTCACTGAAATAATCGTTGGTGCCAGGGTTAGAAGCTGCGCCGGCGTATGTACCAATGAAAGTACCCGCGTTCTCATCCAGGGTGGTTTTTCCCAGTGTGGTGGTAGCATAGGGTAAACCTGACGCTTCCAGAAGGTTTAACACTTTTTCTTGCAGGCCGAAACGAGCAATTTCAACGCCCACCAACACCACGGGTCTTTTAGCGCTTTTGATTTTCTCAATAGCTATGTTAATCATGGCTTCCAGGGATTCCTTTTGACTGCCCTGTGACAGCGGCGTCAAAGTCCCCTGTGGCGGCTCACACTCCATGCCCCAGACGTCCTGCCAGGCTTCCAGGTATATGGGACGACGGTGAGTAATGGCTTGAGTTAACGCGTGATCAATTTGCTGCAGCGCCTGGTCAACATGACTCAAAATTTCGGCGGCAACGGTGACGTTGCTATACACATTCCGGTCTGCGCCCAGGCGGCCTGTGGAGTGATGAAACAAGACCCCGGTTTGTTCAATCGTGACCCGGTTAGCAGTAGTCGGGCTGGCTGTGATCACCACCACCGGATTGCGCTCCACCCAGGCGCCTGCGATAGCATTTAAAGCACTAAAGGTACCGACACCAAATTGCACCGATACCGCCCCTATCCCTTTGTACCTGGCATAACCATCTGCGGCATAACCTGCGCCTAACTCATTGACATCACCCACAGCGTCAATACCGTCAAAAGCTTCCAGGGCATCCATAAATTCAGCAACATAATCGCCTGGTACCTGAAACACTTTGTCTAAACCCAACTGTTGCAACCTGGTCAGCAGATAATCAGCCACCGTGAATTTCGTTTTTGTGGCGGGCTGCACTAGTGCGTTATTTTTGGACATGATTAATACCCTCATAAGCAAATTCTGTCACCTCATCCAGGGTTTTACCGCAACCTGAACAGGTAAATGGCGGTTTATCAACGTCACACTGACAACCGTCCGGACAAGGCACAGGTAAAAAGCTAAAGCCATGATTAGCCTCCAGCCAGGATGAGTAATCCGGATCGTTGACTAACCAGTCGGGTTTAGCCAATGCAAAAAATGACTCCAGGGTAGATTCTGCTGTGTTTAAGGCACCTTCTACCCAACCTTGTTCATAGGAATAGGCTTCGCCAACAATATAGATATCCTGGTCTTCTACCGGATGACGCATCCGACACATGACTTCATCCAGTCGGTAATTGGCTTTCCACTCATGCCAACCACCGCCATAGGGATCTTCGCCCCACTCCTGATATACCGCCGAATAGGGCATGGGCAGTTCTTTTTGATTGTGCAGTGCTTCAATCTGGCGCTGTGCCGACTCCACCATATCCTGGGTGATTTGAAACTCGTGTCTGAGCATCACGTCTTCACCTTCTATTGCGCAGCGACTTTGATTGGGTAAAAAACCCTGATATTGCTCGCCTTTTTCTAACCCCTTCCAAAACGGAATGGTTTCAATATCGTTGTAAGACGCCATTAACAGTGAATTCATGGTGTTTTCGCCGCCTTCCTGTTCACATTCCGTGCCCATGTAGTAGGTTTGGCGAATGGGCAAATCGGTAACCGAGCGGCCAGCCACCAGGCCTAAACTGCGCCACCAGGGGCGCTCGTAAGCCATGAACATTTTGAAGGCCTTTTGTATCAATACGGACGGGATATTTTCTTTTAACCAGGGATCATCAAAGAAGGAGGACTTAACCAACTCTAATGAGCGTCTTGGTATCGCCAAAATCACTTTTTTAGCCCGAACCACGGTGGGTTCAACATCGTTACACTGCCGGGTTTTACCGGCCTCATCAGTGATTGTGGGATAAAACAATAGTTCGTAAGTGCAGTTTTTGTCTTTGCGTAGCCGCAACGCATCAAGGCGATGGTTCATATAAATGCGCTTACCGTCAGGAATAACCCCGCCAGCCATCGCATTAAAGTTCGCTGCCAGGGTTAAAGGCAACGCCTGAAACCCGTCTTTTAAGGTTAAAAACACCGTGTCATCGGAATATTCAGTGGCAGGTAATTGCGTTACTGCACTGGCGTTAGCCACATTGGCATCGTACCCGCCGGCGTCTTTCATAAATTGGTAGGCTTCATTGCTGAGCACGCGCTCCAGTAAATTCCAGAAACCGTATTTCCAGATTTCTTTGCCAAAAACCTTAAGTTGCATCTGTTCGCACAGGCTCATATCAGCAAATCCGGGGCAAATCAGATTCATCACCTTAACCTGCAGGTTTTCGGGGCCATAGCCTTTTTCAGACCAATTCATTTTATAGGGAATGCGATCCGGGCATTCGGCAAAATCCCGATACCGGAAATACTCACCGCGTAAGTAAAACAAGTTGTTATCAGCATGCGCAACCGGACTGGCAGGATCATTTGGGTCAATGGGCAGCGACGAACCCATCGGAAAATTCTTGGTTTGCAGCCCCAACTCATTCACCAGGGTTTTCACCATGATGTGGTCCTCAGGGATGTAACGCATGCCTCCCAATTCTGCCACCACGTTGGGTAATCCGGGAATACGTCGGCTGTAAAGTCTGCCACCAATGCGGTTACTGTATTCAAACAGGGCAATTTTTTGTTTGTCGCCATAGGCCTGTTGCAAACGCCAGGCGCTATACACGCCAGATACTCCTCCCCCGACAATCGCCACGTCTAATTCTATTTCATTCATTTTCCTTTTCCCTTTAACAGTTTGATAATCCTGCACACAACAACCTGTACAGAACGAAAGTGTATTTAATTTCTTTTGATAAAGAGTAAAAATATAGCCAACTTTTAAGAATGTGCTGTAAAGATATGGCGATTTTGAGAATTAATTTTCACTGACAGAAAATCTGGTGAGATGAAGCCTGTTAGGGATGAATCAGTTAAGCGGGTTATTTTGCAGTGCTGGCGGAAGAATCGCCGTTGCAGACATCCAGATAATGCAGAATTTTTTTGCGACCATCTTCAGAAGCGTACATTTCCAAAGGTGTGGCATTGTTAAACAAAGGACACGGATGGTTGAGCCACTTTTCGGTGAGTCGCGCATCATTAAAGAAGACCATGGCTTTCTTGTAGAGTTCGCTTTCCATTTTATTGGCTCTTAATTACTGCACCAGAAACATAGAAGGAATTCATAAAAATGTAAAGAAACGGCGCTCAAAGTTGCCACTGAGCTTTGATACTGTCATAGCTGCCATCCCTTTTCATTGATTCCAGGGCCTTTCTTAATCGCTCCACTATCACCTTATCCGTTGTTAACCCCGTTGCTATGTGTAGCTCTCTTGCCAGTTCCGGTAAGGCCAGAAAACGCATCACCTGATCCGGGGAATAACCCGCCTTGTTTATTTCAATATTCTGCGACAAGGTATTGGTCAGCACAAAGTCAATATGCGCCTTGAACAACATCCCCCAAAGATGATCATAACGCAATGCCAGGCCTAAATTGTGTTTGTCACTAAAGCCCTGCTGACGAAGATAGCTCTCCGAGAAATAGCCCCTTACTGTGCCCACTACGTACTTTTTGGCGTCTTGTAAGGATGTCAGTTGAATGTGTTGATTACTTTTTAAACCGATCAGAAACGCCTGCGTTTCATAGACGGCACCAACCCACTGAAATTGTGCTTCCCGGGGCCCTGACTTTAACAAGGACAACATAAACACGTTCGCTTCATTGCTGGTTAGCTCAAACGCCCGCGCCTGGGGCATAAGAATGGTTTTTGCAGGGTATTCGGCTCTGCTTGCCACCTCTGCGGCGATGGCTACCAGAAAGCCCGTTGCGGTATTGTTTTCATCGTTGAAGTGAATGGGGGGCAACTCTTCAGCAACAAACAACAATGGATTCGCCAGCACATTCCCGGCGCTCAGTGCCAACATGACAATTAGCCATCGACAGCACTGATACACCTTCATCTAACTTTGCCCCTGGTATTGCTCAAGGTAAGCTTCCAGATAATCAATTGCCTCGGATTCACTGGCAAACAGGATCTCATCCAGTGCGGGTTCAACACCCAGTCTTTCTCTGATACGGCGAGTTTGCGCAATCGCCACCGGTGATTTCAGTACGTAGGCTGCTCTTACACATCCCAACTGCAAGCCAATTTTACCCCCTGCTATCAGCATAGTTTCTGCTTCCTCGGTGCCCACCATGGCTTCCGATGAACTGCTCAGATAGCCCCAGGGACTGCCTTTAAGATCGCCCACCACCTTAACCAGGTTGTCACAAAAAAACTGTAAAACACTGGCGTTAATGGCCCCAAAAAAACTGGCCACCACAATCCGGCCTCGTCGCTGCAGGGTCACACCACCAAATTTATTTTTGAATTTAAGCAGATCAGTCAAATCGTCGATTTCAGCATAAGTTGATAACAATCTTCTACGAGCCTCATTTGGGCTAAAAGTTCCCGGAGCCTATGACCATTGCGGTACACTATTGCAGCAGTCAACTGGCCCTAGTTTAGCTGGCGAAAATCCAGAATGGAATCACTATTACAGGAAACTAAACAGCAGGTAAGATGCCAGCAACACTGTGACCCACATCACCATAGTACTGGTGGGGTTTGTTTTGGAGAGCTTGCCAAAAGGTCCTTTGCGGTGCAGGAAGACATGATTCAGATTGTCCAACCATGTGCTCACCCATTGACCACAGGCCCGCTCTACACTGCGAAACATCACCAGCCCCAGACGCAGTGCCTCGGGAAGCAATTTGCGATACCCCCACTCGGCATCAATATTTACTGAGCGTATTTCAGGCGGATAATAGCCTTTGAGGTTTAACCACACAAACGCCAGGGCCGAGAAGAACAATAACTGCGTCTGCGTCAGTACGTGGCTGGTGTCATAAGGGCTATAAGTGATAGCAAACGGCAACAGGCTGTATAGCAATTCCGGGAAAACACCGATGGTAATGCACAGTGTCGCCGCCAGCGCCATGGCCAACAGCATATTCAGTGGTGCTTCTTTGGTTCTGATGCCGCTGTCGTGAGCGAAAAAGGCGAAATACGGGATCTTAATACCCGCGTGATGAAATACCCCGGCGGACGCAAACAACAGCATCAACCAGATCCAGTCATAGCCTTCTTTTAGCGCTGCACTCATCACCATAGATTTGCTGACAAAACCGCTGAATAACGGAAAGGCAGAAATAGATGCCGCGCCAATCAGGCAGAAAATAGTGGTCTTGGGCATACTTTTATACAAGCCGCCAAGCTCTGATGCGTTATTGCGCCCGGTCATATGCAGCACAGCCCCGACAGACATAAACAAAAGCCCCTTAAAGATAATATCGTTGAAGGCGTGTGCAACGGCGCCGTTGATAGCCAGTGCAGTGCCGATACCAATACCCACCACCATAAAACCAATTTGATTGATCATGCTGTAAGCCAGCACGCGGCGTAAATCGTTTTCGATCACCGCATAAAATATCGGAAAACAGGTCATAGCAGCGCCGACATACACCAATACCTCTGCTCCCGGAAATGTGCGGGCTAACATGTATACGGCGGTTTTAGTGGTAAAGGCGCTTAAAAACACTGTGCCTGTCGCGGTGGATTCAGCATAAGCATCCGTCAACCAGTTGTGTAAAACAGGAAAGGCGCATTTAATGCCAAAGGCAATAAAAATAATCCAGCCAGCGGTACTTTGCAGTCCGATAAAGCCCAATGCAGCTTCGCCGGATTGCTGGATGTACAAAATACTGCCTGCAATCAACAGTAAGCCGGAAATGATTTGAAAGTACAGATACCTCAGGCCAGAACGCAGTGCGCGTTCGGTGCGTCTTGCCCAAACCAGAAAAACCGAAGTTAAGGCTAACATTTCCCAGAAGACGATAACGCTAATCAGATCACCGGAAAACACCGCCCCCAGCGCGCTACCGGCATAAAGTAACCCGGCAATTTGCTGCATTTTATCCTTTACGTGCCAGGCGTAAACGGCAGCAATGAACGCGGCAATATGGAAGATAATGCCAAACAGCATACTCAGCTTATCCACTTTTAGAGGGGCCAGTTGTAAATCAAACAGTTGCCACTGCCAATGCAGGCCGTCGGAGAGACTAAGGCATAGTGGCAATCCCAACAACGGCACCGCCACAGCAACCAGCGGCCGCCAGCGGTCATTGCTTAGCAACGCAACAATCGCTCCCAGGTAAAAGGGAATAAAGGGTGCCAGTTCAATCCCCCACATGGTGCTCTTTTCCTTCGTTCTGCTTTTCTGATGTTTCGTAATAATCCTCATCACGCATTACAGCAAGGCGCATCCATTTGGCGACAAGCACCAACACCACACATCCCACAAATCCGTATAATGGATAAAAGCCGGGAAGCCATTCCCAGGGGTGCTCAGTGTGGCGATGCAGTACGAAATCCAGAAGCAACAACATCGCACAGCCCACATAAAACACCTTAAGCAGGCGCTTCACCTTATTGGGATCATCAAAAATGTGTTTATCTGTTGGTTTCATTTACACCACCTTACTTGCAAGTTGGTAAATGGCATCGGCAAAAAAGAATAAGCCAACACATGCCAGCGTTGTGAGCACAATAGCCAGTAGAGAGGCTTTAGGTGCAAGATCTATGCTTCCGGTAGCAGCAGGCGACAATGGCACTGCCGCCGTTGCAGGAAAGAACGCCCGTAAGGACACCGGTAACAAATAACCAATACTCAACAGTGAGCTTAACATCAGAAGTAGCATTAACAGCCAATGCTCCGTCTCTACCGTTGCCATCAGCAACAACCATTTACTCCATGTGCCACCAGCGGGCGGCAAACCAATAATACCCAAACTGGCGATTCCAAAGGCCAGCATGGTGATGGGCATTTGTTTACCCAGGCCCTGCATATCCTGAATTTCAGTTTTATGGGTGGCCACTAAAATGGCTCCGGCACAAAAAAACAAGGTAATTTTACTGAAGGCATGCATGGCAATGTGCATGGTGCTGCCTATTATCCCCAATGGTGTGGCTAACAATGCCCCCATGGTGATGTACCCCAGTTGACTCACTGTTGACCAGGCGAGGCGCGCCTTAAGGTTGCGCTTTCTGATAGCCACCAATGAAGCGACCAGAATAGAAAACCCCGCCAGATAAAGTAAAAAGGTAGTGCCGGGCAAATTGGCCAGGCGTTCAATGCCAATGACATACACCATAACCTTGAGTATGGTAAAAACACCGGCTTTAACCACGGCAACCGCATGCAACAAGGCACTAACCGGGGTTGGTGCTACCATGGCAGCGGGCAACCAGCTATGCAGTGGCATGAGTGCGGCCTTACCAATGCCAAACACAAACAGCACCAGGATCACAGACACCACTTCATCACTGACCTGTGCAAACAAACCGCCATTTTTAAAATCCAGCGAGCCGGTAAAATGCCAGGTACTGATGATGGCCAATAACAAAAACAGGATGGAGCTGAGCAACAATATCCCCAGATACACTCTGGCACCGCGTTTAGCTTTCGCGGTTCCCGCATGTGCCACCAGCGGAAAGGTGGACAGGGTCAGTAATTCATAAAAGATAAACAAAGTCAGCAGATTGCCCGCAAAAGCAATACCCAATACCGAAAAAATGGCGATGGCAAAGAAGCAATAGAACTGCGTTTGTCTGGGCTCATGATGGGCCCGCATGTAGCCTGTCGCATATAACGTAGTTACTGGCCACAGTGCACTGGCCACCAGCGCAAAAACCATACCCAGAGGTTCAATCTTGAAGGCGATAGTTAATCCCGGAAACAAAGCGAACAGGTGGCACTCAATGGCAGTACCGGCCCATGAACTTTCCAGCAGCAACAGGTTAACAATAAAGACGAATATGCCAAACGTTATACTCAGGGTTTCCCGAATGTTGGGTTGTTTGCGAAACAGAACAATCAACAGCACTAAAAAAAGCGGCAATGAAAGTGTCGTAATTAACAAGGTACTGGCATTCATGGCAGCACCTCAATGTGCATTAACTGGGTCGCGATCTGGTCAGTGAGCGTCACTGTCAGGCGGGTATCCATACCAAAATACAGATTGGCCAGCACCAGCAGCCATACCGGGATTAAGAGCGACAACGGCGCCTCTTTAAGTTGCGCCTGATTGACTAGAGCAGGCTTGAAATAAGCGGCATCCACCACCTTCCAGATATAAATGACAGAAAGCAGGGAACCCACCAAAATAATGACGGAAACCAGATACCAGCCCTGCGCAATAGCTGCCTGCAACAGATACCATTTACTGACAAAGCCGACGGTAAGTGGCATGCCGATAATACTCACGCCGCCAATCACAAAAGCCGCCAGGGTATAGGGCATGTGCCGACCTATGCCCTGAAAGTGTTTCAGACTAACCCCGCCAATCCGATAAAACACCGCGCCAAGCGTTAAAAACAGCGCCCCTTTCATCAGGGCGTGATTGAACAAATGCAACAGGCTGGCCATAAGCCCAGTGATTGAACCAAAGCTCAACCCCAACACCATATAACCAATTTGCGCGATGCTGGAGTAGGCTAACATGCGCTTGATATTCTGCTGATTGATAGCCACCAGCGAAGCCACCAACACCCCCAAAGTGCCCAGGGTAACAAACACCGCCTGCAGCGGGATTGTAGTGAAGGAAAAATCCACGCCAAACACCACGAACACAAAGCGCACCACCACATACAGTGCCACCTTGGTGGAAGAGGCTGCTAAAAATGCCGTTACCACGGTGGGCGCATAAGCATAAGCATTGGGTAACCACATATGCAGTGGAAACAGCGCCAACTTCAGACAAACACCCACAATAAAAAAGCAAAATGCCACGAAAATGGTGCGGGTATCGGCCATTTCCGGTAATCGCTCAGCTAAATCAGCGATATTCAGGGTGCCGGTTTTCATATACAGAAGCCCGATCCCAATTAATATAAAGGTGGCACCTATCGTGCCCATCACCAGATACTGAAAAGACGCCCACAATGCCCGACGGTCGCGACCCAGGGCAATCAATACATAAGAAGAGAGGGAAGAAATTTCCAGAAAGACAAACAGGTTAAATGCGTCACCTGTCACCAAAATTCCCAGTAACCCGGCAAAACATAACAGATAGGCCACATAAAAATAGGTGTGTTTTCCAGGTGCGATATCCTTTTTATTTTCCAGGCTGGTATGGGCAGACGCTATCACCAGCGCGCTGATTGCGGTGATGATCAGCGCCACAAACGCGTTTAGCTGATCAACGCGAATTTCTATGCCATAGGGCGGCATCCAGCCACCGAGATGGTAGGACAGCGGACCGGTATCCGACACCTGCCACAACATCAACGCAGCAACAACGAATGAAAAACCCGACACCAATAAGGTGAACAACCAGTTGAGCAGTTTGTGGTTGATCAACAGGCATAATGGTGCCGCCAGCAGCGGCACAATAACCTGCAAAATAGGTAACTGTGCACTACTCATGGAACGGCTTACTCCTTTTTTCACTGCGACGTTTTTTCACATCCCATCGTTGAATAACATCCTCTTCAACAGTGTGATAAGCCCGTTTAATTCTGACTATCAGCGCCAATGCCACCGCCGTGGTGGAAATACTCACCACAATCGCGGTCAGGATCAGCACATGCGGCAATGGATTGGAATACACCGCCGTGCCTTGCTCTATCTGAATGGGCGCAGTGGCTCCCGTCACTTTCGCCATACTGATATAGAGGATAAACACCGAGGTCTGAAAGATGGTTAGCCCCACCACTTTTTTGATCAGATTGCCATCGGTGATAACAATAAATAATCCACACATCATCAGGGCGACCACAATCCAGTAGTTATAAAGACCGAAAAATGTCTGTAGCCACTGAGTCTCAAAGTTCATGACGCCCCCTGGTCTTTTCGCCATCCCGGGCAGCTACTACCCTGGCTGATTTTGCTGGCGAAATCACACTTCCGGTAAAGGTAAAAAACACACAAACCATCACCGCCGCCACGGTCAGCCCTACGCCAAATTCAATCAGTAATATGCCCAGGTGTTGCCCGGCAACAGGTGTCTCCAACAACACCGAATAATCTAAAAAGTTGCCGCCCTTTAACATGGAAACAATGCCCACAGAGCCATACAACAAAACCCCCAACGCAGCACAAAATCGAATAACCGGAAAGCTGATAACCTGCATTGCATTTTCCAAACCATAGAGCATGCTGTAGAGAATGATGGCTGCCGCAAAGATCACTCCGGCCTGAAACCCACCACCGGGCCCAAAATCACCGTGAAACTGCACATACAGAGCAAACAGTAAAATAAACGGAAGTAATAGCTTGGAAGTAATCCGCAATATCAGGTGGTGTTTCATGGGTTGCATGTCATCCACTACAAAACCATCACGGGAATGGGGCAACAACGCCAGCACAGCCACACCAGCGGTAAACACCACAACCAATTCACCGAAGGTATCAAATCCCCGATAACTGGCCAGCACGGCAGTAACGTAATTGGGAATGCCAATTTGTTGCTCGGTATTTTCCAGATAATAAGCCGCTACATGACCATTCGCCGGATTTTCAGGCATGCCAAAATAGGGCATTCCCAGCGTGCCATAAATCAACAGGACCCCAATCACCAGCACCAAAAGCAAGCCTATCCGGGTACGAATACTGGGTCTGGATAGCTCATACCGCCCGGTTATTGCCAGAGTAGTCAGCATCAAAATAGTGGAGATTCCCGCGCCCACAGCAGCCTCAGTAAAGGCGACGTCTACGGCATCCAAAACCACGAACAGACTGGCCGACAACAAACCGTAAATGCCACTTAACATAGCGATGGCAAATAGATCTTTCAGGGCAATAATGGTGAGTGCCGTCAGCAGTAAAAAAAGCAGCAGAAAAACATGAATCAGGGCTTCGATTTTACACCTCCTGACGAATCATCCTCCCTGCTCATTGCCGGGATATCGATACGGATATGTTCCCCCAGAGGTTTGCGGCCACTGTGCAGTGCCGCTTTTGCCATCGCGTGACTGGACGCCGGCCCGGTTATCAGTAAGAACAACAATATGAACAGCAGTTTTAACGTTACCAGGCTAAACCCTGCCTGCAACATTAAGCCACTAAGTACCAATCCAGCCCCTAAGGTATCGGTTACGCTGGCAGCATGCATACGGGTAAAAAAGTCGGGGAACCGATGTAAACCAACCGCACCGGAAAAACAGAAAAAGCTGCCGCTGAGCACTAAGATGCCACTGAGAATATCAATCCACAGAACATTATCTGTCATGATTAATTTCCCCCCGCTTGTCGTATTCAAAAAAGCGTAAAATTGCAATCACACTGATAAAGTTCATCAGGGCATACACCAGTGCGATATCCAGAAACATCGGCCTGCCCATCAAAAACCCCACCACGGCGATAAACAATACGGTTTTAGTGCCAAACATGTTGACCGCCAGAATACGGTCGTACAAAGAAGGGCCAGCCATTGCTCTGAGCAAGGCTAAAAACATAGTGACCACTATGGCAATTACAGCTGCGGTTAACATCAGGACACCAACTGCCGAACTTTCTGGCCTTTTTCACCGCTGAGAATGTTGCTGAACGCACTGTCTGTCAGAGCGTGAACCGTTATGCTGTCTTGTTGAAGATCTATTGAAATAGTGCCCGGCGTGACCGAAATTGCATTGGCATAAATGACTTTTTCCATGTCACTCATCTGGCTCAGTGTATAAGTGATTAACTTAGGTGAAATGGCAGGCTTAAATTGCCAGATATGTTTGACCACCAGCAAATTGGAAAGGAATAAATCCAGTAACAACCAGCTCAGGAATCGGGGTAATTTCAGCTCAAATCCCACCGGGTGAGTTTCACCGTCTAAAATGTTGAGCCGATACACGATATAGAGTACCGCCAGCACCGACGCCAATCCCAAACTCAGAATTAACAGTGAGGTATGCCCTGACATTAGCAACCAAAATACAGCTAAGGTCATACTAAAACTTAAAGTATGTCGCATATCCCCTCCATGCCAGCTATTGTCTATCAGGGCCTGTTGGCCTCTGGTGTGTGAATCTTGTTAAACCGTGTTTTTACTTACTTTTTTGCCTCTATGATTAAAGAGTCGGTGCGCAGATAGTGCATGACTTTTTCAGCGACATTGCCGAAAATCATGCCGGATAATCCGCTGCGTCCCATGCTGCCCATCACCACCATTTCGGCTTTGAGGTCATTTGCACAATGGGGGATCATTTTTTCAGGTTCGCCCACCGTCACATGCAATTGCACATTGGGAATATCAAACGGCGACACGACCGCGGCCAACTTTTCCTCTGCCTCAGCGCGATGCTTGCGTTCGTGCTGCCTGACGTCGATCATATCCAAATCCATTTGAATACCGGATACCGGAATGCAGTAAACAACGTGCACCTGGCAATCAAAGGTGGACGCCCATTTCCGCGTCCAGTCCAAAATGGTGTTATTGAGCTCAGTGTGGGCCGCATCATCCGTGGTCGGATCTATCGCCGTCATCAGCGCATGTTTGCAATTCCAGCGATGATGATGTGCTATTAGTACCGGAACCGACACATTGCGGATCAGTTCCCAGTCACAAGGGGTGTGAAACAGCGACTCTGAGCGATGACCCGTTTTAATGATCAAATCAAAACGCCTGGTTTCGCAATATTCCGTCACCCACCTAGCCACGTCTTTAGTAACCACGACCTGACTTTTAATCGCATCTTTATGGGGGTAATCTTCAAAGATGTCACTCAGTGTTGCGGTTAGTTCTTGCGCTGATTTGGCAAGTGTGGCCGCATCGTGTTTATCTTCTTCCTTGATAAAGCGGATCACTTCGATGTCTTCTCCCATCGGAGCCGCAATATCGTGAGCTTTAATTAATGAGCAATTTTCCCGCTCGTGTTTATCAGTAATAACCAGAATCGTTTTAGCCATACGGCCTCTTTATAGCGCATTTTTTGAACGAATAAGCCTAAGTATAGATGAGATCTTAAAAATTGAAGGAAAACCGAACAAATCTTGAAAATAGATTATAAAATCAACGATATAAACAGAGATGCAGATGCTTAAAGTATCTATTACCTGGCGTTAATTCAGGTTAACAACAACGCCTGCAACCTGAATCAGCACCGGGCCTAAAGAATCAACTTCCGTGTTTAATTGCACCTCTGAAACCCTGCGAAACGCCAGTCCGAACATAGCTCAGAAAAGCGTCCTTAAGTCCATTTTCCGGCCACACTATTTTTGCACGTCAGCGGCAGATGCGCTGGTATTAAGAGTCTGATTAAAGCGCTTTATATCTGCCGCTTTCACCAGGCTATACACACAAGGCAATACCAGTAATGTCAGCACCACCGCGCTGGTCATACCGCCCACCATCGGTGCCGCAATACGGCTCATAACTTCTGAGCCAGTGCCACTACCATACATAATGGGCAGCAGTCCGATAATAATCGTCGCCACCGTCATCATAACCGGGCGCACTCTTAACCCTGCTCCCTGCAACAGGGCTTGCCGATAGGCGCTATCAGAAATGATCCGATTGTTGAGATTAGCTTGTTCTTTTAACTCCTGAACTGCCTGATTGAGATATACCAGCATGATAACCCCGATTTCCACTGCGACACCGGCCAGGGCAATAAAGCCAACCCCAACGGCCACTGAAAAGTTGAAGCCTTCAAAGTACATCAGCCACAATCCCCCGATCATCGCCATGGGCAAGGTAGCGATGATTAACACCACTTCACTTAAGCGACGGAAATTGAGATACAGTAAGATAACAATTATGGCTAATGTCAGGGGCAATACATAGCTGAGCTTTTCTTTGGCGCGTTCCATGTACTCATACTGCCCCGCCCAGTTGATAGAATAACCTGCGGGTAATTCCAGCTTTTCACTCAATGCAACTTTGGCGGCATTAACATAACTGCCCACATCAATATCTTCGATATCTATAAAGGTCCAGCCATTGATTCTGGCGTTCTCACTTTTAATGCCAGGTGGGCCATTTTCGATATAGATATCCGCCACATCACCCAACGCTATGCGCTGGCCTGAAGGTGCAATCACCGGCAAGCGCGCCAGCTTTTCCGGTGAATCCCGATAGTCCTGCGGATAGCGCACATTCACTGGATAGCGCTCCTGCCCTTCCACCGTTTGGGTAACATTAATACCGCCAATTGCCGTGGCAACCACCTGCTGTACATCCGCAATATTCAGGCCGAAGCGGCTGGCTTTATCGCGCAAAATATCCACTTTGATATAGCGCCCACCAGCCACACGCTCAGAGTAGACCGAAGCGGTTCCAGGCAGTTCGCCCAGGATCCGCTCCAGTTGCTGTCCAATGTCCTGGATAACACTCAGCTCCGGACCGGCCACTTTAATGCCCACCGGCGTTTTAATCCCGGTGGCCAACATATCAATGCGGGTTTTAATGGGCATAACCCAGGCATTGCTGACGCCCGGAAACTTCACCAAGGCGTCCAGTTCCGCTTTCAGACTTTCAGTGGTGAGACCCTCTCGCCATTGGGATTTGGGTTTCAACTGAATAAAGGTTTCGATCATAGTCAGTGGCGCCGGGTCTGTTGCTGTTTCAGCCCTTCCCACTTTGCCAAAGACGTTCTGCACCTCGGGAACCGTGCGAATCAGCTTATCGGTTTGTTGTAACAACTCTCTGGCTTTACCAATGGAAATACCGGGATAGGTGGTGGGCATATACATTAAATCCCCTTCATCCAATGGCGGAATAAATTCACTGCCAATCTTGTCAACCGGATAAAAGCCTACCAGTGTCACCATCAATGCCACCACAATCGTTATTTTGGGAAACTGTAATACTTTGCTCAATACCGGCATATAACTGGCTATCAGCAAACGGTTTAACGGGTTTTTCTTTTCAGAAATCACGTTACCGCGAATAAAGGAGCCCATTAACACTGGCACCAGGGTAATAGCCAGTCCGGCGGCAGCCGCCATTGCGTAGGTTTTGGTGTAAGCCAGCGGCGCAAACATACGGCCTTCCTGTGCCTCTAAGATAAACACGGGTAAGAATGAAACCGTGATAATCAACAAACTAAAAAACAAGGCAGGCCCCACTTCGCTGGCGGACTTAGCCACTATCTGCCAACGGTTTTCATCGCTCAGCGGCGTTTTCTCTATGTGTTTATGCATGTTTTCGATCATCACTATAGCGCCATCCGTCATGGCGCCGATAGCGATAGCAATCCCCCCTAAGGACATGATGTTGGCGTTGATCCCTTGCAGATGCATGATAATAAAGGACACCAAAATGCCCAACGGCAGGGTGATCACCGCAACAATAGAAGAGCGAAGGTGAAATAAAAAGGCCACACACACCAGCGCCACTACAGCCAGCTCTTCGAGCAACTTACCCCAGAGATTGTCAACAGCGCTCTCTATCAGTTGTGACCTGTCATAAACCGGCACCACTTCTACCCCTTCGGGTAACGAATGCTTAAGTTCATCCAGTCTGGCTTTCACACCGTTAATGGTTTGCTGCGCATTTTCGCCAAAACGCATAACGATGACACCGCCTACCACTTCGCCTTCACCATTCAGCTCAGCAATGCCCCGGCGCATTTGCGGACCCATACTAACCTGAGCCACATCGCCAATAGTCAACGGCGTGCCTTTTGTATTCACACCCAGCGGTATTTGTTCGATATCTTTAACCGACTGGATATAGCCGGTGGCGGTGACCATGTATTCGGCTTCAGCCATTTCCAGCACCGAAGCTCCGATCTCCTGATTACCGCGGGTCAACGCTATCTGCACCAGTGACAGTGGTACCCCGTAGGCCCGCAACTTGTCCGGATCCACCTGCACCTGATACTGACGCACCATGCCGCCGACAGAAGCCACTTCTGATACACCGTCAACGGTTTGCAGTTCGTACTTTAAAAACCAGTCCTGAATACTGCGCAACTGACTGATATCGTGTTTACCGGTTTTATCAGTTAACGCATAGATGTATATCCAGCCCACCCCTGTGGCGTCCGGCCCCAGTTGTGGCCTTGCCTGCTCGGGTAAATTTGGGGCAACCTGACTTAAGTATTCTAAAACACGGCTGCGGGCCCAATAGATATCCGTGTCATCATCAAAAATGACGTAGACATAAGAATCCCCGAAAAAAGAAAAACCTCTGACGGTTTGTGCACCTGGCACCGACAACAAGGCCGTGGTGAGTGGAAAGGTTACTTGATCCTGGACTACCTGAGGTGACTGTCCCGGATAACTGGTTTTGATAATCACCTGAACATCGGATAAATCAGGGATAGCATCAACCGGTGTATTTTTCAGACTATACAAACCAGCAAACACTAAAATAAAGGTACAGAGCAACACGAAAAAGCGGTTGCCAACAGACCATCTGATGATTGCTTCAATCATTAACCTTTCCTCAATTAATGACCAGAATGGTCCTGATGTTGTTTGGCATCAGCTGCAATTTCGGTGATCACCAAATCATCCCTGACTTCAAAGATAAAGCGGATCGCATCACCCGCTTGCCAACTATCCAGAGGTAAACTCTGCGCCAGCACAAAGTCCATCGTGGCAGGACCACGGTTCCATTTAGCAATGGCTTCGCGACTGATATTCAGAGTGCGTCTTTCTCTGTCTATCGCATTAATCACACCACTTACGGTCGCTTCAGGGTAGTCTTTCTCTACCGGCCCCATAACGTGAATCCCAGTCACGGAATAGCCGCCATCGGCCAACTTTGTCACTTCAAAATGCAACCCATAGCCAGCTTGTAATGCCTGCATATCAACAGATTCTGCTACATCAAAGTCCATGGTCATTTCTGGCCATCCCCAGGCCTGTACCTCATCATGAGTGATATTGACACTGCGCTGTTCAGCTTGCACAGAATGTATCTCGCCTTCCATCCAGACAGCGTTAGGTTCTTTGTTGGGACTCATGCGCTGAAAGTCCGAACTTTTGCTGGACTCAGAATCAATGAGGAATTGTGCCGATGTGACCACCCGGTCGTCGCCATTCAGGCCTTCCAGAATTTCAATAACATCATCGGATATACGGCCGATTTTAACCGCCACAGACTTGTATTGTCCCTCGCCCATCACCAGCACTACGCGGTCCTGATCGCCGGTGCGAATCACAGCTTCACGGGGCACCAATAAAGCATTTTCTTGCGCATCGGCATGAATGGTGACCTTGGCGAACATATTAGGTTTGAGTAACCTTTCGCGATTATCAAATTTCAAACGTACTCGTAAGGTTCGGGTCCTGGCATCAAGTGAAGGATAGACATAATCGACTTTGCCAGGCCAACTGCGCCCAGGTAAATAATCCAGGGTCATGGTCACTGACTGGCCGGACTTTATCAGGGCCGCGTCTCGCTCAAACACTTCCGCTTCCACCCAAACCTGCTCCAGTTTGCCTATGCTCATCAGCGTGTTACCCGGCTGAACATAAAAGCCTTCACGAGTTTTCAGGGCATCTATCACCCCGGACTGAGGGGCATAAAAAAACACGGTTTGTGAAGCGCTACCGGATGCTTTCAGCTCCTGAACAAAATGCTCAGACACCTGAAGTGCCAATAAACGCGCCCTTGCGGCGTTAATTAAATCCCGATTATTGCGTTTTAATGCCAGTAAATACTCTTCCTGAGCATTCACCAGTTGCGGTGAATACAGAGAATATAAAGGCTGCCCCATTTGCACCGGATCCCCCTCGGCTTTGACGTACAGTCGTTCAATCCAGCCATCAATACGCGGATGGATATGCACCAGGTTATCCTCATCATACTGAACATAGCCCACAGTCTTAATTTGCTGGTGCAAATCCATGGTTTTTACTTCCGTCGTGCGCACCCCAAGATTATTGACCACATGCGGGGCAATTTTGACTACCCCAGGCCCAGCGGCTTCGTTACCCAGGTCTTCTTCATAAACCGGGATGAGATCCATGCCCATCGGCGATTTACCTGGCTTGTCGCGCCGATAATTGGAATCCATAGGAGCTATCCAATACAGGGGTTGTTTTTGTTGTTCAGCTTGCTCTCCCTCTGAGGTATTTTCTCCGCCAAACATCATCAGCACACTACCCAAAACAAGTCCGATTAACAGGGTTACAAGCAATTGAACCTTTTGTTTCATGATTATTTTCCGCTCCACTTTGCGTCGTTCAATTCAACATCCGACTGAGTCAGAAAATAATTAAGTCGTGCTGTTGATTTGAGCATAGCGATATCAATTTTTAACTTAGCGATGCGCATGTTTAGTTCTGCAATTTTGGCTCTGACCACCTCAGCAAAATCACCATCATCAGTGGTGTAGGCATTCAACGCCGCTTCTGCCTGGTCTTTGCTTTGCTGTAATAATTGCGTTTGATACAAGTCGGCGCGTAGTCTGAGCCGGGAAATTTCTTTAACATAGCCCTGCACCTTGCTGATCATTTGCTTTAACAGCACCCGTTTTTCGGTTTTTACAGCTTCGGACTCCGCAATCGACGCGGCAACCTGTTTATCTTGTTTGTTTTCAGTGAACAGCGGTAAGTCCATACTAACTCCAACAGAAAAGAAATCCGCGCGACTACTCCCTTGCGGAGTATCATCGCGGTAACTGTAACTGGCATTTAATCCCCAGGCGGGTTTGTAGCCCTGATGCGCGATTTGCACCTGCTTTTGTGACGCCTGATAGCTGACATCAATCGCCATTACCGCAGGATGTCGCATTAAGTGTTGCGCCAGTTTTTCTATATCTGGAGCTTGGGTGCTCAATAGTTCCGGTGCCAGTGCCGGAATAGCAGGTAGCGTTTCTTCCACACTGTATTCGTCCACACTGTACTCATTCAATAAGGAGGCATGCCCAGAGTCGGTTAATGCAGAATAGTCAATCAGCCATTCATTTAACCCGGCCAGTGCCACATCGCGAAATTGCGCCTGTTCATTTAAGCGCTCATCCAACTGCACCAATTCCAGACTGGCTCTGATGACATCCTGTTGCCGGGTTCTTTGCAGTGCTGTGGTATAACTGCTTCTTGCAGCTTCGGCCATTTGCTCAAACAGCACCCGATCCCCCTCAATGAGTTCAATGATCATGCTGGCCTGATAGGCATCGAGCCATAAAAGCGATACTTCAGCAGCCACCTGTGCCGCTCGGTTCGCTCTTAACAACGGGTGCTTCTGTGCCTCTATCTTTAGACGGGATTGAGTGAGCGCCAGGGTATCTCCACGTGGAAATATCTGAGACACGCCCACCTTTAACTGAGTCATGGCTTCCTGATTAAAACGCCAGGAATCCACTGGCAGATTCATCATGCTGACGGAGATATTTGGATCTGGCAATTGACCTGCTGCAATACTGCGCTGTTCAATGGCAGTCTGGGTAAGCTGGCTCTGTTTGTGCCAATTGTCGTGCTTGTTCGCCAACTCAATAGCCTCAGGCAAGGTCAGGCTCTGTTGTGCCGAGGCATAGCTGCTTAACCCCACACAAAGCATTAAGCTGACAACGAAAACAAGGCGGGAAATCGAGAAACGACGGGCTTTCGATATTCGCCAACGGCTAGTATATACTTCACTCATTTTTACCTCCAGAACACTGGAACAAAAGGCGCAACAAAGCGCAATTTCACTGATTCAAACTTTTCATTGTGCGCATTGCGTAAATTTCAGGCGCACTGATCCTGATCAGGCAAAAATGGGGGGACGATATAAAGAACTGAGAGAGATATCGAGGTTGTGTTGGTCTAGAGCAAAAAAGTTATTTACCGGAAAACTGGAAGTGCTGAGCACTGCATTGTCAGACAGACAAGAAAAGCTGTGACAACTACTTTCAGGGCACTGGCATTCGCTACCACAGTGGGATTCATCGCTGCTGTTATGATCCATCTGGGCGTGATTCATAGGAGCATGGTCCATGTCAGTATGGTGCATGCTCTTATCATTACCGCTGTGATCTATACCGCTATGATCCATGTCGCTGTGATGCATTTTCGCATCAGACTGGATGTGGGAATCATGGCTCATATTACCGCTCATCGACATCGCGCAAGACATAGTGGCATAGGCCATAGATTGCCCTACCAGTGACAGCACCAGAGCAATAATGGTCAGCAACTTTGCGCTGAATTTGTTTACAAAGCGAGTTTTCATAGCCGAACAAATTAACAAAATTTTGGCGGATAGACAATAAATGCGGCCCGTTAATCACTCTGGCTTTTACGGTTATTGATTCTCATGAAGAATTTCTAATGGCACCAGCCCGGTATCGCCATGAAAATCTGCAATTAGCCAAATTTGTTCAAAAGGATGACCTTGGGGAATAGTTATTCTAGCAAGGTTATCGGTAATATTTTTACGCTCCCATTGCGGGTTAGCATTGCGGATAACTAACCAGACCAAAGCACTATCGTAGTGCTTTAGCGCTTTATTTGCCAAGATACTATTCAGCGCTTTTACCAATCTTTCATCAGTATTTTGTTCAGCTTCGAGCAACGCCAATTCAGCTTGCGTTTTGTCGTCCAATGAACGCCCCAAAATCAGTTTTGCTTCAGCTTGAGAACCATATAAATGGGCAATTTCAATGTCCAGGACGAGCTCGCCAACCCGACAAGTTACATCGGGTTTTTGCGGTACGTTATGCGTAACAAAACTCACCGGAACCTGATATTGAGTCTTGTAACAGCGGGAAAAAAGCTCAGCGGCCTGTCTTTCCAGGATTAACTTTTCGGTCTGATTTTGATTAATCACAAATTCACACTATCCGTGACAGACGATAAAGTTAATTTAAAGTATGGAATCGACAATGTACTCTAAACTATCGCCAGGTTGCCTTTATCTTCCAGCCAGTCTTTGCGTTCTGAGGAACGCTTCTTGGCCAGCAGCATATCCATTAGCTCCAGCATCTGCTGGGCGTCATCGACGGTGAGTTGCACCAGGCGACGGGTGTTGGGGTCCATGGTGGTTTCCCGCAACTGAATAGGATTCATCTCACCAAGACCTTTGAAGCGCTGGACGTTAACTTTGCCCTTTTTCTTTTCGGCCTGAATGCGATCTAACACCCCTTCTTTTTCGCCTTCGTCCAGGGCGTAAAATACTTCTTTACCCACATCAATCCGATACAAAGGAGGCATAGCCACGTAAACATGTCCGGCATTTACCAAAGCGCGGAAGTGTTTCACAAACAAAGCACACAGCAATGTGGCGATGTGCAATCCATCGGAGTCGGCGTCAGCCAGGATACAGACCTTGTCGTAGCGCAATCCGCTTAAATCTTCGCTGTCGGGGTCAATACCCAGCGCCACGGAGATATCGTGAATTTCCTGGGAGGCCAGTACCTGAGAGGAATCCACTTCCCAGCTATTGAGAATTTTACCGCGCAGTGGCATTACCGCCTGAAACTCTTTATCTCGGGCCTGTTTCGCTGAGCCACCCGCTGAATCCCCTTCCACCAGAAATAGTTCTGAGCGGCTGGTATCCTGGGTGGTACAGTCGGTAAGTTTGCCAGGTAGCGCCGGACCTGAAGTGATTTTTTTACGGGCCACTTTTTTGCTTTGACGCAAGCGTCGCTGGGCATTGGCGATAAAGAATTCCGCCAGAGACTCGGCGATGTCAGTGTGTGAGTTTAGCCACAGTGAAAAAGCATCTTTTACGACTCCGGACACAAAGGCCGATGCCTGACGCGATGACAGGCGTTCTTTGGTTTGTCCGGCAAACTGCGGATCCTGCATTTTTGTCGACAGGATATAACTACACTTGTCCCAGATATCTTCCGGGGTCAGTTTTACGCCGCGCGGCAGAATATTGCGAAACTCGCAAAACTCCCGCATAGCTTCCAGTAAGCCCTGGCGTAAACCATTGACGTGAGTACCCCCCTGCGCGGTGGGGATCAGGTTAACATAGCTTTCGTTGACCACTTCGCCGCCTTCGGGTAGCCAGATTACGGCCCAGTCTGCCGCTTCATTATTGCCGGAAAACTGGCCCACAAAAGGTTCGTCTTCGGGCAGGCAAATATATTCTTTGGCAGACTGCATCAGGTAATCGCGCAGTCCATCGGCAAATTGCCACTCGGTTGTTTCTTTAGTGATTTTGTTGTCGAAGCGGATCTTCAGACCTGGGCAAAGCACAGCTTTGGCGCGCAAGATATGGCACATCTTACTGACCGAAAATTTCGCAGAATCAAAATAAGAGGCATCGGGCCAAAAACGCACCCGGGTGCCGGTATTGCGCTTACCGCAGGTGTCAATAATTTCCAGTTCTTCCACCTTGTTGCCATGCTCAAAGGCGATGGCGTAGACGTTACCGTCGCGTCGTACATTTACCTCCACCCGGCTGGACAAGGCGTTAACCACGGAGATACCCACACCGTGCAAACCACCGGAGAACTGGTAGTTCTTGTTGGAGAATTTGCCACCGGCATGCAGTTTAGTCATGATCAATTCGACACCTGAAATGCCTTCTTCCGGGTGGATATCTACCGGCATTCCCCGACCATCGTCGATAACTTCCAGCGACTGATCTTCATGCAAAATCACCTTGATGCTGTCGGCGTGTCCGGCCAGCGCTTCATCAACACTGTTATCGATTACTTCCTGGCCCAAATGGTTTGGGCGAGTGGTGTCGGTGTACATGCCGGGGCGACGTTGTACTGGTTCCAGTCCGTTGAGGACTTCAATGGCTTCAGCGTTATATTGTTCTGACATGCGAATTGATCTTTCTTATAATTATGTGGCTAATACTTGACCTGTAAACTCACTGAGATCACAGGCCATCTGCTTGTTACCAAGCCTTACTTCCGATACTACCAATGTTTAATCAAACAAAAAACGGAAAATATCAGGTAAAAAACGCTCATAGCCCTGAAAGGCATGATCACCGCCCTGCTCAATGGTGAACTTTGCTCCCCGGTACTTGGTTTCAGCCTCACGGTAGTCCAGCGTCTCATCGTCAGTTTGCAACAACACCCAATAGTTTTCCGGGGTCGTGGGCACCTTGCTGTACATGCTGAGAAATTGCTGCATATGCTCAGCCGTTAAGGTAAATTTTTCATTGGTATAGGGATGCTGATGTTCACCGAGGTAATCAGACAGTACTTCATGAGGTTTTGCAGCCGGATTGATCAGTACCGCTTTTGCCTGGCATTGCTCCATTAAATAAGTACTGAGAAATCCGCCCAGGGAGCTGCCGACAAAACCTAACCGGGCATCGGCATAGGTTTGCAGTAACTCATCAAGGAAGCGTTTAGCTTCCTCAGGATAATAAGGCAATTGTGGGCACACAAAGGTAATATCAGGATGATGCGCTTGCCAGTATGCCTGGGTGGCCTGCGCTTTGACTGAGGCGGGTGAGCTTAAAAATCCGTGTAAATAGATGAGAACCTGCTTCAAAATGGCTCCTTATGAGTGACTAACTGATAGGATTCAGGCGCAATTACACCGTGGAATCAGCTTGCTGCTTAAGGCAAAACAGCAACCATTCGGCCAAAAACAAATTGACCATTTCTTTTTCATTTTTCTGGTGCATTTTTTTGTTGGGATAGTGATAACTGGGCTGAATCGCCGCCACATTTTGACTACTCAACACTTCGGCCATGCGGGCATCATGATAGATACGCACCTTCATCAGTGGTTTCATCCACTTGGGTAACGAATCGCCCAATTGCCGAATCTCGATTGTGGTGGTGTAGCGGCTGGCTTCCAGAATAGAAAGTTTGTAGCGCAAATCTGCACCATCACCAAATTCATAGGTCAGACTTTCGGTATCACAGTCGGGTAGCAGTTTTAAAATACGCGCATAATTACCCTCGCATATTGCGTGCAACCCTTTCAGGTTTGGGACGTATTTTCTTTTTGTAGCTGCTGCGAAATCCATAGTTCTGACCTTTGTACCTCTGGGAAAACTTGACGACTGGCCCCTTGTTATACCTTATGTGCAGGTAGCTTTTCCAATAGTTCTTGTTTATTTAGAAAGAACCACTGCAGGGCAATAATGGTAGCGGAGTTGTCAAATTCTCCGGCATTGAGTAACTGTTTTACCTGTGCTTCAGCGATGCGATGCACCAAAATATCTTCATCTTCATCGTCCAGACCATGAATGCCCTGCGCTGACTCTGCATTAACAATGCCAAGGTACAGGTAGAGCCGCTCTGTGGTGCCACCGGGGCTGGGCAGATAATCTGTTAATGGGAGCAAAGCGTCTACTTTCAACCCGGCTTCTTCTTCCGCTTCGCGTAAACACACGTCTTCAGGCGTTTCTCCGGCATCAATCATGCCCGCTACAATCTCCAGCAGCCAGGGCTTTTTCGAGGTGGGCAACGCCCCCACTCGGAACTGCTCAATCATCACAAATTCGCGTCGTATTGGATCATACGGCAACATGGCCACAGCATGACCTCTGTCCAACACTTCGCGCTGAATCCAGTTGCTCCATCCACCTGCGAATAATTTATGTCGTAATTTATAGTTGAAAACAGTAAAAAAACCTTCAAATTTAGGTTCCTGATGCTCAATTTCGACATCAGCGTCTGAAAACCGGTGCCAGTTAGTCAAAAAAACCTCCTCGTTTTTAGCCTGGAAGTGGCAGAGACTAACACGGGACAAAGGTTACAGACGAAAATATTCTGTTACACTTGCTAAAACACTGTTACTGCAAAGCAGTTGGGGTTTGGCTGAAGGTTAAGTAAACTGCCAGCCAGAAAAATAATAGGGGTTGCTTTGCCTGTTCTGTTGAATTTTGGGTGACAGATAGCTCCGGTAAACGGGAATTGGACTACGTCTGCAGCCAATACTTGCTGCGCAATAAATAGGAACGCACATGAAAAAAACACTCTTGTCCATCATGATGGGAATAGGACTTGTCGGCACTGCCAGCGCCGAAGATTTGTTACAAGTCTACCAACAAGCTTTACAGAACGACCCGGCCACCCTGCAATCGCTTGCAAATAAGGACGCCGCTTATTCTGGCATTAATCAAAACAGAGCCAGTTTGCTGCCTCAGATCAGTCTGGAATTAAGCGCTTCCAGAACCAATGGTGACAACCATCGTGAAACCAACGATGTTGCAGTGAACTTTACCCAATCGATTTGGGATTACTCAAACTGGAAAAACCTGGATCGCGCAGAACTGGTCGCCTCACGGGCCGATGCCAACTATGGCTTTGCCAAGCAAGATCTCATTGTTCGCACAGTAACGGCCTATTTCAATGTGCTGCAGGCACAGGATGACTTAGAGTTCGCCAAAGCAGAAAAACGCGCCATCGAACGCCAGTTAGAACAAACCAAACAACGTTTTGAAGTGGGATTAACGGCCATTACCGATGTTCACGAAGCGCAGGCACAGTTTGATACTGCGGTTGCCAGTGAGATCAGTGCCCAAAACAACGTCGAAATTACCTTAGAAGCGCTTAGAGAAATCACAAACAATTACCACGCGTCCATCGATCCGCTGAACACGGATACTTTCAGCGCCAGTATGCCGGCCCCGGCCGACATTAACGCCTGGGTTAGTCAGGCCGAAGATCGCAATCTACAGTTGTTGGCGTCGAAAATCGGTGTTGATATTGCCAAAGAAGATATCGATATTGCCAAAAATGGTCATTACCCAACGGTGGGTTTACGGGGCCAGTACAACTCCAATGACACTGACGGCCAATCTGCAGATGCCAGTAACACAGGTACTTCTGATGGCCGGTTTAATACCAGCTATGTAGAACTGACCGTCAACGTCCCTATTTACTCAGGTGGCGGTACCTCTGCAGCGGTTGACACCGCACGCCATGAATTTATTGCCACCAGCGAAGATCGCGAACGGGTATATCGTTCCGTGGTGCGCAATGTGCGCTCAAACTATTTCGACGTCACCGCCGCTATTTCTCGCATTAAAGCGTTGAATCAGGCAGTGGTTTCTGCCGAAAGCGCTTTGAAAGCCACCGAGGCGGGCTTTGAGGTAGGTACCCGTACTATTGTTGACGTGCTGCAAAGTACACGTAACCTGTACGATGCAAAACGTAATCTTGCTGGCGCCCGCTATGGCTACATTACCAGTATACTGAGCCTGAAACAGGCTGCCGGTACACTGACTGAGCAAGATGTGGCAGACATCAACAACGGTTTGAAATAGCCCAGGAAAGCAACCCCTAAAACGCAAAAAGGATGGCACTGCCATCCCAGATTGATGATAAACCCCCGCTTTTTAGCGGGGGTTTCTTTTTTTAAGCAGCCGAAGGCTGCGATCACGATTTTTTTCGTAAGTTCTTTCGCATCGCTTTGGTTGGGATGAACTGCGATTTCGTTTTTTCAGGTGGGGTTTTGA